>DRKS01000001.1 GCA_011051655.1 Sedimenticola sp.
CAGGGACTGAAATGCCAACTGTTTCGGTGTACACTCTGTTTTCATAGGCCTCTTTCTCTTGTTGCGGATAAGTGTTTGTTTCCACCTACTTTATGCAACAAAAAGAGGCCTATTTCTATAGATATGGTGAGAAATGCGGGTTAGGTCACTCCGGTCGCGGCTCACCCATATCTTCCTTCGATATAGTCGGCGGTCTCCTTTTGCTTTGGCGTAACGAACATCTCCGCCGTGGGCGCATGCTCAACCACCTTCCCCATGAGCATGAAGATGCACTCCTCGCTGGCGCGCCGGGCCTGGGCCATGTTGTGGGTGACGATGAGAATGCTGTATTGGCCCCGCAGCTCCCAGATCAGTTCCTCCACCGCCTCGGTGCCCTTGGGGTCCAGGGCGGAACAGGGTTCATCCATGAGCAGGATGCCGGGCTTGACCGGCAGCAGCCGGGCGATGCAGAGCTTCTGCTGTTCCTCCAGGGAAAGCGCCGTGCCCTTGCTGTCCAGGCGGTCTTTGACCTTGTCCCACAGCAGGACCTGGCGCAGGGCCCGTTCGACGATGTCATCCTGCTCGGCGCGGGAAACGCGGCCTCTGGTGTGCAGCCTGTGGCCGAAAAGGACATTGTCCCGGATGGAGGCCGGCAACGGATTGGGGCGCTGAAACACCATGCCCACCTGTTTGCGCAACTGCACCAGTTCCACCTCGGGGGCATAGATGTCCTGGCCGAGGACCTCGACCGAGCCATCGATGCGCACATAGCCCAGGCGTTCGTTGATGCGGTTGACGCTGCGCAGGAAAGTGGATTTGCCGCAGCCGGAGGGACCGATCAGGGCGGTGATCATGCCCTTTTTGATTTCCAGGTCCACATCGAACAGCGCCTGGAAGGTGCCGTACCAGAGGTTCAGCCGGCTGGCCCGGATGGCGGGGTTGTCCCGGTTTTCGTTGGTGACGGTATTCATGTTTCGTTCTTTATCCAAACCGCCCCTCTACATAATCCCTGGTGCGGCTGTCACGGGTCCGGCCGGTGAAGAGATCCTCGGTGTCGGCGATCTCCACGCACGCCCCCTCCAGGAAGAAGGCGGTGCGGTCCGCCAGGCGCCTGGCCTGCTGCACCAGGTTGGTCACCAGGATGATGGTCATCTCCTGCTTCAGCTCCTTGAGCACGTCTTCGATGCGCATGGTGGTCACCGGGTCGACGGCGATGGAGAACTCGTCCAGCATGAGCAGTTCCGGCTCCTGGGAGAGGGCCCGGGCGATGGTGAGCCGCTGCTGCTGGCCGCCGGAGAGCAGGCTGCCGAGGGAATGCAGGCGGTCTTTCACCTCGTCCCATAGGGCGGCGCGGGTGAGGCAGCGCTCCACGATGACGTCCAGCTCCGCCTTCTCCCTTACGCCTTTGAGGCGCGGCGAAAGGGCCACGTTGTCATAGATGGACATGGGCAGCCCCACCGGCAGGGGAAACACCACGCCGATGCGGGAGCGCAGGGCGTAGACGTTGCGCCATTGGCGCACATCCCGGCCGTTGAACAGGATATCGCCCTCCACCCGCATGTCCGGGTCGAACATATCCATGCGGTTGATGGATTTGAGGAAGGAGGTCTTGCCCGCATTGGCCGGCCCGATGATGCCGAAGATCTCGTGCTCATGGATGCCCAGGTTCACCCCGCCGAGGACGGTCCGGCCGCCGTAGCCGATGCTCAGATCCCGGATTTCGAGCTTGAGCGGGGCCTCCCCCCCCTTTGGCAAAGAGGGGGCGGGGGGGATTTCCGTCACCATTTCTTCTTCCCCCGCAGGTACATGCGAAAGGCGATGGAGATGCTGTTCATGAGCAGCACCATGGCGATGAGCACCAGGGCCACGCCATAGGGCAGGTTCTCCGGCACGCCGGGCACCTGGGTGGACACCACGAACAGGTGCAGGGACAGGGCCATGGTCTGGTCCATGATGCCCTGGGGCAGAAAGGGGCTGAAGAAGACGGCCCCGGTGAACATGATGGGGGCGGTCTCGCCGGCGGTGCGCGACACCTCCAGGATGACGCCGGTGAGGATGCCGCTGACGGCATTGGGCAGCACCACCCGGCGGATGGTCTGCCAGCGGGTGGCCCCCATGTTCCAGCAGGCCTCCCGGAAGGACTGGGGCACCGCCTGCAAGGATTCGCGGGTGGCCACGATCACCACCGGCAGGGTCATGATGGCCAGGGTCAGGCTGGCGGCCAGGATGCTGGTGCCGAAGCCGAAGAAGATGACGAAGGCCCCCACCCCGAACAGGGCGTGGACGATGGAGGGCACCCCCGCCAGGTTGATGATGGCCAGATTGATCAGGCGGGTGAGCCAGTTGTCGGCGGCGTATTCACTCAGGTAGATGGCGGCGGCCACGCCCAGGGGCACCGAGATCAGTAGGGCCACCGAGACCAGCCAAACAGTACCCAGCAGGGCGGGAAAGATGCCGCCGGCGGTCATGCCGTTGGTGGGGTCGGTGAACAGGAAGTCGATGGAAATCACCGAGCCGCCTTTATAGACCAGGGTGGCCAGGATGATGAGCACCGGCAGGATCAGCAAGGCGGTCATGAGCAGAAACAGCAGGCGGATCAGCTTCTCGATACGCCGGTTTTTCCGATTGAGTTCAGTCGCGGTAAACATTTTCTTACCTCGCCCGGCAGGGCCTTAATATGCCATGAAGAGCATGAAGGGATATCGCCCCAAGATAAAACACCGACTTCCTGGCGTTCCTTGCGCCTTGGCATCTTTGCGTTGAAATCACTGTTTAGCTCTTCCGGATTCCGCGCACGATCAGATCCGCCGTGAGGTTGATCAGAAAGGTGATCAGAAACAGGAAGATGCCGATGGTGAACAGGGCCTGGTAATGGTCCGAGCCCACGGCGGTCTCTCCCAGCTCGGCGGCGATGGTGGCGGTCAGGGCCCGCACCGAATCGAATACGCTGGTGGGCAGGTTGACCGCATGACCGGTGGCCATGAGCACCGCCATGGTCTCACCGAAACCGCGGCCCACGCCCAGCAGAACGGCCCCCAGCAGGCCGTTCTTGGCGGCGGGCAGCACGGTCCTGAAAATCACCTGCCAGCGGGTGGCCCCCAGGGCCTCGGCCGCCTCGCGGTAACGGTCCGGCACCGCCTTGAGGGCGTCCTCGGCGATGGAGGTCATGATGGGGGCGGCCATCAGGCCCAGGATGATGCCCGCATTGAGCACATTGAGGCCCACCGGCACATCGAACAGATCGATGATCAGCGGGTTCATGATGGTCAGCCCGACAAAACCCCAGACCACGGACGGGATGGCGGCCAGCAGCTCCACCAGGATCTTCAGCCACTCCCGCAGCCTGCCGTCGGCGAACTCCGCGATGAAGATGGCGGCCCCCAGGGAGAAGGGAATGGCCACCACCATGGCCAGGCCGGTGACGCTGGCGGTGCCCGCAATCAGGGCCAGGATGCCGTACTCCGGGGCATCCTCGTCGCTGGGATACCAGTAGGGGGAGGTGAAGAACTCCTGGAAATCCACGGTCTCCAGCAGAAATCCCATCCCCTCCTTGGTGATGAAGACAAAGATGCCGATGATGAATACGATGGCGGAGATGCCGCCCAGAAACACCAGGGCCTGGACCGCCCTGTCGATATACCAGTCCAGGTTGCGGCGATCGAAATGGTGATCGCCGCGCCCCCCGATCCCTGAAGCGCCGGCCATCTCAGGAGGCATCCCGGCCGCGCAGGGTCTGCATCAGCTCCTGCACCCGCACGGCAACCTCCCGGTACAGCTCCTCCAGGCGCTGGCGGGCCTGTTCCTCATCCAGGGCCTCGGGGAGGCTTCCGACATCCCATTCCAGGGCCACGGTATGGAAGGGGATCTCCGGGATATAATCCTTCACCGCCCCCTGCAGGCTTACGATGACATGGAAGTCGGCCAGTTCGGGGGGCGCCAGATCGAGGGCCCGGCCCCGGGCGTCATCCAGCTCGAAGCCGTGCTCCCGCAGAAAAGCGGCCATGGCGGCATGCAGGGCCGCGCCGCCCCGGCGCCCGGCGCTGCTGTAGCATCCGCTGTTGGGAAAACGCTTGCGGGCGATGGCCTCCGCCATCCGGCTCAGGCCGGCGTTGTCCTCATCGAGGAACAGGATGCGATAGACCTTGGGCGCCTTGCTCTCGCCGGTGACCGCAAACACCGTCTCTTCACAGATATTCTTTGCCTGGGCGGCCACCCGCTCCAGCCGGTGGAATATGTTGAACAGCCCCATGATCTCCTTGAGGTTGCTCCCGTTCTCCTCCGCGACCAGATCCAGGAAAATGGTGTCGAAGGTGCGGTCTATCTGGGCCGCCATGCCCATGGTGGCCTTGGCCGCCTCGGCGTTACCCTCTTCCATGGCGGTTATGGTCTGGGCCAGCATCTGGCGTGACTCCTCCGCCATCAGTTCCAGCTTGGCGGCCAGGGCGCCCTGGGGCGGCCTGGACAACTGCACCGCCTCGCGGCAGATGGTGACGGCGTAGTCGCCGATACGCTCCAGCTCGATATTGGCGCGGATCACCGAAGAGATCAGCCGCAGGTGGCCGCCGCTGGGCAGGTGCAGGGCGATGAAACTGTGGCACAGCCGGTCGATCTCGCGCACCCGCCGGTTGATGGGAAGATCCCCGAGAATGGTGGCATAGGCCAGCTTCTCGTTACCGGTCAGCAGGGCGTGCACCGCATCCTTCAGCCCGGCCTGGACCCGCCCGGCCACCTCGGATACGTGCTCCCGGATCCGGTTCAGATCCCGCTCCAGGCGTTCTTCATAATGGCTCATTTTCGCTCCTCGCGCCGACTCGTCCAACTGTTATCACTGCGCTGATTGGTAGGAGCGGCGCCCCCGCCGCGATTACTCCGTGGATAGCAAAATCGCGGCGGGGGCGCCGCTCCTACTCTCACTCGCAACTGATTTTATTTACAGGGGCGTAACCCTTCTTCAGAATGATGCACTGCCCCACATCGCTCAGGATCCAGTCCAGGTAATCCTTGACCTTCCCCTGCGGCTCGCCATTGGTATACATGAACAGCGGGCGTGCAATAGGGTAGCTGCCATCGCTGGCTGTGGCCACACTGGGGATCACGCAGGGACCGCCGTCTTCTTTGGCGACACAGACCATCTTCACATGATCCGTGGCGTAGGCCAAGCCGCTATAGCCGATGGCGCAGGGGGTCTTCTCCACCAGATCCACCACATCCTTGGAGCCATGCATGTCCCGGGTGCCCATCCGGTATTTACCCTTCCTGCCCAATACCGCCTTTTTGAAATAGGCGTAGGTGCCGGAGTTGTTCTGGCGGCTGACCAGCACGATTTCCTGATTCTTGCAGCCAGGCACCTGGACGCCCAGGTCGGTCCACTTGCTGAACTTTCCCTTGCGGCCGTAGATCTGCTTCAACTGGGCGAAGGAGAGCGATTTTATGGGATTATCAGGGTGGACGAATACGGCCAGGGCATCATAGCCAACCACATGTTCCACCGGATTCTGACCATGTTTCTCAGCCAGTTTCAGCTCCTTCTTCTTCATCTTGCGGCTGGCATTGGCAATGTCCACGGTGCCGTTGATCATGGCCGCGATGCCGGTGCCGGAACCGCCGCCGGAGACCGCCACGGCAACCTCGGGATGAATCTTGGCATATTGCTCCGCCCAGGCCTGGGCGACGTTCACCAGGGTATCGGAACCCTTGTTCTGGATCAGGGTGCGGGCCCCGGCATTCAGGGCGGTCAAGGCGATGCCGGCGGTCAGCAGGGTGACGCTGAAAAACTTTGCTTTCATTGGGTTAACTCCTTAATCTATCAAGTAAAAACTGCAGAGCACTCCGGGCGTGTCCGGTGGGGCGAATCAACGCTCATGGCATGCAGCCGGCAAGACCCACAGAAAACACCGGTGATATTACTGCAGCCACATGACTGGTCTGTTACCGAAATGTTACATAATTGTTACAGTGGCGATTCATGCCAACAAAAAGCCCGTGCTTCAGAACCTGGCCTTGAGATCGATTTGCAGGGTATCGATATCTTCGTTTGAAAATGCTGAAAAACGGCCGGTTTCAGCCATGAAATAGGTCAGGCCAAAACCAAAATTCTTATCGATCTTATAACCCAGTTGGAATTTGTGGCCCTTGGCATCTGTTTTGCCATAGGCAAAATCAGAGTCATTGAAATAGTCACTTACTGCATTTATTTCAGTATCGCGATAGTTGTAACCAAATTTCCATTTGTTGTATTTGCTGGCAACCCCCAGCAGCCAGGCAGTATCTTCCCCGCTGTTTGCGCCATCGGCATCGTTATTTTTTACATACTGGCCATATACCTTTACCGGCAGTGCTGCCTTTATGGCTACCGAACCAAACAGTTCATAGAGACCGAAATCAGAAGTGGTGCTATTCGCTAAGGTGTTGCTGTCTTCGTTACGGTAATCATAGAGAGTCGCACCGAGTAAGGTCTTGGCGCCGCCAAGGTCAAATTTGCCATTCAGCTGCCCATAGAGCAGTGATGTATCATCAGCAAACCTTCTGCCACTGATGCTGCTCAGTACCAAATAACCACCGGATGCGGTCAGATCGGCGCTCCCCAGTTTGGCGCTGTATTTAACAGCTACACCTTCCGGGTTGACATCATTGTCCCAGATGACATCACCCACCTTCTCCCATGGCTGGCGCATCTTTCCACCAAAGATATTCAGCCCCGCCAGTGGACGCCAGTTCAGGTAGGCCAGATCAATCCATACGCTATCCTTTGCAAAGTCGTTACCCATGGTCTGATTGGTCGAGGTGGGGTTTGTGCTATCGCCTGAAGCCAGCCGGATATTCGCATCTACGCTTTCTGTCACCTTGGCGACAACCTCGATACGTGCGCGGTAGCGTTGACGATCCTTATATCGCGCACCGTCACGACCTATAAATTCCTGACGCACGCGCATGTCGCCTTTAATCTTGAGGCGTCCGGCCCAAGCCATCTTTTTCAGTGTCTCATCAGATTTCTCGCCCTTCTTCAGCAATACCTCATACTGTTTCTGGGTAATGGCGCCGTTGCTTTTCAGTATGTCCAGGAGTTCTTTGTCGGCAGCCTGGATATTACTTGCCGCCAATGCGACGGCTCCGGCCAGGACCATCCTGCCGGATAACTTTGAGTTACTTCTTGGTTTCATTGTTGTCCCCGATTCTTGGTTTCAAATCGGGGACGAATTATGGGATTACCGGATTACGGTCATGTTATGGCTGTGTGAAAGGTTTATGACAGATCGAGCCGGTGTTTACGCCTGTGCCTCTTCCACCAGCCGCTCCACCACATCCAGGTCGGGGATCCAGGCCCCCTCGCCGCCGATGAGGACCTGGCGCAGGACAGCGGCCCCCAGGTCCGCGGGTTCGGGATCGGGCCGGATGACTTCCTCGGAGACCCGCACCAGGCGGGGGACCGACTGGGCCAGGAGGGCGATATAGGGCCGCTGTGGATTTCCTCCCAGGGCATTGCAGACGGCGATACGGGCGCGGACGGCCATATCCCCCGGGAGCATGCCGGCCAGCCGGTCGAAACAGACCAGCGGCACTTGTTGCTGCCGCCAGGAAATCATGCCCGCCAGCCAGTCCGGCGTCCCCGGCAGGGTCTCCGGCTCCTGGTAGCCCACCACCTCCGCCACCGAGGCGTTCGGCAGCAGCAGCCGCCCATGATGCAGCGGGATCAATACGGCGCGTACTTCGCCCGGCGTCTGGTTCATTGTTCTAAAACGGCCTGCATGGTGGTCCTGGGTGTTTGTCTGGCGCTGCAAAAAAAGGAGTCAATGGCCAGAGTCTTAATAATATCAATGACTTCAACATGTTACACCTTGGTTCGAGCGCCCGGCCGGGGATTCCGGGATCATGCGGTCTCGGCCAGCAGGAGGTTGATGTTGCGCAGCAGATCCATTTCCTGATAAGGCTTGCCGAGATAGCCCTTCACCCCGAGTTCCAGGGCGAGATTGCGGTGCTTGTCGCCGGTGCGGGAGGTGATCATGATAATGGGGATCTCCCTGAGATGGGGCGAGTTTCTCATATGCCGGGCCACTTCGAACCCGTCCATGCGCGGCATTTCGATATCCAGCAACATGATATCCGGAATCTGTTCCTGCAGTTTTTCCAGCGCATCGGCGCCATCCTTGGCGGTCATGACATGCATGTTGTGCCGCTCCAGCAGGCGCGTGGTCACCTTGCGCACGGTAATGGAATCGTCCACCACCATCACGGTGGGACCGGCCGGCGCCTCTTGCGGCGCCGGCTCCGAAGGCGCGGCCGGGGACTGCACGGCGGTGCTGCGCACCAGGGCGTTTACGTCCAGGATGAGGGCCACGCTGCCGTCGCCCAGTATGGTGCCGCCGGTAATCCACCGCACGGTGCTGAGCTGGGGTCCCACGGACTTGACCACGATCTGGCGGTTGCCGAGCAGGCCGTCCACCTGCAGGGCGACCCGGTGCTCGCCGGAGCGCACCAGCAGCAGCGGGAACCACTTCTTCTTGTGTTCCGCGAGCTGGGGGGTGGCGCCGCCCAGCATGCCGCCGAGGTAACGCACCGAGTAGTCACGGCCGGCATAGGAAAAGCTCTCTTTGAGGCCCTTGTAGTGGTCCTGCAGTTCGGGCGTCGCCAGCCGCACCACGCCCTCGACACTGGCATGGGGCACGGCGTAGATGTCCTCTCCCAGCCGCACCAGCAGCGCATCGCTGATGGCGAGGGTCAGGGGCAGGCGCACGGTGAAATTGGTGCCCTGTCCCGGCCGGGATGCGATCTCCAGGGCCCCGCCCATCTGCTTCACTTCACTGACCACCACGTCCATGCCGACCCCGCGCCCGGAGATCTGGGTGACTTCGTCGGCGGTGCTGAAACCGGGTTCGAGAATGAGCTGCGTCAGGTCCTCGTCGGTGATCTCCGCGTCTTCCGCCAGCAGGCCCTTCTTCACCGCCCGCCGGCGGATGTCCTCCAGCCTGAGGCCGGCCCCGTCGTCGCGGACGGCCACCAGTACATCCGTGCCTTCCCGGGAGAGCACGAGGGAGATCGTCCCCTCCTCCGCCTTGCCGGCCGCAAGGCGGGCCTCCGGCGATTCGATGCCGTGGGACACCGCATTGCGCAAGATGTGCTCCAGGGGGGCGATCATGCGATCCAGGATGGCCCGGTCCATTTCCCCTTCCGCGCCATGCACGTCCAGCACCGCTTTTTTACCCAGCTGGCTACAGGTCTGGCGCACCACCCGGTGCAGCCGCGGCAGCAACTGGGAAAACGGCACCATGCGCGAACGCAGCAGGCCGTCCTGCAGATCCGTCGCCACCCGGAACTGCTGCAACAGCAGGGTTTCATTTTCCCGGGTGAGCTCCTCCATCAGTTCCTTGATGCTGACGAGGTCATTCACCGTCTCCATCAGGCCCCGGGACAACTGCTGCATATTGGAGAAGCGGTCCAGTTCCAGCGGGTCGAACGCCTTGTCCGCATCGGCCCCGCCCGTCTCCTGCTCACGCTCATAGCGGAACAGGATCTGGGCCTCGGTCTCGATTTCCAGGTTACGCAGCTGGCGGTGCAGGCGGTTCACCGTCTGCTCCATTTCGGACAGGTTGAAGCTCAGGATGCTGTTCTGCTGCTCCAGCCGGGCCCGGAAGATGCTGACCTCGCCGGCATTGTTCACCAGGCGGTCCAGCAGCTCTTCGCGCACCCTGACCTGGCCTTTCCCGGGTTTGACCACCGGCCTGACGGCGGCCCCCTGCTCCGTGGTGGCGCAGACGACAGGGGCGGGGCCTTCCTGTTCCCCCCCGCTCTGCGCAACGGGAAAGGCCAGCAGTTTCGAGTCGTCCCTCAGCGGGATCTGCACCTCGGGGGGCGCCCCGGTCTCCGGCTCTCCAGGCCCATCCGGCCGTTCCCTCTCCACCCCGGCCTCGTCGGGAGCCGCTCCCGCATCCGGGTCGAGGAGTTCTTCCGCTGGCGCCCCGGTGCCGGTCAGGCAGGCCTCCATGTTGACAATGAGCTCGTCCGCCATGGGCGCCGGCCGGCCCTTGCCGACCTCGTCGATCTGCTCCATCAGCCGGTCCGCCGCGTGATGGGTCAGCGCCAGCAGCTCGGGCGAGGCCACCACCTGGCCGCGGTCCACGCCTTCGAGCAGGGACTCGAAGACATGGCTGAGATCGCCGATGGCCATGACGCCGGCCAGGCGCGCGCTGCCTTTCAGGGTGTGCAGGGTCCGCAGGAGGGCGCCCAGGGCGTTCGGGTCGGCCGGGTCATGGGTCCAGTGCTGGAGCGAAGACTCCATGGCATCCATCAGTTCGCGGGCCTCGTCCAGAAAGACGGCGACCAGCTCCGGATCGGCCTCCTCTTCCGGAGGGGCCTGCCCGGCTTCTTCCGGCACGGCGGCCTCGGGGCCTCCCCCCGGCGCCTCCGGCGGGATCTCCGGGGCCGGGTCTTCCAGGACGGGCGCCTCATCCTCCTCCATCAACAGCAGCTCGTCCTCTTCCCCCTCTTCCAGGAAAGGGGCGTCGGACTCCTCCAGCACCAATTCATCCAGCAACTCTTCGGCCGCCTCATCCTGGGGACCCGGGGCGGCTTCGGCGCCGTCCGCCCCGCCCAGGGCCTCCAGCCGCCTGTCGATCTCCTCCAGCAGGGAGGACCAGTCGGGGCAAGGGGCATCCGCCGCATTGATCGACATCAACAGGGATTCGATGGCCTCCGCTCCCCGGGCGATCAGCTCCCGTGCCTCCTCATCCACGGGCCTGCCCAACCCCGCCAGCGCATTGACATAGGCCTCCAGGGCGCCGCTGATCCCGGCCATGGGTTCCACCCCGGCCATATGGGCGCTGCCATGCAGGGTGTGAAAGGCGCGGGACAACCGCTCATCAGGCTTGCCATCGCCGCCGGCGCAAGGCTCAAGAAAATCCTTGATGACGGCCAGGTGGCCGCGGGTCTCGTTTTGGAAGATTTCGAGCAGCTCCGGCTCCATGGTGATCGGCGGCGGGGCTGCCGGCTCCGGCGGAAGATTCTCCATGTCTTCCGCCGCGGCCTCAGAGGCTATCTCTTGGGCCGGCGCCTCATCACCGGCGCCGGCGCCAGGCTCCTCCGGGTTCGCCAGCCCGGAGGCCCTGTCCATCAGCGGCTGCACATCGGCGAGCGGCGGCCCCTCCCCCGCTTCCTGCCGGTCGATCAGGCCGGGCAGCCGGGCCATCACCTCATCCAGCAGGTCCAAAACGGCGGGAGAGACGGAGACGCTGCGGTCAAGGATCCGGTTCAGCAGATTCTCGACCGCCCAGGCCAGTTCACCAATGGCCTGGGCGCCCACCAGGCGGCCGCTTCCCTTCAGGGTGTGGAATGACCGGCGGAAGCTGGCCAGGGCATCCAGGTCGTCCTGGTTCCGGCGCCAGCGGGGCAGATATTCCTGGATGGCGGCCAGTTCCTCCCGCGCCTCCTCCACAAAGATGTCGCTGATCTCCGAGTCCAGCTCTTCGAAGACCGGGACGCCCGCCGGAGGGGGGGGCTCCGGCCCGCCGGCGGGCGCAGCCGGCCCGGCGGGTTCTTCGGCCTCTCCGGCGCCGGCCGGCGCCGCAACGGCTCCGGCCTCATCCCCCTGGCTCCAGCCCAGCCTGGTCAGTGATTGCCGGGCCACCTCCAGAAGCGCATCCTGGCCGGTGCGGCCCTCGATGACCGCCTCCATATAATATTCGATACCGGTGATGGCGTCGGCCAGGAGATCGATCTGTCCGGCATCGGGAACGCCATCCCCATGCAGAAGCCTGCTGTCGAGATAGCAGGCGATGAATTCCAGCAGGCCGGGGGCGTCGGGCAGTCCCAGCATCCTGAGCGCCCCCGCCACCGTAAAGAAGCGCCCGGGCACCTCCGCCAGCACGCGCTTATCATCCGGTGATTCGATAAAGGCGACGATGGCCTCCTTGACCCGCGCCATGTCCACGTTGGCCTCGTTGAAGACGGCCTGAACGAGTTCCCCGAACTCCCCTTCCCGTTCCGGCTCGATGCCGACCTGCCGGGCCTTTTCAATGGCCGCCGGGGAGGCCTGGGCGGGCGCCAGATTACTCAGGGAGGTCTCGACGAAAAGGATGTCCCCGGCGATATCCATCAACGCGGATTCGTCCGGGACGGCGCCGTCTTGGGTGATGTCACCAATCCGGTCCGCCTGTGCCTTCAGCCGCTCGCGCAGTTCGCCCCGCCCGGCCATGCCGAGGGTGTCGCCGATCTTGCGCAGGGGCTGCTCCAGGGCCCGCAGTTCCCCCGGGTCGCCGGCGCCGCCGCGGATGAAAAGATCCAGCCTGTCCCGGACCTGGACGAGATCGTTCCGGATAGCGTCGCGAAGCGCCCCGAGCAGTTGCCGGTTCGGTGCGGACAGCCCTTCCCGGCCCGCCTCGATCTCCTCCGCGCTGGGCAGGAGGGTCTCCAGGTCGAAGGCGTCCTTCACCGCCCGGACCTTTGGGTTGGCCGTGTCCGCCCGGCCGACGTAGTAAAGCAGGTTTTTTTGCAGGTCGATGGCGGAGGCGTTCACCAGCGCCGCCTCTCCCTGATCCATCAACAGCTTGATTTGCCGGTCCAGGCGGCCAAGCAGCAGCTTGACCGCGCCCCCCGGTTCGATGGCGCCCTCCCGCAGCGCGGCAACCGCGGCGCCGGCGATCCGGAACAACCGCTGCGCCGGCACGGTGCCCGCCGCGGCCTCCAGCCTGGCCATGACCTTCGCCAGAAGGCGCAGCCCCGTTTCGGGATCACCCGGGCGGTACCAGTCGAGCAGCCCCTGGTGATAACGGCGGCGCAGGCGGCGGGCCAGCCGCGGCAGTTCCTCACTGGCCGTCCCCCCAGCCGGGACGTCCGTCAGCCTCTGCTCCAGCGCCGGCGCAAACAGGGCGACTTCCGAGAGAAGATCGGCATCCCGGGCGGCCCGCAGGTCGTTCATCAGCGGCAGGATCAGGAGGGGGATATCCCGGTGGCCCGACTGTATCTTTTCCAGGTAATCGGGCAATTGGATCATGGCCCGCATCAAGGTCTCCGCGGCCTGGGCATGCCGGGAAACATCACCCTCCCGGAGGGCGTCCGCCACCAGTTCCATTTCTTCCGCCAGCATGGATGCGCCATAAAGCTGCACCATCCGCAGCGCGCCATGGATCTGGTGCAGTTTTTCCAGGCAGGCCTGGATGGAGGCCGCCCCTCCCCCGCCTTCCACATGGTCCTCGAGGGCGTGGCGCGCCCCGGCAACGAGCTCATCGAGCTCACCCTTGATCCATGGCAGGGTGGTGCAGGCCGGGGCGTCTTTCATCGGCGGGGTGCGCCCGGTCTACTCCGGCAGCCGGAATCCGGATACGGAACGCTGGAGTTCATCGGCCGTATCCGCGAGCAGGCCGATGGAGGTGGCCGTCTGGGCGGTGCCTTCCGAGGTCTGGCTGGTGATCTCCTGGATGACGGCCATGGTCTCGTTGATGCTGACCGCCTCGGCGGACTGCTGCTGGGCGGATTTGGCTATCTCACCGGTCAGATCCGCAATGTAATTCGATACCGTCTCGATCTCCTTGAGGGCCTCGCCCGCGTCCTCGGCAAGGTTCGCGCCCGTCACCACGCCCGCCGTGCTGGCCTCCATGGAGCTCACCGCTTCGTTGGTGTCCGCCTGGATGGTCCGCACCAGGGCCTCGATCTGCTTGGTCGCGTTGCCGGAACGCTCCGCCAGCCGCTGCACTTCGTCCGCCACCACGGCAAAACCACGGCCGGCCTCGCCCGCCATGGCCGCCTGCATGGCGGCATTGAGGGCCAGGATGTTGGTCTGGTCGGCGATGTCCTCGATCAGTTCCACGATGTCGCCGATCTCCTGGGAGCTCTCACCCAGGCGCTTGATGCGTTTCGAGGTCTCCTGGATCTGTTCGCGAATGGTATCCATGCCCTCGATGGTCCGGTGCACCGTGGTCACGCCCTTGGAGGCGATCTCCACCGAGCGCTGGGCCACCTCGGCGGACTCCGACGCATTCTTCGACATGGCGTCGATGGCCTTGGTCATGTTTTCAATGGCGCCGGTGGCCTGGGTGATCTGGTCCGCCTGGTGCTCGCTGGCCTCCGCGAGATGCATGGCGGTGGCCCGGCTCTCCTGGGCCGAGGACGAGACCTTTTCAGCCGTGCTGTTGATGGTCATCACCAGATCCCGCAGGGCCTCGATGGCGTAGTTGATGGAGTCTGCGATGGCGCCGGTGATATCCTCCGTCACGGTGGCGGCCACGGTGAGGTCGCCATCCGCCAGATCCCCCATTTCATCGAGCAGCCGCAGAATGGCCTGCTGGTTCTTCTCATTCTGTTGCTGGCTCTCCAGCTCGCGGCGCTTCGCATCCGACAACAGCAAATAACTCAGCAGCAGGAAAAACAGTCCGCCGAGAACCCCGAACAAAACCGGCGTCAGCGGCCCTATCTTGTATTGACCGATGCTGAAGCGGCCGGGGGATTGTTCAAAGGCGGCCACCAGGCCTGTGATCGCAACACTCACGACCTCCGATTCGGCCGTCACCGCAGCGGCGGCCTCCAGGACCGGCAGCAGCTTGGGGGCGGCATCGATGATCTCCTCTGCGTGGTCTTCCACCGGAACGAACAGCCGGCTGAGTTCCTCCAGCCTGGAAGCAATGGACGGGTCCTGGATTTTTTCGATGCCCAGCCTTGAATCGCCCTTGCGCATCCCCGCCACCACGCTGCCGAAACGGTCCACGTCGCGGGCGAACTGGTCAATGGCGGTAGCCGCGCCCCTGCCGCCGGCCAGCACCCGGCTGGCGCCGTTTCCGATTCGCTGGGCCAGCATGAGCTGGCTCGCGGCGACATAGATCTGCCGGGGAGAGGCGTTTTTCTCCACCAGCGCCTTGACCACCTCATTGGCCGTCTCCTGCAGCTTGGGAACGATCCCGGTAATGACGTTGACAAAGTCCCTGACGACCAGGATGGATTCCCTGCCGGCCAGGACCGTATCGGCGCTCCGGCTCAACCCGGCCCAGGCCTCCTCGACCTCCTGGATCCGCCCGGCCACCTCTTTCGGGGCCGGCGGCAGGCCGTCTTTTTTGGAACCCTGCTTCAACTCGGCCATGACCGCTTCGAACCGCTCGCGGGTCTCCTTCAGCCGGACGAATGCCTTTTCGTTGCCGCCGGCCGCCGCCAGGGTGTATTTCGCAACCCTCTGGGAAAGGGCCTGCTGCTCCATCGAACGCAGCACATACTGCCTGTCATAGGCGTCCCAGGTCGTCACATGAACAAAACTCACCAGTGACAGGATAATCGAAGCCAATAGAAGTACCGCCGACAGGACGATAAGCCTGCCGGATTCAGCCGCGTTCTTTTTGGGCGTTACTTTCATTCACCATTCTCCCGAAAGGGCATCAGTCTGTTTTTGCCATTTTTCGCTGTCTTTTCCCAATAGCGGCCCGTTCAAAGCGCCGCCACCTGAAACTCCGGGCTCTCCGCCAATGCGTACATGCTGAATACCGGCCATGTGCCGCCATCCTGCTCGAAGGCGCCGTGCACGAACTTCTCCATCGGCCCCTCCGGCGGGGAATAATCGATGCGGTTTTCCCGCTGGAAATGCCGCATTCCCGTGACCTCTTTCACCAGCAGACCCGTGAAGATCTCCCCGTGCCTGATCACCAGGATGCGGCCGCGCCGTTCATCCATGACCGGGCCGCCGCCCAGGAAGAGTTGCAAGTCGACGATTGGCAGCAGGTTGCCGCGGATGTTGGCCACCCCCCGCACCCATGGCCGTGTTCCCGGCACGGCGGTCACGATGGAAGGGAAATGCAGGATCTCGGTGACCTCGTTCAAAGGCGCCGCCAGGCGGGCGTCCCCAAGGGAAAATATCACCCCTTCCCAGTATTGGCGGGTCTCTTCCTGCTGAGGGAGACCGGCCGCCCGGGCGCGGCTGCGCTGCTCGATGCCGCGCAACAGGTCCACAAGCTCACGGGAGGCGCTGGCAGGCATCACGTCACCCTGAGTTCCGGCATCCCGGCGGCTGTGGCATGGGGTAGATCCGCATCACCTCAATTGGCGAGAACCGACGTGATCTTGCTCAGCAGCTCTTTCGCCGCAACCGGCTTTACCACATATTCCTTTGCGCCTTGACGCTTGCCCCAGGCCTTGTCCGTTTCCTGGTCCTTGGTCGTCACCATGATGACCGGGATTCCCGCCGTTTCCGGATCACGGCTCAATTGGCGGGTGGCCTGAAAACCATTCAGCCCCGGCATTACCACATCCATGAGAATCAGGTCCGGCTTTGCACGCCTGGCCTTCTCCACACCCTCCGCGCCGTCACCGGCAAGCAGCGCAATGTAACCCTCTTTTTCCAGCAGGGTCTTCAATATGTGCGTCTCTGTCGGAGAATCATCGACAATGAGAATTGTCGTCATCGTAATTACCTTTCATCTCTGTACTGCAAGCTGTTTGGCCGGATGGGCAGACATGCCGTCCGCATCACCTTCCCCTTCGCCCGAAAAGAGCATCCGGTGCGGCCCTGATGTCCCGGCTCAGGCCGCCTTCACCGCATGCCGCTGGATGGCGTTGAGCAGCTCTTCCCGGGTAAAAGGCTTGGTGAGGTATTGCTCCGAGCCAACAACCCTTCCCCGCGCCCGGTCAAACAACCCGTCTTTGCTTGATAACATAATAACGGGCGTGCTCCTGAATTCTTTATTGTGCTTGATCAGGGAGCAGGTCTGGTAGCCGTCCAGGCGGGGCATCATGATATCCACGAAAATAACGTCCGGGTGGCCGTCTGCGATCTTGGCCAGCGCCTCGAAACCGTCGGTGGCGGTCAGCACCTCGCAGCCCGCCTGCTTCAGCAGTGTCTCGGCGGTGCGCCGGATAGTCTTGCTGTCATCGATGACCATCACCTTAAGGCCGGAGATGTCGCTGTAATCGGTGGTCACGGATCAGCCTTCCACAAACTCAAACATATTCGGGATGCACTAACGTAAAATAGCCTATGATCTTCGTTCTTCAGTATAGATCCTGGAAAAACAATAGCACACAAAAAAGCCGCCAGATGTGCCGGACGCCATACTTTTGCGACATCCATATCCGGCCCGGGCGCCAAACGCTATCCCTCAAACCAACCTCAGGTATGATCGTCCCATGAGAATTTCCCTCGGCGTCGTGATGGACCCCATCCAGGGCATCACGATTCAAAAAGACAGCACCTTCGCCATGTTGCTGGAGGCCCGGAGACGCGGCTGGGAGCTCTGGTATATGGAGTTGGGGGATCTGTTCCTGCGGGGGGACCGGGCCTTCGCCCGCATGCGCCGCCTGCGGGTGGAGGACAACAGCTCCCGCTGGCATGACTTTGTGTCCGAGCGCACAGCGCCCCTCGACGATCTCGATGTCGTGCTGATGCGCAAAGACCCCCCCTTCGACATGGAGTACATCTATGCCACCTACCTGCTGGAACAGGTGGAGCAGCATGGCGCCCTGGTCGTCAACCGGCCGCAAAGCCTGCGGGACGCCAATGAGAAGCTCTTTACCGTCTGGTTCCCCCAGTGCTGCGCCCCGACCCTGGTGGCGCAGGACCAGGGCCGCATTCTCGATTTTCTTGCGGAACAGGGCGACATCATCCTCAAGCCCCTGGGCGGCATGGGCGGGGCATCCATATTCAGGGTGCGCCACGGCGACCCCAACACCAACGTCATTATCGAAACCCTGACCGGCCACGGCAGCCGCTTCGCCATGGCCCAGAGGTTCGTGCCGGAGATCACCGCCGGCGACAAGCGCATCCTGGTGATAGACGGGGAACCGGTGCCCTATGCCCTGGCGCGCATCCCGAAGGCCGGCGAGACCCGGGGCAATCTGGCCGCCGGCGGAACCGGCAAAGGCATCCCCTTGTCAGAGAATGACCGGCGGATCGCCCTCGAAGTGGGACCCGCATTGCGCCAGCGCGGCATCCTGTTCGCGGGGCTGGATGTCATCGGCGACTATCTCACCGAGATCAACGTCACCAGCCCCACCTGCATGCGGGAACTCGACAGCCTGTTCAACCTCAACATCAGCGCCATTCTCATGGACCGGATCGAAGCAAAACTCGGCGACCCGGACGCATGAACCAGGCCACCGTCATCAACCCCCTCGACCGGCTGGGGCTGACGCTTTTCTTCGCGGCCACCCTGCACATGGCCCTGATTCTGGGTGTCGGTTTCGACTTCAACCCCTCCAGGCCGCGGATGGCGGAGCGCACCCTGGAAGTCATGGTGGTGCACAACCCCCGCAAGCCGAAGGAACCGGAAGAGGCCGATTTTCTCGCCCAAACCAGTCAGGAGGGAGGCGGCGACCAGGAAGAAATCGTCAGGCCGAAAACCCAGCCGGCGCCAGCGCCACAGCCCGCATCACCGCCGGCGCCGGTTCCGGCAGCGGCGGCAAAGCCCAAGCCCAAGCCGCCGGCGCCGAAACCCAAAAAAACCATAGCCGCGAAAAAATCCCCGAAAAAACGGCCGGCGAAAAAAACCATGCTTCCGGTGGAGCAGAAACTCGGCTCCAGGCCGGCGGCCGCAAGGGCGGCCGTGAAAAAGAAAAAACGCATCACCGCCGCCCAGCTGCTCGCCAGCACCAACATGGAAGTGAAGCGCCTGAGCGCCGAGCTCGATAAAAAGACGAAACGCTATGCCAAGCGCCCCCGGCGCAAGGCCATCAACGCCAGCACCAAGGAGTACAAATACGCCAACTATCTCGACGGCTGGCGGCGCAAGGTGGAGCGTATCGGCAATCTCAACTATCCGGACGAGGCCAAGCGGCGCAAGCTTTACGGCAACCTGATCCTGCATGTCGCGGTGCGCGCCGACGGCAGCGTGGAGCGCATCCGGGTATTGCGCTCTTCCGGCCACAAGCTGCTGGACGACGCCGCCGTCCGCATTGTCAAACTGGCCGCCCCCTTCGCCCCCTTTTCCGCGGAAATCCGCGAAGAGACCGATATTCTCGACATCACCCGCACCTGGCGATTCCTCAGCAGCAACCGCCTGGACTGGAACAATTGAGCCGCCAACCCAAAAACCGGCTTGCAGAGCCGCCGACCGCACCGGATACTATAGGGCATGAACGCAGAGACCAATCTTTCCAACCATTTCCTCATCGCCATGCCGGGACTGCAGGACTCGAACTTCTACCGGACCGTCACCTACATCTGCGAGCATAACGAGCAGGGCGCCATGGGCATCGTTATCAACCGCCCCCTGGGCTTTGGGCTGGCCGACGTGCTGGAGCAGATGGAAATAAAGCCGGAGACCCCGGAGATAGGCAGGCAGCCGGTCTTTTCCGGCGGCCCGGTACAGACGGAGCGCGGCTTCGTGCTGCACCCCACCGGCGGCTCCTGGGACGCCACCACCCGGGTCACCCCGGACATCAGCATCACGACATCACGGGACATCCTGGAGGCCATTGCCGCCGAGGAGGGACCGAAACAGAGCCTGATCGCCCTCGGTTACGCCGGCTGGGGGGAGGGCCAACTGGAAGCCGAGCTGTCCGCCAACGCCTGGCTGAGCGGACCCGCGGACAGCCGGATCATTTTCGAGCTGCCCCCGGAACAACGCTGGCAGGCGGCCGCCCGGCTGCTGGGGGTGGACCTGAACCTGATGTCCGGCGAGGCGGGGCATGCCTGAACCCAAAGACGGCGGCTGACTGCTTGGGCACGCTCCTGGGTTTCGATTACGGCACGGCGAAAATCGGGGTGGCCGTGGGCCAGACCGTCACCGCCACCGCCTCTGCGTTGACCACGCTGTACGCGAAACAGCAGCGGCCCGACTGGGAGCAGATCAGCAAACTGATCGGGGACTGGGAGCCGGAGGCGCTGGTGGTGGGCCTGCCCTGTGATCTGGACGGCACCGAGACCGAGATCACACCCCGCGCCAGGCGCTTCGCGCGCCAGCTCGAGGGGCGTTACCGCCTGCCGGTCCACATGGCGGACGAGCGCCTCAGCTCCATGGTGGCCCGCCAGGAGCTGAAAGGCAGACCAATCGAATACGGGGACGTTGACGCCATGGCGGCGAAACTCATTCTGGAAACCTGGCTCAGTGAACACGCGTAGCAAATACATGCAGGCCGACGCCGTCGACGGCCTGATCGGGCAGATGGCGGAGGCGATCAAATCCCGCCTGGCGGAGCGCGGCATCAGCGATCCGGTCATGATCGGCATCCACACCGGCGGGGCCTGGCTGGCGGAACGCCTGCACCGGCTGCTGGAGATCCGGGAACCCCTGGGCACCCTGGACATCGCCTTCTACCGGGACGACTTCACCCGCATCGGCATGAACCCGGTGGTGCGCCCCTCCCACCTCCCCTTCACCGTGGACGACCGGCACATCATCCTGGTGGACGACGTGCTGCAGACCGGGCGCACCATCCGCGCCGCCCTCAACGAGATCTTCGACTACGGCCGCCCCGCCTCGGTGCTGCTGGCCACCCTGGTGGAGCGCAGCGGCCGGGAGCTGCCCATCGAGCCCGACGTGGTGGGCATCTCGCCCGATCTCAGGCCGGAGGACCACATCACCCTCACCGGACCCGACCCCCTGGAGCTGGTCATCAGCGGGGCCAGGGACGCGGGAGAAAAAAGAGCGAAGCCATGAACAACGCCGCCCGGACCCCCAACATCCAGCTCGACGCCAACGGCCGGCTGCGTCACTTCCTCAGCATCGAAGGGCTCAACCGGGAGCTGCTGACCGAGATCCTGGACACGGCGGAATCCTTCGCCGGGGTATCGGAACGCACGGTGAAAAAGGTCCCCCTGCTGCGGGGCAAGATCATCACCAACCTCTTTTTCGAGACCAGCACCCGCACCCGCACCACCTTCGAACTGGCGGCCAAGCGGCTTTCCGCCGACGTGCTCAACCTCAACATCAGCGCCTCCTCCACCTCCAAGGGAGAGACCCTGCTGGACACCCTGCGCAACCTGGAGGCCATGCACTGTGACATGTTCGTGGTGCGCCACGGCGACAGCGGCGCGGCCCACTTCATCGCCCGGCACGCCGCCCCCCACGTCAGCGTGGTCAACGCCGGCGACGGCCGCCACGCCCACCCCACCCAGGCCATGCTGGACATGTTCACCATCCGCCGCCACAAGGGAGACTTCAGCCGCCTGAAGGTAGCCATCGTCGGCGACATCCAGCACTCCCGGGTGGCCCGCTCCCAGATCATGGCCCTCAACACCCTGGGAGCGGCCGAGGTGCGCATCATCGGCCCGCGCACCCTCATACCGCCCCACGCCGAATCCCTGGGCGCGCGGGTCTGCCACGACCTGGAGGAAGGCATCGGAGACGCGGACGTGGTCATTATGCTGCGCCTGCAAAAGGAGCGCATGCACGGCGCCCTGCTGCCCAGCGAGCACGAATACTTCCAGCTCTACGGCCTGACCGACAAGCGCCTGGAGGCGGCCAGGCCGGACGCCATCGTCATGCACCCGGGCCCCATCAACCGGGGCGTGGAAATGGACTCCCAGGTGGCCGACGGCCCCCGCTCCGTCATCCTCCAGCAGGTCAGCCACGGCATCGCCGTACGCATGGCGGTGATGGCCATGGCCATGCAGACCCAGGGGGGAGGCGCATGAAGAACATCAGCATCCTCAACGGCCGGCTGATCGACCCCGCCAACGGCGTCGACGCCGTCCTCGACCTCCACATCGCCGATGGCAGGATCCTGGCGCTGGGGGCGGCCCCGGCGGGATTCACGGCCGGACTGCGCATCGACGCCCGGGAGCGGATCGTCTGCCCCGGCCTGGTGGACCTCAGCGCCCGGCTGCGGGAGCCGGGACTGGAGCACAAGGCCACCATCGCCAGCGAGACCCTGGCGGCGGCCAGGGGAGGCATCACCACCCTGTGCTGCCCGCCGGACACAGACCCCATCATCGACACCCCGGCGGTGGCCGAAATGATCCGCCGCAAGGCCACCCAGAGCGGCCATTGCCGCGTGCTGCCGGTGGGCGCCCTCACCCAGGGCCTGGGAGGGGAGCAATTGAGCGAAATGGCGGCCCTGAAGAAGGCCGGCTGCGCGGCACTGGGCAACGCCCTCAACCCCATCGGCAACACCCTGATCCAGCGCCGGGCGCTGGAATACGCCGCCACCTTCGGCATCACCGTACTGCTGCACCCGGAAGACCCCCAGCTACGCAACGGCGGCTGCGCCCACGAGGGGGCCGTCGCCTCCCGCCTGGGCCTGCCCGGCATCCCCGAGGCCGCCGAGACCGTCGCCGTCGCCCGGGACCTGGCGCTGGCCGAACAGACCGGCTGCCGCATCCACTTCCGGGGCCTCTCCTGCGGCGCCGCGGCCCGCATCATCCGCCGCGCCCGCCATGACCGCCTGCCGGTCAGCGCCGACGTAGCGGCCCACCAGCTGCACCTGACGGAGGCGGACATCAACAACTTCGACAGCAACTGCCACCTCATCCCGCCGCTGCGCACCCGGGGGGACCGGGAGGCCCTGCGCAACGCCGTGGCGGACGGCGCCATCAGCGCCATCTGCTCCGACCACCAGCCCCACGAGCCGGACGCCAAGGAAGCGCCCTTCCCCTCCACCGCCCCCGGCATCTCGGCGCTGGAGACCCTGCTGCCGCTGACCCTGCGGCTGGTGGAAGAGGATGTCCTCGGCCTGCCCCAGGCCATCGCCCGCCTCACCTGCGGGCCGGCCGACATCCTCGACCTGCCCCTGGGCCGCCTCGGCGCCGGCGCCAGCGCCGACATCTGCATCTTCGATCCCAATCAGACCTGGCGGCTGACGACGGAAGACATGCTGAGCCGGGGCCACAACACCCCTTTTCTCGGGAGGGAGTTCAAGGGGGCGGTCACCCACACCCTGCTCGAAGGGCGGGTGGTTTTTGAGAAATAACGTTTACGGTTTCCAGTTTGGAATGCCGATTTTACCGTCAACCGTAAACTGTCAACTGTAAACTGATAATCATGGATAAATCCCACCGCGACAGCATCTTTCTGGAAGAGGCCGAGATCCTCTCCCACGACTCCTTCGAGGGCGACCAGTATCTGCTGCGGGTGCGGGCGCCGGAATGCGCGGATCACGCCCGGCCCGGCAGCTTCGCCCATGTACAGTGCGACCCCCAGCGACCCCTGCGGCGGCCCATCTCCATCATGCGGGCCTCCCCTGGCGAGGGCTGGGTGGATTTTCTCTACAAGGCCGTTGGCGCGGGGACCCGCCTGCTGTCCCGGCGCCGGCCGGGGGAATGCATCAGCCTGCTGGGACCTGTCGGGCGCCCCTTCGGGGTCCGCGCCCGCCGCCCCCTGCTGATCGGTGGCGGCATCGGCATGCCGCCCATGATTTTTCTCGCACAGACCCTGCGCAGCCAGCCGGATATCCATCCCTTCGTGGTCCTGGGCTCCGAGGCGCCGTTCCCCTTCGACCCCGAGCCCTCCAGGATCCTGACACCCGGCCTGCCCGGCGAAGTGATCGCCGCCGCGCCGCTGTTGGAGAGCTGGAACATCCCCAGCCGCCTGGCCAGCCTGCAGGGTTGCCCCGGCTGCTTCGAGGGTTATGTGACGGACCTGGCCCGTCACTGGCTGGAGGCCCTGGACGAAGCCGCGCGGGCAGAGGTGGAGATCTTAAGCTGCGGCCCCCACCCCATGCTGGAGGCGGTGGCCTCCCTGGCGAGTGAGTTCGGCCTGCCCTGTCAGGTCTCGCTGGAGGAGTTCATGGCCTGCGGCGTGGGGGGCTGCGCCGGCTGCGCCGTGCCCATCGAGTCCGAAACGGGGCCGACGATGCAACGGGTCTGCGTGGACGGGCCGGTGTTCGACGCCCGCCAGGTCTTTGCCGGGATTCACACAAACACGGCTTCAACGCCAAGACGCTA
>DRKS01000002.1 GCA_011051655.1 Sedimenticola sp.
AGGTGCGCAGAGAAATGAAATGCTAGCCAGCTTATTGATAATAAATAAAAACCTCTGCGAATCTCTGCGTCCTCTGCGGTTAATATTTATCTTTTACCAATCCTAATTTATAAAATTGACGGAGTGGTAGTGATCATCCAGAAAGCATGTGCGAAATTTATTCGCGGCAGAAGCCTCAGCCGCGAAGCGAAAAGCACTGTTTCTGGATGCTCACGGGTCAGCTATGGGCCCGGTGGAACAGTCCAGGCACTGGCCCAGCAGGACCGTGGCGTAGCTGCCCCGGGGCAGGGTGAAGCACAGGAGCAGCCGGTCCCCCCGGATCTCCCACTCCAGTTCCCGCACGGGCGCCCGCAGGGCCCGCCGGTCCATTTCCGCCCCGCAATGCTCCAGCCCCTCTTTCCAGTCGCCGAAGGCGCTCAGGGCTTCGGATTCCACCTTGGCGGCCTCGCCGCTGACGCCGGCGTCCCCCCGGCCCCACAGGGGGCCGGAAGGGTGGATGTCCATGGCCCGCAGGCGGGCCAGGAGCTCATCGTCCGGCCTTTGGGCGTGAAACCGGCGGGTGCTGCCATCCAGGGCCACCTGTTCGCCTTCGAGGATCCGGTTCCAATTGCCCGCTTCCACCCGGTGCGCAAGCACCAGGTTGAACAGCAGTGAGCGTGCCGCCGATATATAGAGCCCCCGGCGCTGGCGGCCGACCCGCCCCAGGGCGCCGTTGAACAGGTCCCGGGCGGCCCTCAGATTGCCGCCGCCGTGACCGAAGCGCTGTTCGCCAAAATAGTTGGGGATGCCGTTCGCCTGAATCTGCATGAGGCGCCTCTCCAGGGCGTCCCGGTCGCCCGCAAGCTCCCGCACCCGGATGCGGAAACGGTTTCCGCGCAGGGCGCCGCGGCGCAATTTACGGCCGTGGCGCGCGGATTCCAGCACCCGCAGGTCGTCCGATTCCAGGGCTTTCCAATCCGGCTCCGGCCTGCCCGCCAGGCGCACCGAGAACCACTGCCGGGTGAGGGCGTGGCGGTCTTTCAGCCCGGCATAGCTCACGTCCCGCTGGGGGACCCCCGCCAGTTGGGCCAATTGCCGTGCCACCCAGGTGGTATTGCTGCCGCGTTTTTCGATTCGGAGCAGGATGTGCTCTCCGGCCCCGTCCGGCGCGCAGGGCGGGATCTCCTCGACCTGGAAGTCCTCCGGGCGGGCGCGTATCACCCCCCGGCCGACGGCGGGGCCGAACGCACGGAGAGGTCTGGCCGGAAAGAGATGTTCAGTGAAAGGCTGGCCGCCGGGCGTCGGCTTCACCGGTGTCGTCCCCAACCTATGCCCAAGATCCGCGATTGATTATGGCGCATGGCACAAGCTCTTGATTTCACGGCGTTTCAAAAAATGCCTGCCTGACCTATTACTCTGTCAACCTGATAATTTAGGATACAAAAACATTTAACCGCAGAGGACGCAGAGGTGCGCAGAGAAATGAAATGCTGGCCAGCTTATTGATAATAAATAAAAACCTCTGCGAATCTCTGCGTTCTCTGCGGTTAATATTTATCTTTTACCAATCCTAATTTATAAAATTGATGAAGTACTATGGGTGAAGCCAAGATTTTTTAAGGCCCTGTGAAACCAATATCCTGCACTCTGTAGCCACAATCAATCGCGGATCCTGGGTATGGCGCATGGTCTGCGGGGGCCATATTCTCGCCCCCCTGGGGCCGTTTGGGAAGCTGGATTCCGGCGTGCGCCTCAGTCTTGTCCGGACGGGCCGGTTTTCTCATCGGCCGGCCGGTCCGGCCCGGTCTCCGGCACCCCGGCCGCCTCCGGTTCCTGGGGGTCCGCCGGGGCCTGTTCCGGCGCCTCATCGGCGGCATCGTCCAGGAAGCCGATGGCGCTCTCTTCTTCGATCTCCCCGGGGGGTTCTTCGTTCAGGGTTTCCGGCGCCGTTTCAGAGGGCCCGGTCCCGGAGGTTTCAGCGGCCGGACCAACGGGGTCCTCTGCGGGAGGGGGCCCGGCCGGCGCTTCGGATGCTGTTTCCGGGGTCGCCGGGACTATCTCGATGGACTCTTCGGCCGCCGTGCTGGCATGCTCTTCCTGTGGCGCATCCTCCGGCTTTTCCCCGTCCGGTCCGGCATCGCCAGCGCCGCCGGCCAATGCCGAATATTCGTTCAGCATCTTGCCGAGGATATTCATGGTGACGTGCATCTCGTCCGACAACAATTGATTCTGTTCCCGCAGGCGCTCGATTTCCGCACTGTCGTCGGCGCCCTTTTCATCCTCCTCCCGCGGGGGGGAAGAGGGTACCTCCAGGGTGCGGTAGGGTTCCACCGCCTCTTCGAAGTTGATGCTCAGGTTTTCCATGGCCACGCTGTCCCGGTTTATGAACAGATTGGCCAGCGTCTGGTAGAGGCGTTTTTCTTCATGGGTGATCTTTGCCGCCGTCTTATCCAGTTGCTCGCCGCTGTAGCCGTACTTCTTTTCCAGGAGGTTCCTTGTCTGTTCCTTCCGCTGTTGCGCTTCGGCCTTGACCTTGGCGACCAGCTTGTCTATGGCGGCCCGCTCCCGCCTGCGGCGCAGGACGGTGCGCAGCAGGATTACCATGCCCACGGCGCTCAGCACCAGGACCGATTCCCACAGCAGCATGAACAGAAGGGCGTTGACTTCCATCATTTGGCTTTATTCCCCTTGTTTTTTTCATCCTTGTCTTCGGCTTCATCCTCATCGGTCAGCCGCACGGTCTTTTCGGACTTGCGTTTCCGGTAGAACAGGTAGCCGCCCAGGCCTGCGCCGATCAGGATGAGATTCACGATGCCGAAGAGAATGGCATTGAAGGCCCAGTCGGGCAGCGGCTCATCGGCCTGCTTGGGGGGCGGCGCCGGTTTTTTCTTTGCCGTCGTTTTCGGTTCAGGCGCCGGCGTGGCGGCGGCGCCTTCCACGGCCACCGGCTCCAGCTCCAGCCGTATGGGGTTGCCCCACCGGCTGACGCCGGAGAGGCCCACCCGCAGTTGATGCGGGCCCTTCAGCACCGAGGTGTCCGCCCATGCCTGCCAGCCGCCGGCGCCGTCGGGCCCCAGGATCACCCCCGCCCGGGAGCCATCGGCGGCCTCCAGCCAGGATCTGGGCGCCAGGCTCTCCGGTTTGATCACGTCGGTGTCCGGGGTCAGGGTTATGCCGATGCCGGCCCTGCCGTCCCGGGGCTCTTCTGTGACCTTCAATCTCGCCGGGATCCGGACCTGGAAGGTCTGGCGGCGTTCGCGCACGAAGGTCCTGCCTTCGGCCGTGATGACCAGTTCGGTGTTGCCGGTCGCCAGGTCTTCCCCCAGGCCGGCGCTGAAGGTGCCGTCCAGGGCCTTTTTGTCATGTTCCCCGCCGTCGTCGCGCAGGGGTTGCGGTTCGCTGAAATCCTTCCCCACCCGGTGCTCGCTCCTGACTTCCAGCATCTTGAGGAAGGCCTTGCGGGTGATCTTCCTGCCATGATTGCTGAAGTGGGCGTAAAGGCCTATCTGTTCGCCCAGGGCGATGCGGTTGGGGAGGTCGGTGGTGTGCATTTTGAGATCCGTGACCACCATTACCCGGTTGTCCGGATCCACCTGCGCCTGGATGTGCCATTCACCGGCCTCCGGCCTGGTGATGGTCAGCAGGTCGTAGCC
>DRKS01000003.1 GCA_011051655.1 Sedimenticola sp.
ATCGTTCAAGATGCGAAGCCAGATTGTTCCAAAAACCAAATAGGACAGAGTATAAATTAACCGCCATCACCTTATGAGGCCAAGTACATTGAATTTCATAAATTTCTCAATTAACCGGGTCCGCCTGGTGAGAAATGCGGGTTAATCTTCTGAAACCTCAGGATTTTTAGGGTAGCAACCAATGAGCCAGAACAATATCGCAGAACAGGAATGGTTCCAGTTATGCCCCGCCGGCCTGCTGGCGCTGGACAGCGGGGGCCACATCCGCGGCATCAATTCCGCCATGGAGGAGATGACGGGCGTATCCGCAGAGCAGCTCCTGGACCAGGCCCCGGACGGCCTTTCCTCTTCAATCCGCCGCCTGCTCGGCGATCAGGGCCTGGTGCATCTGCAGGGCCCCGACCGGGAGCGCTGGCTGCAACGGGAGACCCGGGAACTCGGCGGCCCCGGTGACGAAAAAACCATCCTGCACTTCTACCTGGATGTAACCGAAGCCCAGCAACTGCGCCAGGAGAACGAACGCCTGCTGCGGCATATCGACGAACTCTCCATCACCGACGAGCTGACCGGCCTGGCCAACAGGCAGACGCTGACCCGGATGCTCGAGAGCCAGGTGGCCCGCAGCCGCCGCTACCAAAACCCCCTCAGCATGGCGCTGGCCGAGGTCATCCCGGGGGATGGCCGGACCCACAGCCTGCCCCGCCTGCCGGACGAGCTGATCGTCATGGTAAGCGGCTACCTGCGCGACCGCCTGCGCTGGGCCGATGTGCTGGGGCGCTGGGACCAGACCCGGTTCATGCTCTTGCTGCCAGAAACCCCCGGGGAGGCCGCCCGGACCCTCATTGACAATATCGGCCACGGGGTTTCCGATATCGCCACGGCGGAGGGCACCGCGGATCCGGCCTTTCGGCTCCGGTTCGGCCTGGTCGAATGGTCCAAAGGGCTGGATGCGCGCAAACTGATCCGCCAGGCCGAGCAGGCGCTGGATGCCGCGGGAACATCCGCCGCCGCCGGTTGTTGAGGCGCAGGGTGGCAGTGGCGGCGCACTTCAAGGACGGCATAGATCGCAAGAAGCTGCAAAAGATCCGCCGCCGTTTCCACAACCTGCAACGGGAGCGGCTCCGCCGTATTGAAAACGAGCTGCGGCCCAACCAGCAAAACGCCCTCAAGCTGCTGCCCCTGCTGTTTCATATCAATCACCCCACCCTGCCGGGGTTCGTCAACACCAGCACCCCGGCCGGCGTCTGCGATTTCAAGCCCTCCCGGGAACTGGTGCGCATCGCCCGTTCCTTCAGCCGCAGCTTCACCTACCGCAACCGGGGCCACCTGCGCTACAACATCCAGGGCATCTACCTCATGGGCAGCATCGGCAGCGTCGCCCACACCAACCAGAGCGATTTCGACATCTGGCTCTGCCACGACCCCCGCCTCGATGCGGAAGAGCGCGACGCCCTCCACACCAAGGCCATGCGGCTGGAGGCCTGGGCGGAAGAGCTGGGGCTGGAGATGCACTTTTTCGTCATGGACGCCGACGCCTTCCGGCGCGGGGACCGGGCCACCCTCTCCCGGGAAAGCAGCGGCAGCACCCAGCGGCGCCTCCTGCTGGAGGAGTTCTACCGCACCGGCATCCTGATCGCCGGACGCTACCCCCTGTGGTGGCTGGTGCCGCCGGAGCAGGAGGCCAATTACAACGAATATGCAAGCTGGCTGGTGGAGCGGCGCTTCATCGACCCCTGCGACTGCCTGGACTTCGGCGGCCTGGAGCAGGTCTCGGCGGACGAATTCTTCAGCGCCGCCCGCTGGCAACTGTACAAAGGCATAGAGTCCCCCTACAAGGCCGTGCTCAAGATCCTTCTGATGGAGGCCTATTCCCGTGAATATCCCAACATAAACTGGCTGTGCCGGGAGACCAAGGCGGCCATCTACGACGGCTGCACCGACCTGGCCGAACTGGACCCCTATGTGCGCCTCTACCGCCGGCTTGAGCAGTACCTGCTGGACCGCAACGAGCCGGAACGGCTGGAATTGGCCCGGCGCTGTTTCTATTTCAAGGCGGAACAGTCCCTGAGCCGCCTGCCGGCGCGCAAGAAGGGGGACTGGAAACCGGCACTGATGCTGTCCCTCACCCGGGAATGGGGCTGGGGAGAGACGGAGCTGCATACCCTGGATTCCCGGCCTCACTGGAAAATCGACCGGGTCATGGACGAGCGCAACCGGCTGGTCCGGGAGCTGACCCACAGCTACCGGCTGCTGACCGGCTTCGCCCGGGAGCATGCCGAGGAATTCCACGTCGATCCGGCCGAGCTCAATCTGCTGGGGCGCAAGCTCTATACGGCGCTGGAGCGCCGGCCGGGCAAGATCGAACGCATCAACCCCGGGATCTCACGGGATCTGGTGGAAGAGCGGCTCTCCCTGCACCTTGTCTCCCGGCAGGACGGCGGAAGCAGCTGGTTGCTGTACCGGGGGGCGGTAAACGAATCGGCAAGGGAGTATGCAACCCCCCTCAAGACCTGCGCCAGCCTGGTGGAAATGCTCACCTGGTGCCACATCAACCAGGTCGCCAGCCGCGGCACCGTCATCACCCTGTATCCCAAAACCTGCCCCATCACGCTGCCGGAAGTCAACGCCCTGCTCGACGCCCTGCGGGAACTCTACCCACCGGGGCAAAAACCGCCGACGCCGCTGAACGCCCTGGCCAACGCCCCTTACGCCCTCGCCTGCACCCTCTTCATCAATGTCGGCCAGGATCCCCTGAAGCACCTGGCGAAGGCCGGCAAACAACTGACCAGCGACCGCTGCAATCCCCTCAGCTTCGGCGCCACCCATACCAACCTGCTGCTCAACCTGGAGCAGCTCTTCACCACCAGCTGGGGAGAGCTGCTGGTGGCCCGGCACAAAGGCAAAGAGGGGCTACTGGAGAGCGCCTGCCAATATTTGCAGCTCGCCCTGAAGCGACCGGCCGACGCCCCGGCGCCAAGCATTCGCGCCCGCGGCTTCTCCTCCATCCGGGCCGGCAGCATTGCCCAGCGGGTGGAGCAGATCTATGGGGATTTGAGCCGCGCCTTCGGCCCCCAGGGCAACGCCGACAGCCGCTACCTGATCGAGATCGGCGACGACTTCTTTCTGCTCCAGCAGAACGAAAACGCCTTTTCCTGGTTCGAGGTGGGCGGCCTGGAAGAGTTGCTGGAGGAGCTGAGCCACCCCCTGCCCCGCTTCCGTCCCTATGTAGTGGATCCGCTGACCCTGCGGGATTCGCCCCTGCCCGCCATATTGCGGGCAAACCGGCCGGAGCGGATCCAGGTCTTCTTCCATGTGGCCCGGCCGTATACGGATCTCTACATCCTGGACGAGCAGGGGGCCCTGTTCAGCCAGCGTATCTTCGGCGCCAGCGAACGCCATTTGCTGACCCAGCAACAACGCTTTTTCGATCAACTGCTGGACCGGCGCAACCTGCTCAACACCGACGGCGACGGCCAGCCGCCGGAGCCTCCCAGCTACCACCGGCTGTCGAAAAACAAAGACGGCGCATGGCGCATGAGAAAACGCCGGCCGCCCAGCGGCAAAATCCCTCCCGACTATCTTGAACTGCGCCTGATCAGCGAAGGAGCCGATCTCGCCCGGGGAAACTACAGCCTGGTCTGCCGCGAACAGGAATTCAGCACCGTGGAACACGGGGACCAGCTCTATGCCGCCGTGGCCGCCCGGGTCCAGGCCTGGCGCGCCAGCGGCCAGCGCTATCCCCTCTACCTTACCGGCGTCGAACTGTCGGGGCCGGCAGCCCGGCCGGGCGGATCCACCATGGAAATACTCCAGCTGAAAAAGCGCCTGGAAACCCAGCTCAACCAGGCGCTGGCCGACCTGAACAACAGCGCCCGGTCACTGTCGGCATAAACCGCCGGTCCGCAGACAGGCTCTAAGAACACCCGTTTGCACCTTCAACTGAACTGTGTATTATCTAGGGCCTGTTAACAGGCCCTAAGCGAGTCTCGTGTGAAGTCAGAATCATGGTGGAACTGCGGCAACAAATCCTGCGTACCGATATTGCGGGCATGCCCCTGGAATGGATCGATTACCGGGATGCGGTGCGCCTGTATTTTCTCGACCAGATCGCCTACACCTGCGGCAGCGTCGTCTATCGTCTGCGGGGCGGCATAAACGCCCGCACGCATCACCGCAGCATGGTGGAGGTCAACTCCATCATCGCCACCCATGGCGACAGCCATGCCCTGTTCAAGATGCGGGCGAAATACACCCCGCCGCTGAACAACCCCGCCCTGTTCCAACGCGACAACCGTCTCTGTCTCTACTGCGGGCGGCATTTTCACCCCCGGGAACTCTCCCGCGACCACGTGCGGCCCCTCAGCCAGGGCGGGCCGGATCACTGGAACAACGTGGTCACCGCCTGCACCCGCTGCAACAATTACAAGGCCGGCCGCACCCCGGAAGCCGCCGGCATGGAGCTGCTGGCCATTCCCTTCACCCCCACCCACGCGGAATACATCTATCTTCAGGGGCGGCACATACTGGCCGACCAGATGGAGTTTCTGCGCGCCCACTTCCCGCGCACCAGCCCGCTGCACGCCCGGCTCAAACATTGACCCCCTGGCGGCGCATCGCCCAGCACATCGGCCAGGCGAGCGGCGCGCCCTTCTCGCCGGACGGACCCCACCCCATGGGCGGCGGTTGCGTCAACGCGGCGGTGCGGCTCAGCGATGGGGAACGCAGCTACTTCGTCAAACTGAACCAGGCGCGCCGCCTCGACATGTTCATTGCGGAAAGCGGGGGCCTGCAGGAGATCAGGGCGACGAAGACCCTCCGGGCGCCGCGTCCGCTGTGTTACGGCACCGCCGGAGACCAGGCCTACCTGGTCATGGAATACATCGAGCTGAACCCCGGCCGGGGCGCCGCCGGCGGGCAGGCGGGACGCCGGCTCGCGGCCATGCACCGCAACCTGGCCGGCGGCTTTGGGTGGAGGCGCGACAATACCATCGGCGCCACCGTGCAGCCAAACCGGCGATGCAACGACTGGGTCCGGTTCTGGCGGGAACAGCGCCTGGGATTCCAATTGGAGCTGGCGGCGCGCAACGGCCACGGGGGCCGTCTGCAACGCCGGGGAGAAAAACTGCTGGCGGGCCTGCCCGCCCTCATCAGCCACGCCCCCGTCCCCTCCCTGCTGCACGGTGACCTCTGGTGCGGCAACATGGCCCGGGATCCGGAAGGCCGGCCCGTCGTCTACGACCCGGCGGTCTATTACGGCGACCGCGAGGCCGATCTGGCCATGACGGAGCTATTCGGCGGTTTCAGCAGCGACTTCTACGCCGCCTACCGGGAGGCCTGGCCGCTGGATGCCGGCTACGGCGTCCGCAAGATCCTCTATAACCTCTACCACATCCTCAATCACCTGAACCTGTTCGGCGACGGCTACCTGGGGCAGGCCGAGGGGATGATCGACCGATTGCTGGCGGAGCTGCATTGAGCGCCGGGCTCGCGCCGGCGGGCCGGCCTTATGAATGATAAGGCCTGCTCAGCTCATGCACCGCCTCGATCAGGACGGCGGCATGCTCCGGGTCCACCTCGGGATGGATGCCGTGGCCGAGGTTGAAGACATGGCCGGGGCCGTGACCATAGCTGTCCAGCACGGAGGCCACTTCTTCACGAATACGCTCGGGGGAGGCGTAGAGGATGCAGGGGTCCAGGTTACCCTGGAGCGCCACCTTGTCCCGCACCTGGACGCGGGCATCGGCCAGGTCCGTCGTCCAGTCCACGCCCAGGGCGTCGCAGCCGCTCTCCGCCATGCGGCCAAGCCACTGGCCGCCGTTTTTGGTGAACAGGATCACCGGCACGCGCCGGCCCTCGCTCTCCCGGACAAGCCCTTCGATGATGCGCTCCATGTAGGCCAGGGAGAAGGCCGCATAGTCACGGGGGCTGAGGACCCCGCCCCAGGTGTCGAAGATCATCAGGGCCTGGGCGCCGGCGGCGACCTGGGCATTCAGATAGCGGGTTACGGACTCGGCCAGGATGCCCAGCAGATCATGCATCAACGCCGGGTCGTCGAACATCATGCCCTTGGACTTGGCGAAGTTCTTGGTGCTGCCCCCCTCCACCATGTAGGTGGCCAGGGTCCAGGGGCTGCCGGAGAAGCCGATCAGGGGCACCCGCCCGTCCAGCTCCCGGCGGATGGTGCGCACCGCATCCATGACATATTTCAGCTCCTGTTCCGGGTCCGGCACGCCCAGGGCCCTCACCGCCGCCACATCCTGCACCGGACGCTCGAAGCGGGGACCCTCACCCTCGCTGAAGTAGAGCCCCAGCCCCATGGCGTCAGGGATGGTCAGGATATCGGAAAACAGGATGGCGGCGTCCAGGGGAAAGCGGTCCAGGGGTTGCAGGGTCACTTCGCATGCCAGCTCGGGATTCTGGCACAGGTCCATGAAGCTGCCGGCCTTCTGGCGCGTCGCCCGGTACTCGGGAAGATAGCGCCCGGCCTGGCGCATCATCCAGACAGGGGTGATATCAACAGGCTCGCACAAAAGGGCCCTGAGCAGGCGATCATTCTTCAAAGCTGACACGGATGGGCCCCCTTGTTGAGAATCGAATGGTAAAAAAACAGCGATAGCGGATTGTACCCGGGACTGGCTGCCAACCACCAACCGCTAAAAGCCAACTCACCGCGGCAGATTCGAGGTCCCCATCAGGAACTCGTCCACCGCCCGGGCGCACTGACGGCCTTCCCGGATGGCCCAGACCACCAGGGACTGGCCGCGGCGCATATCGCCGGCGGTGAAGACCTTGTCGATGGAGGTGCGGTAATCGGCGTCATTGGCCTCCACGTTGCCGCGGTCGTCCAGCGCCACCCCGAGTTCTTCCAGCATGCCTTCGTGCACCGGGTGCAGGAAGCCCATGGCCAGAAACACCCGGTCGGCCGGGAGTTCGAACTCCGAACCTTCTGTTTCGCTCATGCGCCAGGCGCCGGCCTCGTCCTGGTGCCAGTCCACCTTTACACAGCGGATGGCCTTTACCCGGCCGCCCTCGCCGATGAACGCCTTGGTGGCCACGCTCCACAGGCGTTCGCAGCCCTCTTCCTGGGAAGAGGAGGTGCGCAGCTTCCGGGGCCAGTCGGGCCAGGTCGTTTCCTTGTCCTCCTTCTCCGGCGGCCGGGGCAGGATCTCGAGCTGGGTGACGGAAAGGGCGCCCTGGCGAATGGCGGTGCCGATACAGTCGGAGCCGGTATCGCCGCCGCCGATGACGATGACGTGCTGGTCGGTGGTGAGGATGGCCTCCTGTTCGGGGATATCATCGCCGGCCACCCGCCGGTTGCTCTGGGGCAGGAACTCCATGGCGAAGTGGATGCCCTCCAGCTCCCGCCCGGGGACGGGCAGGTCGCGGCATTTTTCGGAGCCGCCGGCGAGCACCACGGCGTCATATTCGTTCACCAGCCGGGCGGCGGGGATGTCCACCCCGATATGCACCTTGGGGCGGAATTCCACCCCCTCGGCCCGCATCTGTCCGATGCGGCGGTCGATGAGGCGCTTGGTCAGCTTGAAGTCGGGGATGCCGTAGCGCATCAGGCCGCCGATGCGGTCGTTCTTCTCGAACAGGGTGACGGCATGGCCGGCCCGGGCGAGCTGCTGGGAGCAGGCCAGGCCGGCGGGCCCGGAGCCTACCACCGCCACCCGCTTGCCGCTCTTGTGCCGGGGCACCTGGGGGGCGATCCACCCCTCTTCCCAGGCGCGGTCGATGATGGCGCACTCGATGGTCTTGATGGTTACCGGGTTGTCATCGATATTGAGGGTGCAGGAGGCCTCGCAGGGGGCCGGGCAGATGCGGCCGGTGAACTCGGGGAAATTGTTGGTGGAATGCAGCACCTCCAGGGCCCGCTGCCACTCGCCCTTGTAGACCAGGTCGTTCCAGTCGGGAATGATGTTGTTGACCGGGCAGCCGTTGTGGCAGAAGGGTATGCCGCAATCCATGCAGCGGGCGCCCTGCTGCCTCAGCGCTTCCTCCGGCAGGGCGATGACGAATTCCCGGTAGTGGGTGATGCGATCCCCGACCGGCGCATAGGTCCGGTCCTGCCGCGGGAATTCCAGAAAACCTGTTGGCTTGCCCATCAGCACCCCTCCTCGGTCATTTCGCTGCCGGTCGGCCGCCGGGCCTGGAGTTCGTGCAGGGCGCGGCGGTACTCCACCGGCATGACCTTCACGAATTTCGGCAGTGTCTGGTTCCAATTGTCCAGGATCTCTTTTGCCCGCCGGCTGCCGGTGTAATGCAGATGTTTTTCAATGAGCTGTTTCAGGCGGATGGCGTCGAAACGGGTCATGTCATGGCTGACGTCCACCCTGCCGTGGGTCTCCAGGTCGCCGCCCTGGTGCTCCAAAGCCTCCAGGGCATCGTCTTCGGCCTCTACGGGCTCCAGCTCCACCATGGCCAGGTTGCAGCGCCGCTCGAAATCGCCGTCCGCATCCAGCACATAGGCGATGCCGCCGCTCATGCCGGCGGCGAAATTGCGGCCGGTGGAACCGAGGCAGACCACGACGCCGCCGGTCATGTATTCACAGCCGTGGTCGCCCACCCCCTCCACCACCGCGGTGGCGCCGGAGTTGCGCACGGCGAAGCGCTCGCCCGCCACGCCGCGGAAGTAGCACTCGCCGCTGATGGCGCCGTAGAGCACGGTGTTGCCCACCACGATGTTGTCTTCCGGCACGATGGGGGTCGTCTCGGGGGGGTAGACCACAATGCGTCCGCCCGACAGCCCCTTGCCCACATAGTCGTTGGCCTCGCCGGCCAGTTCCAGGGTGACCCCCCTGGCCAGCCAGGCGCCGAAGCTCTGGCCGCCGTTGCCGCGGGCCTTGATATAGATGCTGTCTTCCGGCAGGCCCTCATGGCCGTAGCGCCGGGCCACCTCGCCGGAGAGCATGGCGCCCACGGTGCGGTTGTAGTTGTGCACCTCGGTTTCGATACGCACCGCCCGGCCCTGCTCCAGGGCAGGCCGCGCCTGCTCGATGAGCCTGTTGTCCAGGGCCTTGTCCAGGCCGTGATCCTGCTCCTCGCAGTTGAAGATGGCCACCCCCGGCCCGGCCTCGGGCTTGTGCAGGATGCGGGAGTAGTCCAGCCCCCGGGCCTTCCAGTGGTCGATGGCCTTGCGCATATTCAGGCGGTCCCGCTGGCCGATCATCTCCTCGAACCTGCGGTAGCCCAGCTTCGCCATGAGCTGGCGGACCTCCTCGGCGATGAAGAAGAAGAAGTTGATGAGATACTCCGGCTTGCCGCTGAAGCGCTTGCGCAGCTCCGGGTCCTGGGTGGCCACCCCCACCGGGCAGGTGTTGAGGTGGCACTTGCGCATCATGATGCAGCCTTCCACGATCAGGGGTGCTGTGGCGAAACCGAACTCGTCCGCCCCCAGCAGGGCGCCGATCACCACGTCCCGGCCGGTGCGCAGGCCGCCGTCCACCTGCACCGCGATGCGGCCCCGCAGGCGGTTCAGCACCAGGGTCTGATGGGTTTCGGCCAGGCCGATCTCCCAGGGGGAGCCGGCGTGCTTGATGGAGGTCAGGGGGCTGGCCCCGGTGCCGCCGTCGTAGCCGGAGATGGTGACGTGGTCGGCGTGGGCCTTGGAGACCCCGGCGGCCACGGTGCCCACCCCCACCTCGGAGACCAGCTTGACGCTGATGCGGGCCTTGGGGTTGACGTTCTTCAGGTCGTGGATGAGCTGGGCCAAGTCTTCGATGGAGTAGATGTCGTGATGGGGCGGCGGTGAGATCAGTCCCACCCCGGGGGTGGAGTGGCGCACCCGGGCGATGGTGCGGTCCACCTTGTGGCCGGGCAGCTGGCCGCCCTCGCCGGGCTTGGCCCCCTGGGCCATCTTGATCTGGATGTCGTCGGCGTTGACCAGATACTCGGTGGTGACGCCGAAGCGGCCGGAGGCCACCTGTTTGATGGCCGAGCGTTTGGAATCGCCGTTCTCCATGGGCGTGAAGCGCTCCGCCTCTTCACCCCCTTCGCCGGTGTTGGACTTGCCGCCGATGCGGTTCATGGCAATGGCCAGGGTGGTGTGGGCCTCGTAGGAGATGGAGCCGAAGGACATGGCGCCGGTGGCGAAGCGCTTGACGATCTCCCTGGCGGGCTCCACCTCCTCCAGCGGCACGGGGGTGGCGCTGAAATCCAGGTCGAACAGGCCGCGCAGGGTCAGCAGGCGCTCGTTCTGCTCGTTGATGATGCGGGCGTATTCTTCGTAGGTCCTGGCGTCGTTGGCCCGGGTGGCGTGTTGCAGCTTGGAGATGGTGTCCGCCGTCCACATGTGGGCCTCGCCGCGGACGCGCACCGCGTAGTCGCCGCCGACGTCCAGGGCCTTGCGGTAGATATGGCTGTCGCCATAGGCGTCCCGGTGCCAGCGCACCGCCTCCTCGGCCACCTCGCGCAGCCCCACGCCTTCGATGGTGGTGGCGGTGCCGGTGAAATACTTCTCCACGAAGTCGCTGGAAAGCCCCACCGCATCGAAGATCTGGGCGCCGCAGTAGGACTGGTAGGTGGAGATGCCCATCTTGGACATCACCTTCAGCAGCCCCTTGTCGACGGCCTTGATGAAGCGCCAGTGAATATCCTCCTCGCTGATCTCTTCCGGCAGCCGGTGGCGCATGTCGGAGAGGGTCTCGAAGGCCAGGTAGGGGTTTACCGCCTCGGCGCCGTAACCGGCCAGCACCGCAAAGTGGTGGACCTCGCGCACCGCGCCGGTTTCCACCACCAGGCCGGAGGAGGTGCGCAGACCGGTGCGCACCAGATGGTGATGCACCGCCGCCGTGGCCAGCAGGGCCGGGATGGCGATGTGGTCCGCATCCATGTTGCGGTCGGAGAGAATGAGGATGTTGAAGCCGTCGCGCACGGCCTTTTCCGCCTCGGCGCAGACCGCCTCCAGGGCGGGCTCCATGCCCTCGGCGCCGCGGTCCGCCGGGTAGCAGATGTCCACGGTGTGGGTGTGGAAGGCCTCGCCGGTCAGGTCATGGATGCGGCGGATGCGCTCCAGGCCCGTGTTGGTGATGACCGGCTGGGTCACCTCCAGGCGCTTGTGGCTGCCCCCCTGGTCCAGGTCCAGCAGGTTGGGGCGCGGCCCGATGAGGGAGACCAGGGACATCACCAGCTCTTCCCGGATGGGGTCGATGGGCGGATTGGTGACCTGGGCGAAGTTCTGCTTGAAATAGTTGAACAGGGGCTTGGGGCGGTCGGACAGCACCGCCGGCGGGTTGTCTGCCCCCATGGAACCGATGGCCTCCTGGCCACTGACCGCCATGGGCGTGAGCAGCCATTTGATATCCTCCTGGGTAAAGCCGAAGGCCTGCTGGCGGTCCCGCAGGGTTTCGGCATCGGGAGGCATGGGCGGCACCACAGACGGCAGATGCCGCAGCCGGATCTGGGTGTTGTCCAGCCACTCCTGGTAAGGACGCGCGGAGGAGAGCTGCGCCTTCAGCTCGGCGTCGTCGATGATGCGCCCCTGCTCCAGGTCGATGAGCAGCATCTTGCCGGGCTGCAGGCGCCACTTCTTGATGATTTTCTCCTCCGGGATCTCCAGCACGCCCATCTCCGAGGCCATCACCACCAGGTCATCGTCGGTGATGAGATAGCGGGCCGGACGCAGGCCGTTGCGGTCCAGGGTGGCGCCGATCTGGCGGCCATCGGTGAAGGCCACCGCCGCCGGGCCGTCCCAGGGCTCCATCAGGGCGGCGTGGTATTCGTAGAAGGCGTGACGCTCGGGGTCCATGAGCGGATTCTCGGACCAGGCCTCGGGGATCAGCAGCATCATGGCGTGGGCCAGGGAGTAGCCGCCGGCCACCAGCAGCTCCAGGGCGTTGTCGAAACAGGCGGAATCCGACTGGCCCTCCGGGATCAGGGGCCACACCTTCTCCAGATCGTCCCCCAGGATCTCGGACGACATGGTCTGGCGGCGGGCCGCCATCCAGTTCAGGTTGCCGCGCACGGTGTTGATCTCGCCGTTGTGGCAGATCATGCGGAACGGCTGCGCCAGGTCCCAGGTGGGGAAGGTGTTGGTGGAGAAGCGCTGGTGCACCAGGGCCAGGGCGGAGACCAGGCGCTCGTCATTCAGATCCGGGTAGAATTCGCTGACCTGGTTGGCCAGCAGCATGCCCTTGTAGAGCAGGGTGCGGGAAGACATGGAGGTGATGTAGAAGGACTCTTTGCCGGGCAGATCGTCCGCATCCCGGACGGCGTTCTCGATCTGCTTGCGGATCACGAACAGCTTGCGCTCGAAGGCGTCCTGGTCGGCGGTCGCTCCCGCCGCGCCGCAGCCTATGAACACCTGCCGCACAAAGGGCTCCGAGGGAATGACGCTCTCACCCAGGCCGCTGTTGTCCACCGGCACGTCGCGCCAGCCCAGCAGGGTCTGCCCCTCCGCCTCGATGAAGCGTTCGACTATCGCCTCGCACTCGGCGCGGGAGCCCTCGTGGCGGGGCAGGAACACCATGCCGACGGCGTAGTCGCCCGCCGGCGGCAGTTCACAGCCGCTCACCGCCCGCAGGAAGGCGTCCGGAATCTGGATCAGGATACCGGCGCCATCGCCGGCCAGGGGGTCCGCGCCAACGGCGCCGCGATGGGCCAGGCGCTCCAGGATGGTCAGGCCGTCCTGGATGATCTTGTGACTTTTTCGACCCTTGATATCGGCGACAAAGCCGATACCGCAGGCGTCATGCTCATTGCGGGGATCGTAAAGTCCCTGTTTGGGTGGCAAGGCCCCTTGGCTCATACAAACCTCTTTAAAGCATTGGGATCGGAAAGCGCGCAAAGGACCATGGTCCCAGCCGGCGCGTCAACGCCCGGGCAGTCCGGGCTCAAAGAAACCCCGTTAGGCCGGCCCTGAATGCGGGGCCGCACAGAACCGCATAGGGTAGCGGAAAATCGCTTTTTTCTCCAGGCCTGATGGCCGGGCTCCGGGGCGGCGGGTTATTTACTGCTGTATGCTTTTGAAATTAAAAGCAAAAACTTGCCACCATCACTTATTGGTATTGTTGCTTGATGGCAAGAAACTCGTCGATATTTTCCACCAGGATATCAACCAGCCTGGGATCGAATTGCCTGCCACCTTCCTTCTTGATGTAGGCGAGCGTCTCATCCAGCGTCCACTTTTCCTTATAGATGCGCTTGGTGGACAAGGCGTCGAAGACATCGGCAAGCGCTGCGATGCGTCCGAAGATATGTATGTCTTCGCCCTTCAGGCCGTTTGGGTATCCCGTGCCGTCCCACTTTTCGTGATGCTGGTGGGCAATGATGGCCGCCGATTGAAGGACATCCCGCCGGGAATGGCTGAGCATGTTGTAACCGATCACAGCGTGGTTTTTCATAACCTCGAACTCCTGTTCCGTCAACTTCCCCGGTTTCAGCAAAATAGCGTCCGGTATGCCCAGTTTACCGATATCGTGAAGCGGCGTCGCCACGGCCAGCAGTTCAACCTCTCTTTCCGGCAAACCGTATTTCTCGCCCAACAACCGGCTGTATTTCGTAACGCGCAGGGTATGGTGATTCGTCTCCTTGGAGCGCTGCTCTTCGATCACGCCCATGGTAAAGATAGTTTCGCGGAGGGTGCCGTCGATTTCGTGGGTCATCTCCTCCAGTTCCCGGTTCTTTTTTTCAATGACCTCCTGATGGTGCAAAACATCCTGGGTGAACAGGTTGATCTCCTGGGCCACGTGCTCGAACTCCAGGCATTCGAATTCATCCGCGTTGATGGGGCTTTTTTTGTAATAGGCCTCCTCCCCCTTTTTGATCAGGCGCTCCAGCGGCTCCTGGACATATTTTTGAATGGTTCTGAAGTTGTTGGCGATAATCAGAACAATAAAAACCGTCGAAATGATTCCAATCGCCGTCAGCAGTTTCACCGTTACATTTCTGTATTCCGTAAGGTCCAGCTTCAAATCCAGGGCGCCCAGGACGGTTCCTTCCGCAACCTCATGACACTCCAGGCAGTTAAGCTGCCCCTTTTTGGATGCGATGAAGGGAACGATGGCCCGCATATAGGGCTTGAGTTCGATGTCGTTGATGATATAGACGGGCTGCTTGGTCTCGAAGGCCCTTTCCGTAACATGGTCCATTTGTTTTTCCAGCTCAATGCCGGAGCCGAATTCACTGATGACCTCGGGTGACCGGACGATGCTGACCTCGTCGACCAGGGTGAGGGAGTTTATCTGGGTCAGGAAATAATCCCGTGTATCCATGGTTTCCGCCCGCATGTGGGCGGTGATGCCCGCCTTCACGACCTCGGAGATGGCCAGGGCCTTGTCTTCCATGATTCTTATGGAAATGGTCCGGAAATTGACCCCCAGGATGACCAGGATTACCACTGAAAGCAGCATCAAAAAGGTAATCAGGTTCTTGAGCGTTATGCGCTTGAGGGTTTGTTTTTGCTTGGACATGACGGCGTGATTTTTTGCTTCGGATAAAAAAGACTGCATATCGATGGCTATATGCTCGCGTGGTTCTTATTTGTTTTTCGGGTCTTTTTTATGCCGCGCCCGGGGATGGGCCTCATCATAGACCTTTGCCAAATGCTGAAAATCCAAGTGAGTATAGATCTGGGTGGTGCCAATGTCCGCATGGCCCAGCAATTCCTGAACGGCCCGCAGATCGCCGGAGGATTCGAGCAGATGGCTGGCGAAGGAGTGGCGCAGCATATGGGGGTGGAGATGGGCCGGCGCATCTCCTTCGGCAGCGCGTTTTCGCAGCCGCTGCTGGACCGCGCGGGGGGAGATGCGTCCGCCCCGCCGGCTGACGAACAGGGCCGGCTCCGCCGGCGCTGCAATCTCAGGACGGATTTTCAGCCAATCCCCCAGGGCGTGCCGCGCCTTGCGCCCGATGGGGATGCGGCGGGTCTTGGAGCCCTTGCCGGTCACATCCACCATGGCATCATCCAGGTCGATATCCGCCAAATCGAGGGAAACCAGTTCGGCCAGGCGCAGTCCGGAGGAGTAGAAAAGCTCCATGATGGCCCGGTCCCTCTGCATCAGGGGATCCTCCGCCTGCCGGTCCAGGAGGCGGCCAATCCGGTCCGCGTCCAGTGTCGGCGGCAGCCTGCGTGGCGCCTTTGGCGCCCGCACGCCAGCGGCCGGACTGCCCTCCGCCTGGCCCTCCCGCAACAGATAGCGGAACAGGCTGCGCAGGGAGGAAAGCTCCCGCTGCAGGCTCTTGCCCGATATGCCCTGGCGATGGCGGGCGGCCACGAAGGCGCGCACCTGGCCCTGGTTCAGGGCGCGCCAATCCCCGATCCCCCGCTCCTGACACCATGTTGCGAGGCGCTGGAGATCCCGTTGGTAGTTGCTCAGGGTATGGGGGGAAAGGCGGCGTTCGCGCCGCAAATGATCAAGAAAGCGCTCCAGCCAGAACTGAAACGGTCCTTCAGCCAGCTTTTGTGTGATCACGCCTATACGCCGGGTTCGGAGACCATTTCCAGGCGTTGGCTGACCACCTCACCCAGGCGGCTCAGGAAATCGGTTCCCATGTCGCTTTGGAAGCGCTCCCGGTCACTGCTGCCGATGGCCAGCATGCCGCAGATGCTTTCGTTGCGCAGGGGGATCAGGGCCGCCGAGTGGATGTGCCTGGCCTCGGGGCCGAACAGGTAGTCGAGCTGGGGATCGGTGAGACTGCCGCAGAGGGGCTTTCCCTCCTTGAAGAGGGATTGAAAGCAGCCGATGCCCGCCGGGTCCGATTCACCGGGACCGGCGGGATCCTCCAGCTCGGAGGGGGTGAAAAGCAGCAGCTCCACGGAATCCGCCTCGAACTCCTCATGCAGATGGTCTTCCAGGACATTGAGCACTTCATCCAGGTTGGCGGTGTCGATCAGGGAGAGGGTAAGCCGGTGCAGGCGGTTTATGAGTAAATCGTTCTTCCGCCCGACCTCGATCAAGGCCTCCAGCCGCTGCTTGTAACGGGCACACTCCTTGCGCAGGCGGGCGAGCTGGCGTTCCACCAGAGAGACTGTGCTGCCGTTGCTGTGAGGCAGCTTGAGTTCCAACAGCAATTCTTCATGGCGTTCGAAAAAATCCGGGTTGGCCGCCAGATATTCAGCAACTGCGGTTTCCATATCGGAACTTTCTTTAAGGCATTCTGATTGTGGGGTCACAACTCGATCCTCCCCTCAAAAACCTGGATGGCGGGACCGCTCATCCATACCGGTGCTCTGTCGCCGGCCCAGCTTATCACAAGATCGCCCCCGGGCAGACTCACCTTCACGCGCTCATCCAGCAGGCCTTGCAGCCGGCCGGCGACGACAGCGGCGCAGGCGCCGGTTCCGCAGGCCAATGTCTCCCCGGCCCCCCGCTCGAACACCCGCAGGTCGATGTGCTGGCGGTCCCGCACCGCCATGAAGCCGACATTGGCGCGCCGGGGAAAGCGGGGATGACTTTCCAGTTGCGGCCCCAGGCGCTCCACCGGGGCATCGGCCACGGACCTCACCCGCACCACCGCATGAGGATTCCCCATGGAGAGGGCGGCGATGTCGAGGGGCCCGCCGTCCACCTCGATGGAATAAAGGACAGACCGGGCCTCGGCCAGAAAAGGGATATGGCGGGGCTCCAGCTCCGGCGGCCCCATGTTGACACGCACCAGGCCATCATCCTCCAGATACAGGCTGATCTCACCAGAGTGAGTGCCCACTTTCAGTATGTCCTTGTCGCTCAGGCCCTTGTCCCGCACGAAGCGGGCGAAACAACGGGCGCCGTTGCCGCACTGGGCCACCTCGGAGCCGTCGGCGTTGAAGATCCGGTAATAGAAATCCGTATCCGGCGAGCGGGGGGGCTCCACCAGCAAGACCTGGTCGCAGCCAATGCCGAAGCGCCGGTCCGCGATGAATCGGATCCGCCCGGCATCCAGCCGGACCCGCTGGTCGATGGCGTTGATCACCACGAAGTCGTTGCCCAGGCCCTGCATTTTGGTGAAGGAGAGCATCATGGCATCAAGATACCGGCGGGGGGCGCGCTGACTCAAGGCAGCAGGGACTCCCCCCGGAAGAGATCCGCAATGGTTTCCCGCTCCCGCACCAGGTGGGCTTGGTCGCCGTCCACCATGACCTCCGCCGCCCGGGGGCGGGAATTGTAGTTGGAGCTCATGGTGAAACCATAGGCCCCGCAGGAGCGCACGGCCAGCAGTTCGCCCTGGCGCAGCTTGAGCTCGCGGGCCTTGCCCAGAAAATCGCCGGTTTCGCACACCGGCCCCACGAGATCGAAACAGCCGGGAATGCCATCGGTGTTTCGCACCACGGGAACGATCTCCTGGGTCGCCTGGTAGAGGGCCGGGCGCAGCAGGTCGTTCATGGCCGCATCGACAATGGCGAAGTCCTTGTGGGGGGTGGGCTTGATGTATTCCACCCTGGTGAGGAGCACACCGGCGTTTCCGGCAATGGCGCGGCCGGGCTCGATGCAGATCTCCATGGCGGCATCCCCCAGCCGCTCACGCAGGGCGGCGGCATATTCGGCGGGGGACGGCGGGGTCTCGTCGGTATAGCGGATACCCAGGCCGCCCCCCAGGTCGATATGATCCAGGCGGATGCCGTCCCGCCGCAGTTCTTTCACCAGCGCCAGCACCCGGTCCATGGCGTCCAGGAAGGGGGGCAGGGTGGTGAGCTGGGAACCGATGTGACAGTCGATGCCCACTATGCGGATGTGCTCCAGCAGGGCGGCGCGGCGGTAGACGGCGCGGGCCTGCTCCGTCTCCAGGCCGAACTTGTTCTCCCGCAGGCCGGTGGCGATATAGGGATGGGTGCCGGCATCCACGTCGGGATTCACCCGCACGGCCACCGGGGCCTGGACCCCCATTTCACCGGCGATCCGGTTGAGGCGCTCCAGCTCGGGGGCGGACTCCACATTGAAGCAGCGGATGCCCGCCTCCAGCGCCCGGCGCATCTCGTCCGCCCGTTTACCCACGCCGGAGAAGACCACCCTGGCGGGGTCGCCGCCCGCCGCCAACACCCGCTCCAGCTCACCCACCGATACGATGTCGAAACCGGACCCGAGCCGGGCCAATACATTCAGCACCGCCAGGTTGGAGTTGGCCTTGACCGCAAAGCAGATCAGGTGCGGCTGGTCCTGAAAGGCCTCATCGAAGGCGCGCCAGTGGCGCTCCAGGGTGGCGCGGGAATAGACATAGCAGGGGGTGCCCCAGCGCCGGGCGATATCCTCCAGGGGCATCTCCTCCACATGGAGACGATCGCCACGGTATTGAAAATGGTCCATGGTGAAAACTTTCTATGGTTTTTTCTTTTCCTGCTCCTGTTGCGTCTCCTTGTCGGGCATGTACAGATCCCCCTTCTGGCCGCAGGCGGACAGCAGGCCGCCGGCGACGAGCATCAGGATGATAAGCCAGGGCGTGATTTTCATGCTGGTACTCCGTCAACCTTTGTTCAATGAGGGCGCCAGTATAAACCGCCAGCCCGGCAAGGTCAGCAGCCGTTAGCCAAAGCCCCGGGCCGACGGTATACTTGCGCGATTCATTTTCCGGCTGGGAAAAGGATCAAGATTTGAATACCACAGAGAGCGCTGCGGGCCCCGACGTCACCACATTCCAGGGGCTCATTTTTGCTTTGCAACAATATTGGGCGGATCAGGGCTGCGTCATCCTGCAGCCCTATGATATGGAGATGGGCGCCGGCACCTTTCATTCGGCGACCTTCCTGCGCGCCATCGGCCCGGAACCCTGGAGCTGCGCCTATGTGCAGCCCTCCCGCCGCCCCACCGACGGGCGCTATGGCGAAAACCCCAACCGGCTGCAGCATTATTACCAATATCAGGTCATCCTCAAGCCTTCCCCCCTGGATATCCAGGAGCTCTATCTCGGCTCTCTCAAGATGCTCGGCATCGATCCGCTGGTGCACGACATCCGCTTCGTCGAGGACAATTGGGAATCCCCCACCCTTGGCGCCTGGGGCCTGGGCTGGGAGGTCTGGCTCAATGGCATGGAGGTCACCCAGTTCACCTATTTTCAGCAGGTCGGCGGGCTTGACTGCCGGCCGGTCACGGGGGAGATCACCTACGGGCTGGAGCGCATTGCCATGTATCTCCAGTCGGTGGAGAGCGTCTTCGACCTGATCTGGGCAAAGGGCCCCCAGGGCCCGGTCACCTATGGGGACGTGTACCACCAGAACGAGGTGGAGCAATCCAGCTACAATTTCGAGCACGCCAATGTGGAGGCCTTGTTCGCCTGGTTCGACAATTGCGAAAAAGAAAGCCGGAGCCTGATTGAACAGGGGCTGCCGCTGCCCGCCTATGAGCAGGTGCTGAAGGCCTCCCACACCTTCAATCTCCTGGATGCCCGGCAGGCCATTTCGGTCACCGAGCGCCAGCGTTTCATCCTGCGGGTGCGGGCGCTGTCCCGGGCGGTGGCCCAGGCCTACTACCAGCGACGGGAGGCCCTGGGCTTTCCCATGCTGGAGCGGCGGAAGGAAGCGGCCCATGGTTGACAAGCGGGATCTCCTGATCGAAATCGGCACCGAAGAGCTGCCGCCCAGGGCGCTGGACCGGCTCTCTGCCGCCTTTCAGTCCGGCCTCGGGGCCCGGCTCGAACAAAGCGGGCTGGGCTTTGAGGCCATCCGGCGCTTCGCCACCCCACGCCGGCTGGCACTGCTGGTCTCCAAGCTGGATTCCGCCCAGGCGGACCGGATCGTCGAGCGGAAAGGGCCGGCCGTCAGCGCGGCCTTCGACGAGGCCGGCAATCCCACCAGGGCGGCCGAGGGCTTCGCCCGCTCCTGCGGCGTGGCCCTGTCCGACCTGGAGCAGGTGGACACCCCCAGGGGCGCCTGGCTGGTTTTTCGTCAACGGCAGGCGGGAAAGCATATCGGGGAGCTGGCGCCCGCCATGGTGGAACAGTCCCTCGCCGGCCTGCCTGTCCCGAAACGCATGCGCTGGGGCGAGGGCAGCGAGGAATTCGTGCGCCCGGTGCACTGGGTGGTGCTGCTGTTCGGCGACCAGGTGCTGGAGGCCGAGATCATGGGCCTGAAAACGGGCCGCCACACGCATGGTCACCGTTTTCATCATCCGGGCGCCATCGAGATCCCCACCGCCGGCGCCTATGCCCGGGTATTGCTCGAAACCGGCCGGGTCATCGCCGGCATGGACGAGCGGCGCGCCAGGATCCGGGAGCAGGTGGAAAAGGCGGCGGGCGATGCCGGGGCGCGGGCCCTCATCGACGACGATCTGCTCGAAGAGGTCACCGCCCTCAACGAATGGCCCGTTGCCGTCATGGGCGCCTTTGAGGAACGCTTCCTGGAACTCCCCGCCGAGGCCCTGGTAAAGACCATGCAGGGGCACCAGAAGTATTTCCCCGTGGTGGATTCCGGCGGCGCCCTGCTGCCCCGCTTCATTACCATCAGCAATATCGAGAGCCGCGATCCCCATCAGGTGCGCGTGGGCAACGAGCGCGTCATCCGCCCCCGCTTCAGCGACGCGGCCTTTTTCTGGGAGCAGGACCTGAAGCAGCCCCTGGAGGCCTGGATCCCCAGGCTGAAGGACGTGGTATTCCAGGAACGGCTCGGCTCGCTTTATGACAAGACCGAGCGCATTTCCCTGCTGGCCCAGGCCATTGCCGGGCACCTGGATTTCGACGCCGCCCTGGCCGCCCGGGCGGCCGAGCTGTGCAAGTGCGACCTGCTGTCCAATATGGTGGGTGAATTCCCGGCGCTGCAGGGCGTCATGGGGCGGTATTATGCCCAGCGTGGCGGAGAGGTGCCGGATGTCGCCGCCGCCATGGAGGAGCAATACCTGCCCCGCCATGCGGGTGATGAGCTGCCCCGGACCTATTGCGGCCGGGCCATCGCCATCGCCGACCGGCTGGACACCCTGGTCGGCATTTTCGCCATCGGCCAGAAACCGACGGGGGAGAAGGACCCCTTCGGGCTTCGCCGGGCCTCCCTGGGCGTGCTCCGCATCCTGATCGAGACCCCCTTGATGCTCAATCTGGAGGCGCTGATCGAGGCCGCCGCCAGGGGCCTGGCCGGAAAAGTGGATGCGGCGAACGTCGTCACGGAGGTCTTCGACTATATGATGGAGCGGTTGCGCGCCTATTATACCGACCGGGATATACCGGCGGAGGTGGTGGACGCCGTGCTCTCCCGGCGGCCGACACAGCCGGCGGACTTTGACCGGCGGATAAGGGCAGTGGCCGCTTTCCAGCGGTTGCCCGAGGCGGAGGCCCTGGCCGCCGCCAACAAACGCATCCGCAATATCCTGCACAAGGCGAGGGAAGAATTTCCGGATCACCCCGATATCACCCTGCTGACCGAGGCCTCGGAAAAGGCCCTCGCCGCCCAGATCAGCGAACTCATCCCCGAGGTCGAACCCCTCTTTGCCCGGGGGCGCTACACCGAGGCGCTGCAGAAACTGGCCGGACTGCGCAGCCTGGTGGATCGATTCTTCGATGATGTCATGGTCATGTGTGACGACGAAGCCCTGCGCAAGAACCGGTTGGCGTTATTATCTTCCCTCAGCGCCTTGTTTCTGCGGACGGCCGATCTCTCCCGGCTGCAATAAGGCCGGGCAACTGCTTGGTTTATCCGATGTCTGACGGAAGTGAGTAATTACTGACTTGGGGAAGGCGATGAAGCTTGCAATACTCGATCGGGACGGCGTGATCAACGAGGACTCGGACGACTTTATCAAGAGCCCGGATGAGTGGATCCCCATTCCCGGCAGCCTCGAGGCCATCGCCCGGCTCAATCACGCGGGGTACCGGGTGGTGGTCGCCAGCAATCAATCCGGCCTGGCCCGGGGCCTGTTCGATATCGACGGCCTCAATGCCATTCATCAAAAGATGTTCGATGAGCTCGCCAAGCTGGGCGGCCATATCGATTCCGTGTTCTTCTGCCCTCACGGACCTGAGGATCATTGTGACTGCCGCAAACCCCGGCCGGGTCTTTTGAAGGCGATTGCGGACCGCCTGGAGCTGGATCTTGCCGGCATCCCCGCCATTGGAGACAGCCTGCGGGATCTGCAGGCCGCCGCCGGCGCCGGCGCTGAGCCCATGCTGGTGCTCACCGGTAAGGGCAGCAAGACCCTGTCAAAACTAGAGGATTTTGGCGACGTGCCGGTATATCCGAACCTGGCCGCCGCCGTCGATGCTTTATTGCCCGAGGCCTGATGATTCTTCTGCGCTCTACAATCTACTTCGCATCACTGATTGTAAACACGGTAATATTTTCTCTGCTCATCATTACCGTCGGCCTGCTCCTTCCTTATGAACGACGCTGCCGCCTCGCCAATGCCTGGGGTATGGTCAACCTGTGGCTGCTGTCCGCGATCTGTGGCCTGAACTACAAAATCAAAGGCCTGGAAAATATCCCGGCTAAAGGCTGCATTATTCTTTCCAAACACCAGTCCGCCTGGGAAACTATGGCCCTTCGCGGAATATTGCCCCCCCAGCAGGCCTGGGTTTTGAAAAGGGAGCTGTTATGGGTGCCTTTCTTCGGCTGGGCCCTGATGGCCGTTCAGGCCATCGGCATCGATCGCAAGGCCGGCCGGGCCGCCATGAACCAGATTATAGAATCCGGCCGGCGGCATCTGGAAAAAGGCCATTATGTCGTAATTTTTCCGGAAGGGACCCGGGTGGCGCCCGGGGAGCGCGGGCATTACGGCGCCGGAGGCGCCATCCTGGCCCACCATACAAAATACCCGGTGATTCCCATTGCGCACAATGCCGGTGTCTTCTGGCGTCGCAGGGATTTAAAGAAATATCCCGGCACCATAGAGGTCGTCATCGGCCCCCCCATCGAAACAGAGGGATTGAAAAGCTCGGAGATCAACCGCAAGGTCGAGGAATGGATCGAATCGACCATGGATACCCTGCCGCAGGCCCTGCCACAGCCATCCAAAAAGGGCTCACGCAAATAAATCCTTTTAAAAACAGCATGTTAATCTAAACATCGAGATTCTCTACGGCCAAGGCATTGTCCTCTATAAATACCCGCCGAGGCTCTACCTGATCGCCCATCAGGGTGGTGAATATCTCATCCGAGGCCACCACATCCTCTATGTTCACCCTGAGTAACCGCCTGGTATCCGGGTTCATCGTAGTCTCCCACAGCTGATCCGGGTTCATTTCACCAAGCCCTTTGTAGCGCTGGATGTGCTGACCGCGCTTGGCTTCATCCATAAGCCAGTCCAGGGCCTCTTTGAAGCTGGATACCGGCTTTTTGCGCTCGCCGCGTTGCACATAAGCGCCTTCGCCAAGCAATCCATCCAGTTCCCGGCCCAGATCCCGCAATTTGCGGTATTCGTTACTGGAGAAAAACTCCTCGGGCAACAGATATTCATGCGTTATGCCATGGGTGCGCTTGGTGATTCGAATTGCCGGCTGACCATCCGCGTGGGTCCTCTCCAATGCAAAACGATCTGCCAAGCCAAGATCCAGATTCAACCGCCCGACCAGCTCCGTCATCCAGGCCCCGAATGCCTTCCCATCGTCCAGCAACGCCTGATCGACCACCGGCATGTAGATCAGCTTTTCGATAACCGTCGGGTCATAGCGCCGGGAAAGCCGGGCCACGGTCGCCATGGTAAGCACAAACCTCTGGGCCAGGCTCTCCAGGGGCTCCCCCGCAAGGGGCGGCGCTTCGGCATTCACAAACAGCGCCGCATTTTCCAGCGCTACCTGCAGGAGATATCTTTCCAGATCAGAATCATCTTTAAGGTATTGTTCCTGCTTGCCTTTCTTTACCTTATACAAGGGGGGCTGGGCGATGTAGATGTGGCCTCGCTCGACCAATTCCGACATTTGCCGGTAGAAAAATGTCAACAACAGGGTTCGGATATGGGCGCCATCTACATCCGCGTCGGTCATGATAATGATGCGGTGGTAACGCAATTTGTCCGGATTGAATTCCTCGCGGCCGATGCCACATCCCAGGGCCTTTATCAGGGTGCCGATCTCTGCGGATGAGAGCATCTTGTCAAAGCGGGCCTTTTCCACATTCAGGATTTTGCCCTTCAGCGGCAGGATGGCCTGGTTCCGCCGGTCCCTGCCCTGCTTTGCGGAGCCGCCTGCGGAATCACCCTCCACCAGATAGAGTTCGGACAGGCTTGGATCTTTTTCCTGGCAATCCGCCAGTTTGCCGGGGAGACCCGCGATATCCAGAACGCCTTTGCGGCGGGTCATCTCGCGGGCCTTTCTCGCGGCCTCCCTGGCCCTGGCTGCATCGATCATTTTGCCGACAATGGCCTTGGCGTCCGATGGCCGTTCGAGTAAAAAGTCCGTCAGATTTTCAGCAAGCAATGCCTCCACAATGCCTTTCACTTCGGAGGAGACCAGCTTGTCTTTGGTCTGAGAGGAAAACTTCGGGTCAGGAACCTTGACGGAAAGAACAGCGGTCAGGCCCTCGCGGGCGTCATCCCCGGTAGTATTGATCTTTTGCTTCCTCGCCAATCCTTCGCGCTCGATGTATTGGTTCAGGGTGCGGGTCAATCCGCTGCGAAACCCCGCCAAATGGGAGCCGCCATCCTTCTGGGGAATATTGTTCGTAAAACAAAAGATATTTTCCTGGTAAGACTCATTCCATTGCATCGCGACCTCTACCGTGATGCCGCCGCGTTCAGCGGAAAAATGGAAAACTTTTTCGTGCAAGGGAGACTTATTCCGATTCAGATGCTCCACGAAAGAGCGGATGCCGCCTTTATACTCGAAGACATCCTCCTTATCCTTCCCTTCGTCCCGCAATACAATACGTACGCCTGAATTCAAAAAAGACAGTTCCCTCAAGCGCTTGGCCAGCAAATCATAATGATATTCAATATTTGTAAAGATCTCCGGGCTGGCTTTGAAAGTGATTTCCGTCCCGGTTTCTTCCGTTTCACCTATGGCGGCCAAAGGGGCCTGTGGCTCACCCAGGCGGTATTTCTGGTAATAGACCCTGCCATTGCGGCGAATGGTAAGTTCAAGGTGTTCAGATAAGGCATTGACTACGGATACGCCAACGCCATGGAGACCGCCAGAGACCTTGTAAGAGTTATCATCGAATTTTCCGCCGGCATGCAGGACCGTCATGATGACCTCGGCCGCCGAGCGCTGTTCCTCAGAATGCATATCAACCGGTATACCGCGGCCATTATCAGTCACGGTGACGGACTGGTCCTCATGGACGGTAACCGTTATCTCCGAGCAATGGCCCGCCAATGCCTCATCGATGGAATTGTCCACCACCTCAAACACCATATGATGCAGACCGGTGCCATCATCCGTATCACCGATGTACATACCGGGACGTTTGCGTACAGCATCAAGGCCTTTTAGCACCTTGATGCTGGAGGAATCGTAGGTCATGCTGATGCTCCTGAGTTAATTCGGGATATTATACACTTTGATGAAAAACGCCGTGCAGGAAAGCCATATACCTTGCTACGTCTCCCTGTATACCCGTCCTTGTTCCACGTGAAACAGTCTCTTCTCTCCCAACACTGAAAAACAATCCTTCTCAATGCCTGTAAGGAACACCTGGGTGTCCAATCCTTGAAGCTCGTTGAGAAAGAGCTCCCGCTTTTCTTTGTCCAGCTCGGCAGGTAAATCATCAATCAAAAAAACAGGCCGAATCCCTTTCTCCCGCCGAACAACCCTTGCCTGGGCCAGATACAGGGCCGCTATTACCAACTTTTGTTCACCCCTTGATGCGGTTTTTTCAACCTTCTGCCCGGTCATCTCAATTTCTATGTCTGAGCGATGTGGTCCGCTTCCGGTAAATCCACGGCGGATATCATCATCCCTTCTTCTGATAAGATTCTCCATATACGCCTCTCCCCCCGGCCAACCCTTTTTATACTTAACCAACATTTCCTTCCCGCTTATCAGCCGACTTACCTCCTCCCTGAATACCGGCACCAATTTTTCAATATAACGACTCCTTTTCGTTTCCATCTCTTCTCCACTCTCGGCTATCACCCTATCCCAGGCAAATGCCGTCTTTGGAGAGCCTCTAAGTGCGGCGTTCCTTTGCTTTAAAGCCTGGTGGTACCTATTGGACAGATGCATGAATTCTGGTTCCACGTGAAACACTCCCCAATCAATAAGCCTTCGCCTATAACTGGACCCTCTTTCCAGGATCTCGTGTGACCTCGGGATGAGTATTTGCAGCGGAACCGCTTTTGCAAGAATGGATAATTTTTTAATGTTTTCCTGGTTGAGCCTGATCTGGGCGGCACATTTTCTTTTTTTTCTTATTCCAATGGTTTCAACCGCCCTGCCTTCCCTCTCAATTCTTCCGAAAATCTCCAGGCCTTCCTGGCCTTCAGCCACTAAAGGTCCTGTCTCCGTTCCCCTGAACGATCTCCCTCTCCCAAGCATGAATATGGACTCCAGAATCGCCGTCTTACCCGCGCCATTCCCACCCCACAGCACATTTATATCGGCGGAGGGTTCTAATTCTACGTCCTGGAGATTTCGAAGATTGTGAATTCTGAGCAGACTCAGGGGCATGTAATCCCTGTTTGGACTAAAGCCGCATGGGCATTACGACATACCGGCTTTCATCCGTGTTCGATGCATATATCAAACAGCTGGCATTGGCATCGCTCAGTTCTATCAGAACCTTATCCGTCGGTATTACGGACAATACATCAATGAGGTACCCGACATTAAACCCGATGACCAGTTCATCACCTTCATAATGTACCTCGATTTCCTCCTCTGCTTCCTCCTGCTCCGGGTTGTGCGCCAACAGCTCCAATACATTCCTGCCGGCTTTAAACCTGATGCCCCTGTATTTTTCATTCGACAAAATAGAGGTTCGCTGCAGCGCCTGCTTCAGCTCGTCTCTATCCGCCTCAAGCCTGTTATCCGTGCTCCTTGGCAGCACTCCCCTGTAGTCCGGGTATTTCCCGTCGATCAGCTTGGTGGTAAAACTCAGGTTGCCGATATCCATCCTGGCATGGTTGCTGCTAACCTCAACCCTGACCTCATTTTCAGAATCCGTTAATAACCGTCCAAGTTCCACGACCGCCTTCCGGGGCAGGATCACCTCAATCTCGGACGCCGTCTCGAAAGGCGCTTCACTCAAGGCCAGCCTGTGTCCATCTGTGGCGACGGTTCTGATCTTTCCCTCTTTCAGCTCCAGCAACATTCCGTTTAAGTAATAACGAACATCCTGTTGAGCCATGGCAAACTGTGTTTTTTCTATAAGCCTCTTCAGCAGTTTTTCAGGCAGCGAGAATCGTTCTCTGCTTATGCTTGATTCGATGGCAGGAAAATCCTGTGCGGGTAAGGTGCTGAGCGTAAACCTGCTGCGTCCCGCTCTCAGGGTGGCCCTTTCTCCCTCCAGGTTTATATCGATTTCGGAATTCTCGGGTAAGGCCTTACAAATATCGATCAGCTTTCTCGCCGGCAAGGTGAATTCCTGATCCAGGTCGCTGTCAACCCTGGTCCTGCTTTTGAGCTCTACTTCGAGATCCGTTGCCGTTATTGTCAGTTCCCCTTTTTCCACCCGGATCAAGACATTGGAGAGAATGGGCAATGTTTGCCTTCTTTCGACAACCCCCCCCACCTGTATCAGTGGTTTCAGCAGGGTATCTCTGTTTATTTTGACGTTCATGGCATTCGGGTCTCTAGTAATTAATATTAAGTTAAATAAAACATATCTATTACTGTAATTAAGGCATCCAGCATGCTGGGATAACTATAATTTATCTAATATTTTCAAGTAGTTATGTTGTTTTTTATTTCAAACAACCGGCCTCTATTCCTGATGCATGGCTGTATAAATATTGTGGATAAGATTTAGATGGTGCCCGGTAAAAAAGCATCACCATCTTATCAACATCAGTTTGTGAGGGTTCTCAACAGGTTTCCATAATCCTCGGCTATTCTATTGTCGCTTTCCTTGAGTTCGGCGATTTTTCGGGTTGCATACAAAACCGTCGTATGATCCCTGCCCCCAAAGGCGTCTCCAATCTCCGGCAGGCTGTGAGTGGTCAATTCCTTTGCAAGGGTCATGGCCATTTGTCTGGGCCGCGCGATGGTGCGGCTGCGCTTACTGGAGAGCAGGTCCGCCGTTCGTATCTTGAAATACTCGGCTACGGTCTTTTGGATGTTTTCAATGGTGACCTGCTTGTCATGGGCGGCCAGCATATCCTTGAGGGCCTCCTTCGCAAAATCGAGGGATATGGGCTTGCCGGTAAAGCGGGCGCTTGCAATCACCCTCCGAAGTGCCCCTTCCAGTTCCCGGACGTTGGATCTGACCCGCTTGCCTATAAAAAAGGCCACTTCGTTGGGCAGATCCAGGTTAAAGAGCTGCATCGCCTTCCTTTTTAGAATGGCTACCCGGGTCTCGAGATCCGGGGGTTCGATGGCGACGGTAAGCCCCCATCCAAAACGGGATCTCAACCGTTCCTCCAACCCTGTCACTTCCTTGGGGAAACGGTCGCTGGTAAGTATGATTTGTTGCTGCGACTCGAATAAGGCGTTGAAGGTATGGAAAAACTCCTCTTGTGACCGTTCCTTCCCGGCGAAAAACTGGACATCGTCGATCAACAGGGCATTGACGGAGCGGTAGCGCCGCTTGAAGTTTTCAATGGTGTTGTTCTGCAGGGCCTTGACCATTTCGGCTACAAAGCCTTCGGAATGCAGGTAAACGACCCTGGCTGACGGATTGTTGTTTAGAATCATGTTGCCCACGGCGTGCAACAGGTGTGTCTTTCCAAGCCCGACGCCGCCGTAGATGAACAGAGGGTTGTAGGCAACGCCGGGATTATCGCCGATCTGTATCGATGCCGCCCTGGCGAGCTGGTTGGATTTGCCCTCGACAAAGGTGTCGATGGTGAAATTGGGGTTTATGTTGCTTTCGAGGCCCGCGGCCGGTGATTCTTTTGCGGCCTGTTTGGGGGCGCCCTTCATGCCGGGATGAAGAACGCCGGGTGCGGGTGTTTTGGCGGCCGACGGCCGGCTGCCGATTTCCAGTACGGCGGAGAGGGTTCCGTTCCCGCAAATGTCGTTCAAATAGGCGTTGATCCGGGAAAGGTAATGGCTGTTCACCCAATCGAGCACGAACTTGTTGGGGGCCAACAGGCGGATACGGCTGGATTCCTGTATGGCCTGCAGCGGCCGGATCCAGGTATTGAATTGTTGGGGAGGCAGTTCCTCCTCAAGGCAGCTGACGCACCTCTTCCACTGGTCCAACGGATTTTATCTCCTAAAGCAGGGGCAGACAGAACTCTAGCAGTGGCCTTGGATGACCCGGATCGGGATAACATAGCAGGCAGGCAATAATATCTGCCGCTGTTATTATGGACTGCTGATTCTGCAAGTCTACTCCGGTTGAAAGGACTTATCCACAGGGAGTTTCTCGCTTCTTTATATTGACATGCGGCCGCTTGCATCAGTATCCTATGCGGCCTTTTTTACCGGCTTTTCCGTTTGAACGACGGTTGAGCTGAAATCCGGAAGATTGTCATGAAAAGAACTTTTCAGCCCAGTAACCTGAAGCGGGCGCGCACCCATGGTTTCCGTGCCCGGATGGCCACGAAAAGCGGTCAGAAAGTCATTAAATCCCGCCGGGCCAAGGGCCGGGTTCGCCTGACCCCCTAGGCTGGATAATAATTTGGCAGCGGAAACAGATTCTTTTCCGCGCAAAAACAGATTGCTCAAGGCTGCTGACTTCAGCCGGGTCTTCAGACAACCGAAAAAGTCAGCGGATGAGTGTTTTACCATTCTCTGGCGGAAGAACGATTTAGACTATGCGCGGCTGGGGCTGGCGATATCGAAGAAAAACGTTCGGCGGGCCGTTGACCGCAACCGGCTAAAGCGCCTGATCAGGGAAAGTTTCCGTCATAAGATCAGCCGTCTGCCAAGCGTTGATATCGTGATAATGAGCCGCCGCCAGATTGCGGATCGCTCTAATCAGGCCATCTTCAGTTCCCTCAATAAGCACTGGGAAAAACTAATCCGACATGGATAATATTCGCCTTCTGTTAATCGGCGCCTTCGCTATGGTCCTCTTGATGCTCTGGCAGGCGTGGCAGCAAGATTATGGCCCGAAGCCGGCGCCGGCCACGGCTGCCGGCGCGGCCAAGAGCGGCTCGGCCGGGCCGGAGGCCGTTCCCGAAGTCCAGGTGGCCTCGTCCACTCCCGACAGCGGGACCCAGGCAGAAGTCCCACAGGCGGATGAGGCCTCCAAGGCCCCTACCATTTCGGTCAAGACAGACCTGCTGGACGTTGAAATCAGCACCAGGGGTGGTGAAATCCTCAATGTCTTTCTGCGCGACTATCCAAGCTCCCTGGAAACGCCGGATATCAAATTCCAGTTGTTGAATTCGGGCCCGGAAAACCGCTTCATTGCACAGTCCGGGCTGATCGGCGCCGATAAAGGAACGGCGCCCACCCATGAAACCCTGTATCAGGCCGAACGGCAGGAATTCAGCCTGGCGGAGGGCGAGGATACAGTGGAGGCGGCCCTCTTTTGGCAGCATCCCTCCGGCGTCAAGATCACCAAGCGTTATATCTTCAAACGGGGTAGCTATCAGGTTGAACACCGGCATGAGATAGAGAACCGTTCGGGCAACATCTGGACGGCCCGGGAGTACCGCCAGTTACAACGCAGCAGGCCCCCTGAGGATCGAAGCAAAGGCTTCGTATACACCTACACCGGTGCGGCCATTTATAGCCCCGAAGAGAAATATGAAAAGATTTCCTTCGATGACATGGATGACGCCAAGCTCGATCGGGATGTGACCGGTGGCTGGATCTCCATGATCCAGCACTATTTTCTTGCCGCCTGGATACCGCCCGTCGACGAGAAGGATCATTTCTACAGCAAGAAACTGCCGGGCAACCGGTATGCCATAGGCATGTACACCCCCGCCGTCAATGTGGCGGATGGCGCCACCCACAGCTTCTCCAGCCGGCTCTTCATCGGGCCCAAGCTTCAACATCGGATGGCGGAGGCAGCCACTGGCCTGGAGCTGACGGTGGACTACGGTTGGCTGACGGTGCTGGCTCAGCCGATTTACTGGTTATTGGAGAAAATACATTCCCTCACGGGTAATTGGGGCTGGTCCATCATCATCCTCACGATGTTGATCAAGGCCGGTTTTTTCAAGCTCTCCGAGGCCAGTTACAAGTCCATGGCCAATATGCGCAAGCTGGCCCCCCGCATGCAGGCCCTGAAGGACCGCTACGGCGATGACAAGGCGGCCTTGCAGCAGGCGACGATGAAGCTGTACAAGGAGGAGAAGATCAATCCGCTGGGCGGCTGTCTTCCCATCCTGGTCCAGATTCCGGTGTTCATCGCCCTCTATTGGGTGCTGCTGGAGAGCGTCGAGCTGCGCCAGGCGCCCTTCATCTTCTGGATCAAGGACCTGTCCATCAAGGATCCCTACTATGTCCTGCCGGTGATCATGGGCGTCTCCATGCTGGTGCAGCAAAAACTGAACCCGGCGCCGGTGGACCCCATGCAGGCCAAGATCATGATGATGCTGCCCTTTGTGTTTACCGTCTTCTTTGCTTTCTTTCCATCGGGACTGGTGCTCTACTGGGTGGTCAACAACATTTTGTCCATCTCCCAGCAGTGGTATATAACGCGGCAGATAGAAAAGGCCGCCAAATAACACTGACGCCCGATTCGCCCGTGCAAGGCCGGGATACCATCGCCGCCATCGCCACCCCCAGGGGCCGTGGCGGCGTTGGCATCGTCAGGGTATCGGGAAAGGCCTGCGCCGAAATCGCCAACGCCATCCTCGGACAGGTGCCCGAGCCGCGGCACGCCTGTTTCTCTCATTTCAAAGACGCCTGCGGCGGCAGCATCGACGAGGGTATAGCCCTGTTTTTCCCCGCTCCAAGGTCTTTCACCGGCGAGGACGTACTTGAACTCCAGGGCCACGGCGGCCCCGTTGTCATGGATCTCCTGCTGGCGCGGGTGCTGGAGCTGGGTGCCCGCCTGGCCCGGCCGGGGGAGTTCAGCGAGCGGGCCTTTCTGAATGACAAGCTCGACCTGGTCCAGGCCGAGGCCATTGCCGATCTCATTGAGGCCGATACCGCCGCCGCCGCGCGGCTGGCCAGCCGTTCCCTCCAGGGGGAATTCTCCCGCTGCGTGCATGAGCTGGTGGACGCCATCACCCGGCTGCGCATCTATGTGGAGGCGGCCATCGATTTTCCGGAGGAGGAGATCGATTTTCTATCGGATGGCAAAGTAAGCGCTGACTTACAGTCTGTCCTCGACCGGCTGAAGGCCGTCAAGCAGAGTGCGGGGGTGGGCCGGTTGCTGCGGGACGGTATGCAGCTGGTCATCGCCGGCCGCCCAAATGCCGGAAAATCCAGCCTGCTCAACGCCCTGTCCGGCAGGGAGAGCGCCATTGTGACGGAAATCCCCGGCACCACCCGCGACCTGCTGCGGGAGCAGATCCAGATCGACGGCATGCCGCTCCATCTCATAGACACCGCGGGCCTGCGCGAGCATGCGGAAGCGATCGAGCGCGAGGGCATCCGCCGCGCCCGCGAGGAGATTGGCCGGGCCGACCGGGTCCTCTGGGTCTTCGACGACCAGTCGGACCCGGCGCACGACGCCCTGGATCGCCGCAGTCTCCCTCCGGATATCCCTCTGACCCTGGTGCGCAACAAGATCGACCTTACGGGAACCGCCGCCGGATTACGCCAAACCGATGCAGGGCCGGAGATCTCCATTTCGGCCACCACCGGCGCGGGCATGGACCAATTGCGGGAGCATCTCAAGCAGAGCATGGGCTACCATGGCGCAGGTGAGGGGGAGTTCATCGCCCGCCGACGCCACCTCGACGCCCTGGACCGGGCCAGGGCCCATCTTGTTCAGGGGCAGGCGGTTTTGCTCCAGGCCGGCAGTGGAGAGCTGTTGGCGGAGGATCTGCGCCAGGCCCGGCAGGCCTTGTCGGAGATAACGGGTGAATTCACCTCCGAGGATCTCCTGGGGGAGATCTTCTCCAGTTTTTGCATAGGAAAGTGAGAATGCCGAAAGGGATCAGGCCACGTTCTTGAACTTGACCCTGCCCTGAGCCGGGAAGCTGAGAATACCCTTTTGCCGGCGCAGCTCCCGCAAGTACAGCTTCCCGGCCCGGTATCCTTCCCGGAAGGAGAGCCGCAACTCCCGGGCCTTTCTTATCTGGCCACCCTTGAGGGCGTGCAGAAAACCGGAGCAGAAGCGTTGTTCGATGAGATGCCCAGGTATGGCGATGCCGATTTCCTGGGGGGTTGGATAGCGGTGCTGCATGGCGAACCTCCCGCATGCAATTGATGTTGTTATAAACAGCGGCGGCGGGAGTGAAACCTTAAGGCCTTAGCCCGGCCGCGTACGCTTAACCCGCATTTCTCACCAGGATTTGGATTTTTGGGGCAAGCTGGCGAAGCAGGTTGGACGATCGGCCGCCGAAGCATAGCCGTAGCTATGATTCAAGGCTGATCGTTCAAGATGCGAAGCCAGATTGATGGAATACATCCTTGTATTCCACCCCTTCGGGGTCGCTGCGCGGTCCAAATTCGCTCCAGGCGAATTTGTGTTCCAAAAACCAAATAGGACAGAGCATAAATGAACCGCCATCACCTTATGAGGCTAAGTACATTGAATTTCATAAATTTCTCAATTAACCGGGTCCGCCTGGTGAGAAATGCGGGTTAAGCTAAAATAGGCCGCTTTCCCGGCGGTTTTCTGAGCTATGTTTCATGCGGAGTCCTATGAGGTCATTGTAGTGGGTGGCGGCCACGCCGGCGCCGAGGCGGCGCTGGCGGCGGCGCGCATGGGGGCGCGCACCCTGCTGCTGACCCACAACATCGAGACCCTGGGGCAGATGAGCTGCAATCCGGCCATCGGCGGCATCGGCAAGGGCCACCTGGTGCGGGAGCTGGACGCCCTGGGGGGGCTTATGGCCAGGGCCGCGGACCGCAGCGGCATCCAGTTCCGCATCCTCAACGCCCGCAAGGGACCGGCGGTGCGGGCCACCCGCGCCCAGGCGGACCGGGCGCTCTACAAGGCGGCGGTGCGTTCGGCCCTGGAGCACCAGCCGAATCTCGAGATCTTTCAGCAGGCGGTGGATGACCTAATAGTGGAGGGCGGGCGGGTGGCGGGCGTGGTCACCCGGATGGGCCTGCGCTTCAGGGCGCCGGCCGTGGTGTTGGCCGTGGGCACCTTCCTGGGGGGGCGCATCCATATCGGCCTTTCCAGTTATGAGGGCGGCCGGGCGGGAGATCCGCCCTCCAACGCCCTGGCCCGGCGGTTGCGGGAGCTGCCCTTCGATGTGGGGCGGCTGAAGACCGGCACGCCGCCCCGCATCGACGCCCGCAGCATCGACTTCAGCGGCCTGCGGGAGCAACCCGGTGACGAACCGGTGCCGGTATTCTCCTTTCTCGGCCGGCGCGAAGAGCACCCCCGGCAGGTGAGCTGCTTCATCACCCACACCAATGAGCGTACCCATGAGATCATCCGCGGCGGCCTCTCCCGCTCGCCCCTGTACGCGGGGGTGATCGAGGGGGCCGGGCCGCGTTATTGCCCCTCCATCGAGGACAAGGTGGTGCGTTTTGCGGACAGGCCGTCCCACCAGATCTTTATCGAACCCGAGGGGCTGGAGACCACGGAGGTCTACCCCAACGGCATCTCCACCAGCCTCCCCTTCGATGTGCAGCACGAGCTGGTGCGTTCCATGCGGGGGTTCGAGAACGCCCGCATCACCCGCCCCGGTTACGCCATCGAATACGATTTCTTCGACCCCCGCGGGCTGCGTCCCTCCCTGGAGACCCGTCACCTGGAGGGGCTGTTTTTCGCCGGCCAGATCAACGGCACCACCGGCTACGAGGAGGCCGCCGCCCAGGGATTGCTGGCGGGACTGAACGCGGTCCTGAAGCTGCGGGATGAGGACCCCTGGTGCCCCCGCCGGGACCAGGCCTATCTCGGGGTGCTGGTGGACGACCTCATCACCCGCGGCACCCGCGAGCCCTACCGCATGTTCACCAGCCGGGCGGAGTACCGCCTGCTGCTGCGGGAGGACAATGCGGATCTGCGCCTGACCGAAAAGGGCCGGGAGCTGGGGCTGGTGGATGACCAGCGCTGGGCCGTCTTCGACCGCAAGCGCGAGGCCATCGAGCGGGAGCGGCAGCGATTGCGGGATTGCTGGGTGCATCCCGGGAAGGTCTCCGGGCAACAGATCCAGACCCTGTTGCACGGCGCCCTGTCACGGGAGGCCCGGGCCCTGGATCTCCTGGCCAGGCCCCAGGTTTCCTATAGGGATCTGATGGGCCTGCCCGGGGTCGGGCCGGGCGTGGAGGACCCCGGGGTGGCCGAGCAGCTGGAGATCCAGGCCAAGTACGCCGGCTACATCCAGCGCCAGCAGGATGAGATCGAACGCCAGCGCCGGCACGAGTCGCTGGCGCTGCCGGATGATTTCGACTACGGCCGGGTCCGGGGTCTCTCTTCCGAGGTGCGGGAGAAACTGAGCCGCCACCGCCCCACCACCCTGGGCCAGGCGTCACGCATACCAGGCGTCACACCGGCGGCGATCTCCCTGCTGCTGATCCAGTTGAAGCGCAAATCGAAATGCTGATGCGCCCCCGCTATGCCGCATCCTCAGCCTTTGCTTTCCCATGGTAAATGAACGAGAAATCGACCCTGTTTGCGGGCAATCGCTGGATGCGGGGATCAGGGAGCTGGGCCTGGATGTCCCGCCTGAACAGCAGGAGCGCCTGCTGGCCTATGTCGCCCTGCTCCACCGCTGGAACCGGGCCTTCAATCTCACGGCGGTGCGTGATCCGGCCGAAATGATCCCGCGCCACCTGCTGGACAGCCTGGCGGTGAGTCCTTACTTGCGCGGGGATGCCATCCTGGATGTGGGAACCGGTCCCGGCTTGCCCGGCATTCCCCTGGCCATCACCCAGCCGCGGAGGCGCTTTACCCTGCTGGACAGCAACGGCAAGAAGATCCGCTTCGTGCGCCAGGCGCTGATGGAGCTGGGCCTGAAAAATGCGCAGGCGGAGCAGGTCCGGGTCGAGGCCTATGATCCGGCGCAAGGGTTCGAGACCATCGTCACCCGGGCCTTCGCCTCCCTGCCGGATATCCTGAAGGCGACGCGCCGCCTGCTCCTGCCGGGAGGCCGGCTGCTGGCCCTGAAGGGCCGCCGCCCGGAGGAGGAGCTGGCGGCGGCGGGCCTGGAGGGGGCGGCGGTCCGGGTGGTTTCGCTGCGGATACCGCGGCTGGCGGGTGAGCGGCATGCGGTGCTGATCGATCTGCGGCGTTGAAATCCGAGGCCGGCGGCCCGCAAAGGCCTCATTGCCTCTTCCTTGTCGTGCGGCCTGGAGGTATGCTGCACAGTCCTGTTCCCATCCCTGGTCCGCCGCATGCCTGTTGCGCAAGGGCGGCGGGCGGAAAAAACCGGAAAGAACCATGTCCCGAATCATCACAGTCGCCAACCAGAAGGGAGGCGTAGGCAAGACGACCACCGCGGTCAATCTCGCGGCCGCCCTGGCCGGGAGGCGGCGCCGGGTGTTGCTGGTGGATCTCGATCCCCAGGGCAACGCCACCATGGGTTGCGGGGTGAACAAGTATGAGCTGGACCGCTCCAGTTGCGACGTGCTGCTGGGCGAGGCGCGCCTGCATGAGGCGGCGGTCCGCCTCGAACAGCTGGGGCTCGATATCCTGCCGGCCAACGCCGATCTGACGGCGGCGGAGGTGGGGTTGATGGATGTCCCGCTGCGGGAGAAGCGTCTGAGTCTGGCCCTGGAGGGGTCGCGGGGTGACTATGATTTCATCATCATCGACTGCCCCCCCTCCCTCAATATGCTCACCGTGAACGCCCTGGTGGCGTCGGACGGGGTGCTGATCCCGCTGCAGACGGAATACTACGCCCTGGAGGGGCTGTCGGCGCTGCTGAAGACCATCGAGCAGCTCAGGGCCAGCCGCAATCCCGGATTGCAGATCGAGGGCATCCTGCGCACCATGCACGACCCGCGCAACAACCTGGCCACCGAGGTTTCCGCCCAGTTGCTCTCCCACTTCAAGGATATGGTCTATCACACCGTCATACCGCGCAACGTGCGGGTGGCGGAGGCGCCCAGCCATGGCCTGCCGGTCTTGCTGTATGATAAATCCTCCCGCGGAGCGGTCTCCTACCTGGCCCTGGCCAGCGAACTCCTGCGCCGCCATGAGCAGCGCCAGGCCGGCCAGCTACAGGCCTCGAGCTGAAAGACTGGCTGGCCCTTGTTTACTTGTAATTTTCAACTTTCAACTTGTAACTGATTTCACTATGGCAGCAAAAAAGCGCGGTCTTGGCCGGGGGCTCGATGCCTTGCTCGGCGGCTCTGCAGCAGAAGATCAAGCGGTTTCCGGGAGCGGCGGCGAGCAGCCCGCGGGCGGCGGTTTGAGTACCCTCGCCATTGACCTGATCCAGCGGGGCCGCTATCAGCCCCGGCGGGACTTTAACCCGGACAGCCTGCGGGAGCTGGCCGATTCCATCGCCGCCCAGGGCGTGGTCCAGCCCATCGTGGTGCGTCCGGTTGAGGAGGGGCGTTATGAAATCATCGCCGGAGAGCGGCGCTGGCGGGCCGCCCAGCAGGCGGGGCTGAACGAGATCCCGGTGGTGATCCGGGATGTGCCGGATCAGACCGCCATGGCCATGGGGCTGATCGAGAATATCCAGCGGGACGATCTGAATCCCCTGGAGGAGGCCGCGGCCCTGCACCGCCTGTTGAATGAATTCGAGCTGACCCACCAGCAGATCGCCCAGGCGGTGGGCAAGTCCCGCACCGCCGTAACCAACCTGCTGCGGCTGCTGGAACTCAACGAGGACGTGAAGCAGCTGGTCGTGGCCCGCAGGATCGAGATGGGCCATGCCCGTGCCCTGCTGGGTCTTCAGGGCGCGGCCCAAAGCGGCGCGGCCCGGGAGGTGGCCCACAAGGGGCTTTCCGTGCGGGAGACGGAGCGGTTGGTGCGGCGGCTCCAAGGCCAGCAGGGCAAGGGGGCGCCGGAGAAGAAGCAACCCCCGGCGGAAGACCCCGACGTGCGACGCCTGCAGGATGATCTGTCGGAGCGGCTTGGCGCCAGCGTCAGGCTGCAGCAGGGCGCCGGCGGCAAGGGCAAACTGGTTATCGCCTACAACAGCCTGGATGAGCTGGAAGGCATCCTCGAGCACATCCGCTAGCCTGTCGTTCGTTCCCACCGGGGCGGCCGGTCTTATCGTTTGACCTGCTATTCGATTACGCATATACTGCGCCGCTTTAAATCGCCCGCTATCGGTGCGTCGAAGGGGTCCCGGATGCAGATCGCAACCAAAAGCCAGGCTGCGAAAGTGGTTCTGATCCAGCTTGGGGCGACTCTGATTATTTCGGCGGCCTTGGGAATGGTGGCGGCGGTTCACGCCTGTTCCGCGCTGGCCGGAGGGGCGATCGCCACAATCGCGAATGCTTTTTTTTCGAGCCGGGTGTTTTTTGATTATCGGGCCCAGGAGCTCGACAGGTTGGTTGCGCGGCTTTACGGGGCCGAGATCGCCAAGCTTTTTCTGGTCGCATTGCTTTTCGCGGGCGCCGTGCAGTGGCTCGACCCACTGAGCGGAGGCGCCCTGTTCGGCGTATTTTTGATTGTCCACCTGCTGCCCGGGTTGATGAGTTTGTTTAACTGACAACGGACCCTGTTTGAGAATTAATAAAGATGGCTGCTGACACGCTCACATCGAGTGAATACATCAAACATCACTTGACCAACCTGACCTTCGGTCAGCATCCGGATGGTTCCTGGGGCATCGCCCACAATGCGGCGGAGGCCAAGGCCATGGGTTTCTGGGCCATTCACCTGGACACCATGTTCTGGTCCATCGTTCTCGGCGGCCTGTTTATCTACTTTTTCAAGAAGGTCGCGGATGCCGTCACCGCCGGCGTGCCGGGCCCGCTTCAGAATTTCGCCGAGTGGATTGTCGAATTCGTCGACACCAGCGTGCGCGGCTCCTTCACCGCAAAGAACGATCTGGTCGCGCCCCTGGCCCTGACCATTTTCGTCTGGATCTTTTTGATGAACCTGATGGACCTGGTGCCGGTGGACCTGATCCCGTTCATCACCGGCTGGCTGGGCATTCATTTCATGAAGGTGGTGCCTTCCACCGACCCCAACGCCACCTTCGGCATGGCCTTTGGGGTCTTCGGCCTGATGCTCTATTACGGCATCAAGGTCAAGGGCATAGGAGGATTTACCGGGGAACTCACGCTGCAGCCCTTCTCCTCCAAGAACCCCGTTGTTCAGGGGCTTTTCATCCCCATCAACTTTCTGCTCGAATTCGTCAGCCTGATCGCCAAGCCGGTCTCGCTGGCCCTGCGTCTCTTCGGCAACATGTATGCCGGCGAGATGATCTTCATTCTGATTGCCATCATGTACAGCTCCGGCGTTGCCTTGGGTCTGTTCGGCGGATTTCTTCAGCTGGGCTGGGCGATCTTTCATATCCTGATCATTACGCTGCAGGCGTTTATCTTCATGACCCTGACCATCGTATACATGGATATGGCTCATAGTGAGCACTAAGTTTGATTTATCCCTTATTTATCAACTAACTCACCAATTAACGGGAGACCAAAATGGAAATGGCACAAGCAATGCTGTATCTCGCTGGCGCAATCATGATGGGGTTTGCCGCCCTGGGTGCTGCCTTAGGCATCGGCATCCTGGGAGGCCGCTTTCTCGAAGGCGCCGCTCGTCAGCCTGAACTCATCCCCATACTGCGGACCCAGTTCTTCATCGTTATGGGTCTGGTCGACGCTATCCCCATGATTGCCGTCGGTCTGGTCATGTACATACTGTTTGCGGTTGCCTAAACCTAATTGACTGCGAAACGGCTTTCAGTCCGTCTGAAAGCGAGGTAATGACAGGATGAACATCAATCTAACTCTATTCGGCCAGCTACTGTCCTTCGTTGTGTTCGTTTGGTTCACGATGAAGTATGTCTGGACCCCCATCATGGGGGCCCTGGAAAAGCGCCGCAGCGAGATAGCCGACGGCCTTTCCGCCGCTGAACGGGGCAAGCATGAGCAGGTGCTTGCCGAAGAGCGTGCGAAAAAGCTTCTGGTGGAGGCGAAGAATCAGGCGGCTGAGATCAAGAGCCAGGGCCAGAAGCGGGCATCCGAGATCATCGACGAGGCCAAGGAGGACGCCCGCGCAGAGGGCGATCGCCTGTTGAAAGCGGCCCGCGCCGAGATCGAGCAGGAGGTCAACCGGGCCCGGGAGCAGCTGCGCGAGCAGGTCGCCGCCCTGGCGATAGCCGGGGCGCAGAAGATCCTCCAGCGGGAAATCGACGCGGCGGCCCATAAGGACGTTGTCGACTCCATCGTCAAGCAGATCTAAGGCGGCGTCATGGCTGGAGAAACGACCACAATCGCCCGCCCTTACGCAGAGGCCGTGTTTGGCCGCGCCGTCGAGACCGACAGGCTGGATCACTGGTCCGATACCCTGGGGTTGCTGGCCGCCATTGTCCGGGATCAAAGGGTGGCGGCGGCGGTCGCCAATCCGAAGCTCGAATCCGGCCAGCGCGTTGCCCTGTTGCTGGACATCTGCGGCGAGCACCTGGATCAGGAGGGCCAGAACCTGGTCCGCCTGCTGGTGCATAACCACCGGCTCGGCGTGCTGCCGGAGATCGCGGCGCTCTACGAAGAACTGAAAAACGAGAGCCAGGGCTCCCTCGATGTGAAGGTGATTTCCGCCTACAAAGTGAGCAAGGCCCAGGAGAACCAGCTTGCCAAGGCGCTGAAAAAACGCCTTGACCGCGACATCCGGGTTACGAGTGAAATCGACCGTGACCTGATCGGCGGCGTGGTTATCCGCGCCGGCGATCTGGTCATCGACGGCTCTGTGCGGGGCAACCTGCAAAAGCTGGCCACTGAATTAGGAATCTAAGACGAGAAGCCAACATGCAACTCAATCCATCTGAAATCAGCGATCTGATCAAAAGCCAGATCGAGAAATATGAGCCGGGAACTGAGGTCGGCACCGAGGGCACCATCGTCAGCCTGACCGACGGCATCGCCCGCATCCATGGTCTGGCCGATGTAATGTCCTACGAAATGTTGGCCTTTCCCGGCAACACCTTCGGACTGGCCCTGAACCTGGAGCGCGACTCCGTGGGCGCCGTGGTGCTGGGTGACTACACCCACCTCTCCGAGGGCGACTCGGTCAAATGCACCGGGCGCGTGCTGGAGGTGCCGGTGGGCGAGGGCCTGCTGGGCCGCGTCGTGGACTCCCTGGGCCAGCCCATCGACGGCAAGGGCCCCATCGAAGCGGCCGCGACCGCCCCCATCGAGAAGGTCGCCCCCGGGGTTATCGCCCGTAAATCGGTGGACCAGCCGGTGCAGACGGGCCTGAAGGCCATCGACGCCATGGTGCCCATCGGCCGGGGTCAGCGTGAGCTGATCATCGGCGACCGCCAGACCGGCAAGTCGGCCATCGCCATCGACGCCATCATCAACCAGAAGGGCACCGGCATCAAATGCATCTACGTGGCGGTGGGCCAGAAGGCCTCCACCATCGCCCAGGTGGTGCGCAAGCTCGAAGAACACGGCGCCCTGGATCACACCATCATCGTGGCGGCCTCCGCCGCCGAATCCGCGGCCCTGCAATTTATCGCCCCCTACGCCGGCTGCACCATGGGCGAGTATTTCCGCGACCGGGGCGAAGACGCCCTGATCATCTACGACGATCTCACCAAGCAGGCCTGGGCCTATCGTCAGGTCTCCCTGCTGCTGCGCCGTCCGCCCGGACGCGAGGCCTATCCCGGCGACGTCTTCTATCTGCACTCCCGCCTGCTGGAGCGCGCCGCCCGGGTGAGCGCCGAGCATGTGGAGAAGATCACCAACGGCGAGGTAAAGGGCAAAACCGGTTCCTTGACCGCCCTGCCCATCATCGAGACCCAGGCCGGCGACGTATCCGCCTTCGTGCCCACCAACGTGATCTCCATCACCGACGGCCAGATCTTCCTGGAGGCGGACCTGTTCAACGCCAACATCCGCCCGGCCATCAACGCCGGCCTGTCGGTATCCCGCGTGGGCGGCGCCGCCCAGACCAAGATCATCAAAAAGCTGGGCGGCGGCGTGCGTCTAGCCCTGGCCCAGTACCGCGAGCTGGCGGCCTTCTCCCAGTTCGCCTCCGATCTGGACGAGGCCACCCGCAAGCAGCTGGAGCGCGGCGAGCGGGTCACGGAGCTGATGAAGCAGCCCCAGTACTCACCGCTGTCCATCGCCGAGATGGCCGTCTCCCTGTTCGCCGCCAACGAAGGCTACCTGGATGACGTCGAGGCCAACAAGGTGGTGGATTTCGAGGCCGCCCTGCACGGCTACATGAAGAGCAGCCAGAAGGCCCTGATGGACCAGATCAACAAGGAGGCCAACTATAACGATGAAGTTGCGCAGTCCCTGCATGCCGCCCTCAAGGATTTCAAGGCCAACCATACATGGTAATACAAGTTTGCAGTTGACGGTTTACGGTTACCAGATGAGCGCCTGGCGCGTTAATCGGATAACCGTCAACCGTCAACCGTCAACCGTCAACCGGATTTTTTAGAGAGCAAGCATGGCAGGCGCAAAAGAGATTCGCACCAAGATCGCCAGCATCAAGAACACGCAGAAGATCACCTCTGCGATGGAGATGGTGGCGGCCGCCAAGATGCGCAAGGCCCAGGACCGCAAAGAGGCGACCCGCCCCTATGCGGAAAAGATGAGAAACGTCATCGGCCATCTTTCCCAGGCGCATCCGGAGTACAGGCATGGCTTCATGGTGGAGCGCGAGGTGAAGCGGGTGGGCTACATCGTCGTCTCATCCGACCGCGGCCTTTGTGGCGGCCTGAACAACAACCTGTTCCGCCAGCTCGTGAAGGACATCCGGGCGCAGCAGGAGAGCGGTATCGAGGTGGACTTCTGCACCATCGGCTCCAAGGCCCAGGGGTTTTTCCGGCGCTTTGGCGGCAAGGTGCGGGCGGAGGTCAGCCACCTGGGCGACGCCCCCCATATCGAGGACCTGATCGGGGTGGTCAAGGTGATGCTGGACGCCTATGAGAACGGCGAGCTGGACAGGATCTACATCGCCTACAACAACTTCGTCAACACCATGACCCAGAAGCCGACGGTGGAACAGCTGGTGCCCATCGCCGGCAAGCCGGAGGAAGAGCTGAAGCACCATTGGGATTACATCTACGAGCCGGATTCCAAGGAGGTCCTGGATGAACTCCTGACCCGCTACATCGAGTCCCTGGTCTATCAGGCGGTGGTGGAAAACGGCGCCTGCGAGCAGTCCGCCCGCATGGTGGCGATGAAGTCCGCGTCCGACAACGCGGGCGAACTGATCAACGAGCTGCAACTTGTTTACAACAAGGCGCGGCAGGCGGCCATTACCCAGGAGATCTCCGAGATCGTGGGCGGCGCCGCCGCGGTATAACCCGAATTTATTTAGAACTTACGTTTTCAACCTGAACAGATCAGGCAAGAAAGAGGAATAGCTAATGGCCGGTAAAGTGGTGGAAATCATCGGCGCGGTGGTGGACGTTGAGTTCCCTCGCGGTGAAATGCCGAAGGTCTACGACGCACTGAAGATCGAAGAGGTCGGCTTGACCCTGGAGGTCCAGCAGCAGTTGGGTGACGGCGTGGCCCGCTCCATTGCCATGGGCTCCACGGACGGCCTGAGGCGCGGTCTCGAGGTGGTCAGCACCGGGGCGCCCATCAAGGTGCCCGTGGGCCAGGGCACCCTGGGCCGCATCATGGACGTGCTGGGCGAGCCGGTGGATGACGCCGGTCCGGTGGAGGCCGAGATCCGTCTCCCCATCCACCGCGCCGCCCCCAAGCTGGAAGAGCAGTCCACCGCCACCGAGGTGCTGGAGACCGGCATCAAGGTCATCGACCTGATCATGCCCATCCAGAAGGGCGGCAAGGTCGGGCTGTTCGGCGGCGCCGGCGTGGGCAAGACCGTGACCCTGATGGAGCTGATCCGCAACATCGCCGTGGAGCACTCCGGATTCTCCGTATTCGCCGGCGTGGGGGAGCGCACCCGCGAGGGCAACGACTTCTATCACGAAATGGCCGAAGGCGGCGTTCTCGACAAGGTGTCCCTGGTCTACGGCCAGATGAACGAGCCGCCGGGCAACCGCCTGCGCGTGGCCCTGACCGGCCTGACCATGGCCGAGCACTTCCGTGACGAGGGCCGTGACGTGCTGATGTTCGTGGACAACATCTATCGCTATACCCTGGCCGGGACCGAGGTGTCCGCCCTGCTGGGCCGCATGCCCTCGGCGGTGGGCTATCAGCCGACCCTGGCCGAGGAGATGGGCGTGTTGCAGGAGCGCATCACCTCCACCAAGACCGGCTCCATCACCTCCTTCCAGGCCGTATACGTGCCCGCGGACGATCTGACCGACCCGTCGCCCGCCACCACCTTCGCCCACCTGGACGCCACCCTGGTGCTGTCCCGCCAGATCGCCGAGCTGGGCATCTACCCCGCCGTGGATCCCCTGGACTCCACCAGCCGCATCCTCGATCCCAACGTGGTGGGCGCCGAGCACTACCAGGTGGCCCGCGACGTGCAGGGCACCCTGCAGCGCTACAAGGAGCTGAAGGACATCATCGCCATCCTGGGCATGGACGAACTGTCCGAAGAGGACAAGCTGACCGTGGCCCGCGCCCGCAAGATCCAGCGCTTCCTGTCCCAGCCCTTCTTCGTGGCGGAGGTCTTCACCGGCGCGCCGGGCAAGTACGTCTCCCTGAAAGACACCATCGCCGGCTTCAAGGCCATCGTGGCGGGCGAATACGACCATCTGCCCGAGCAGGCCTTCTACATGGTGGGCGGCATCGAAGAGGCCGTCGAAAAAGCCGAGAAGCAGTAGGCCAGGTTGCGGCCCGGAGGTGACACAATGGCAATGACAATCCACGTGGATATCGTAAGCGCCGAAGGGGCCATCCACTCGGGATTGGCCGAGATGGTCTATGCGCCGGCGGTGATGGGCGAGGTGGGCATAGCCCCGCGTCATACGCCGCTGGTCACCCGGTTGCAGCCGGGGGAGGTGCGGATCGACGAGGGCGGCGGCAAGGAGATGCAGCACTTCTATGTCTCCGGCGGCATGCTGGAGGTCCAGCCCCATGTCGTCACCATCCTGGCGGACACCGCCATCCGCGCCCACGACCTGGACGAGGCCGCCGCCCTGGAGGCCAAGCGCCGGGCGGAGGACGCCCTGGCCGGGCAGGTGGCCGATTTCGAATACGCCAAGGCCCAGGCCGAACTGGCCGAAGCGGCGGCCCAGTTGAGGGCCATCGAGAAGCTGCGCAAAATGAAGGGCTGATCAGCGGACCCAAAACAACGCCAAAAACGGTTCTCCATGAGAACCGTTTTTTGTTTAAGGAATTGTCAGGCAAGCCGTTATCCGGTATACGGCTGTTTTCCAGGCGGTTCATCAAAAACAAGGGAGGTCTATGAAACTCGGGGTTGTGATCTTAGCCGCCGGCCAGGGTACCCGGATGCGCTCCAGCCTGCCCAAGGTGCTGCACAAACTGGCCGGCCGGCCGCTGCTGGGCCATGTGGTGGATACGGCCCACAAGCTGGGGCCGGAAAGGATCGTGGTGGTCTACGGCCACGGCGGCAAACAGGTTCCCGATCTTTTCGCAGCACAGGATCTGGACTGGGTGGAGCAGGCCGAGCAATTGGGCACCGGTCATGCCGTGGATCATGCGCTGCCGCTGCTGGCCGATGTTGACCGGGTGCTGGTGCTCTACGGGGATGTGCCCCTGATCCGGGCGCAGACCCTCACCTCCCTGATCCAGGCCGCGGCGGAGACGGATCTGGCGCTGCTGACCGTCGATCTCGATGACCCCACCGGATATGGCCGCATTGTCCGTGATGCGCGGGGCAAGGTGGCGCGCATCGTCGAACAGAAGGATGCGGGTCCCCAAGAGCTGGCCATCAGGGAAATCAATACCGGTTTCCTGGTTGCGGACCGTCGCAGGCTGGAAGGCTGGCTGGCGCGGGTGGGCAACGACAATGCCCAGGGGGAATACTATCTGACCGATGTCACCGCCCTCGCCGTGGCGGACGGGGTGGAGGTGCATACCGTGCACCCCGCGGACGCCATGGAGGTCATGGGCGTCAACGACCGCGCCCAGCTGGCCGGCCTGGAGCGCCATTTCCAGCGGAGCCAGGCCGAAGCGCTGATGCGCCGGGGCGCCACCCTGCTGGATCCGGCGCGGTTCGATCTGCGCGGAACCCTGGAGACCGGCCGGGACCTGGAGATCGACATCAACGTGCTGCTGGAGGGCGAGGTGGTCCTGGGCGACGGCGTGCGCATCGGCGCCAACAGCGTCATCCGCAACAGCCGCATCGGCGACGGCGTGCGGATCCTGGAGAACTGCGTCATCGAGGATGCCCTGATCGGGCCGGGCTGCCGTATCGGCCCCTTCTCCCGGGTGCGCCCCGGCGCCGAGCTGGCGGGCGGCAACCACATAGGCAACTTCGTCGAGATCAAAAAATCCGAAATCGGCGAGGGCAGCAAGATCAATCACCTGAGCTATATCGGCGACAGCAGCATCGGCAGGGGCGTCAACATCGGCGCCGGCACCATCACCTGCAACTATGACGGGGCCAACAAGCATCGCACCGTCATCGGCGACGGCGCCTTCATCGGCTCGGATTCCCAGCTCATCGCGCCGGTGGTGATCGGCGCGGGTGCCACCATCGGCGCCGGCTCCACCATCACGGCGGACGCCCCGCCGGACACCCTCACCCTGAGCCGCGCCAGGCAATTCAGCGTCAAGGGCTGGCGCCGGCCGGTCAAGAAAACCGAAACCTGAGGCAAGACCACCATGTGCGGCATCGTTGGAGCCATTGCACACCGGGATGTGACCCCGGTGCTCCTGGAAGGACTGAAGCGGCTGGAATACCGGGGATATGATTCGGCGGGCATCGCCATCCGCACCGCCGGGGGGCGGCTGCACCGCATCCGCTCCGTCGGCAAGGTGGCGGCCCTGCAGCAGCGCCTGGAGCAAGGCGCGGTGCAGGGAGATCTCGGCATCGCCCACACCCGCTGGGCTACCCATGGCATGCCGGCGGAGCGCAACGCCCATCCCCACATGAGCGGCGAGCAGGTCGCCATCGTGCACAATGGCATCATTGAGAATCATGCTGAATTGAGGCATGAGCTGGAGTCCCGGGGCTATGTCTTCACCTCCGAGACGGATACCGAGGTCATCGCCCATCTGCTGGCCAGCCTGATGGGAGAGGGCCGCGATCTGATGCAGGTGGTGCGGGACGCCACCGAAAGGCTGGTCGGCGCCTATGCCCTGGCCGTGGTCAACCCGGACGACCCGCAGCGCCTGATCGTCGCCCGCGCCGGCAGCCCCCTGGTGGTGGGGGTGGCCGACGACGCCAACTATATCGCCTCGGACGTGTTCGCCCTGCTGCCGGTGACCCAGCGCTTCATTTTCCTGGAAGAGGGGGATTTCGCCGAGGTCCGGCGTGACGGGGTGAGCGTTTTCGACAGCGCCGGCCGGGCCGTTGAGCGCCCCGTGCGGGAGTCGCGCCTGGCGGCCTCCACCGCGGACAAAGGACCCTACCCCCACTACATGCTCAAGGAGATCTTCGAGCAGCCGGCGGTGATCGCCGAGACCCTGGAGGGGCGCATCTACAAGGGCCGCCTGCTGGAGCAGAGCTTCGGTCCCGAGGCCAAGGCCCTGCTCGACCGGACCGAGGCGGTGCACATCATCGCCTGCGGCACCAGCTACCATGCGGGCCTGGTGACCCGCTACTGGCTGGAAGAGGTGGGCGTGCCCTGCAGCGTGGAGGTGGCCAGCGAGTACCGCTACCGCCAGGTGGTGGTGCCGGACAACACCCTGTTCATCACCATCTCCCAGTCGGGGGAGACCGCCGACACCCTGGCGGCGCTGCGGGGTGCCAGGGACACGGGCTACCTGGGCAGCCTCTGCATCTGCAACGTCCCCGAAAGCTCCCTGGTGCGGGAATCGGACGTGGCCCTCATGACCCGCGCCGGGCCGGAGATCGGCGTGGCCTCCACCAAGGCCTTCACCACCCAGCTGGTGGCCCTGCGCCTGGTCACCCTGGCGCTGGCGCGCCGGCGCGGCATGTCCCCCGAACGGGAGAAGGTGCTGGTGGACGAGCTGCACGCCCTGCCCCGGCAGGTGGAGGTGGTGCTGGAGCTGTCCGGCAAGATTCGCGAAATGGCCAACGGCTTTGGCGGCAAGCAGCACGCCCTTTTTCTGGGCCGTGGCACCTTCTATCCCATCGCCCTGGAGGGGGCCCTCAAGCTCAAGGAGATCTCTTATATCCATGCCGAGGCCTACCCCGCCGGTGAGTTGAAACACGGCCCCCTCGCCCTGGTGGACACCAATATGCCGGTGGTCTGCGCCCTGCCCGACGATCCCCTGCTGGAGAAGGTGCTCTCCAATCTGCAGGAGGTGCGGGCGCGGGGCGGAGAGCTGTTCCTGTTCAGCGATCAAAGTGTAAATATCGGGTTGGACAACTATCAAAACCTGATCCTGGCCGACATCTGTCCCAGCACCGCGCCCATCGTCTACAGCGTGCCGCTGCAGCTCCTCGCCTACCACGTGGCCGTATTGAAGGGCACGGACGTGGATCAGCCGCGCAATCTGGCGAAGTCCGTAACGGTGGAATGACTCACCCAGGGTAACTTGCCCTGCTCTTTAACCGCCCCTGATCCCATCGATCACTTTTAAAGATATTTTTCCAACAGCCGAGATAATCCTAACCCGCTTTGCCGGGTCAGGCCGGGGCTTATTCCCAGGGGATGGCGGCTATGGAAATAATACTGTTGTTTGTTGGCGTTATATTTGCCGCTGTCGGCGGATTCATACTGTACGATCGTGCGCAATTTATTAAATCAGCCAACCTTTCCAAAGGCTCCGTGGTGGGGGTCAGGACAAAAACCGGTTCAAAAGGTACGGCCATGTATGCGCCGGTCATCGGCTATGTGCAGGATGGCGTAGAGTACCAATTCAGCTCAAACACCTACAGTTCAGTGCTGACATTATCCATCGGCGATGAAGTGGACATCCTGGTGAGCAGCAATGATCCCGGCGATGCCCGGTTACGCAACAGCCCTGATAAAGTGCTGGGCGGGATCTTTTTGGCGCTTGGTGCGGGATGCAGTATCGCCTTCTTTTTTCTCTTTGAAATCAATGCATTTTCGCTGGGGATGGCGGCCTTCATCACTTTTGCCCTCGTCTTCCAGTTTGTGGCATCGTTGCGGCGCAACCACATTTATTCCCTCGATGATCTGAAAAAAGCCATTGGTGAAGTGAGGAAGGGAAATGCAGGGCAGGCATTTGGCAAGCGGGTAAAAGGGAATCGCGGTCCATCCAATGCTGTTGAAGACGGGGGTGAGCGCATTATTACAGATCCGGCCGCTTTAAAGATCCACAAGGAGAGGTCAAAGGCCCCGGCCTGGGTTGGCGTGATCTTCTTTCTGGTCGGGATCGGCGTGTTGGTCGGAGGGGGGTTTCTCGCCCAGTCGCGCCAGGAGTTTCTTGAGCAGGCCCTGCCGGCGGATGGGGTGGTGATCTCGCTGGAATCAAGAACCACATCGTCGTCCAGCGGCGGATCTTCCACGGTCTATTACCCCGTCGTCAAGTATTCGCCTTCCGGGGCCGGGGCCGTCGAATTCACGCATGATACCGGCTCCAACCCGCCCTCCTACAGCCGCGGCGAACGGGTAAAGGTGCTCTATTCAGCGGATAACCACCGGGATGCCATTATCGACGAGGGCTGGGCCAACTGGCTTGGGCCGATCATCATGCTTGCCTTGGGCGCGGTATTTACCTTTGTTGGTTTTTTAGTGGTAAAAAGGCACTGGGCTGGTAAAAGAGAGAAGCAAACCGGCCGGCTTCGGCTCGATATCTAAAGAAGGAGATTGCCGTGGATACATCGACAATGGTGGTGCTGGTGATCATTGGCGTTCTGGCCATCTACGTGATCGCCATATTCAACCAGTTGGTTGCGCTCAGGAATCGCTATAAAAACGCCTTTTCGCAGATAGAGGTCCAGCTCAAGCGGCGTTATGACCTGATACCGAATCTGGTGGAGACGGCCAAGGGCTATCTCAAGCATGAGCGGAAGACCCTGGAGGCGGTGATCGCCGCCCGTAATGCCGCCGCGGACGGCCTGGCCCGCGCCGCGGCCAATCCGGGAGACGCCGGGGCCATGCAGGCGCTGGCGGGCGCGGAGGGGGGGCTCTCCGGGGCCCTGGGCAGGCTCAACATCGTGATGGAGGATTATCCCGATCTCAAGGCCAGCCAGAACATGCAGCAGTTGAGTGAAGAGCTCACCACCACGGAAAACCGGGTCGCCTTCGCCCGCCAGGCCTACAACGACCAAGTGATGGCCTACAACACCTACAAGCAGTCGTTTCCCCAAAACATACTGGCCGGTCCCTTCGGGCATGCGGCCGATGCCGGGCTGCTGGAGTTTGAAGACAGCCAGGCCATTCAGGCCGCGCCGAAGATCTCGTTTTAGAACAAAACCGGGCCATGGATTTCTTCGCGGCTCAAGACAGCGCCCGCAGGAACACCGCCGGGCTGGTGTTCTATTTTATTCTTGCCGTTGTCACCCTCATCATCCTGACCAACCTGCTGATAATGGGGGTGATGGCCTGGATGGGGCTGAGACCAAGCGAGCCGCTTACCCCCGCTCGCATTGCCGCGGCCTTTGACTGGCGCACCTTTGCCCTGGTGGGGGCGGGGGTGACCGCCGTTGTGCTGGCCGGCAGCCTCTACAAAATGATCCAGTTGAACAGTGGCGGCAGGGTGGTGGCCGAGGCCCTGGGGGGCCGGCTGGTGAGTCAGAACACCCGGGATCCCGCCCGCCGCCGGCTGCTGAATGTGGTGGAGGAGATGGCCATCGCCGCGGGCGTGCCGGTGCCGCCGGTCTATCTCCTGGAGGATGAGGAGGGCATCAACGCCTTCGCCGCGGGAAAGACCCCGGGAGACGCCGTCATCGGGGTTACCCGGGGCTGCCTGGAGCAGTTGGGCAGGGATCAGCTCCAAGGGGTCATGGCCCATGAGTTCAGCCATATCCTGAATGGGGACATGCGCCTGAATATCCGCCTGATGGGGGTGCTGCACGGCATCCTGATCATCGGCATCATCGGCTACCATATCCTGCGCTCCATGACTCACTCCCGGCGGGGCCGCAGCAGCAGCGGCAACGGGGCCCTGGTCCTGCTCGCCCTGGGCGGCGGCCTGATGGCGATAGGCTTCACCGGCACCTTCTTCGGGAATCTGATCAAGGCCTCGGTGGGCCGTCAGCGGGAGTATCTGGCCGATGCCTCGGTGGTGCAATTCACCCGCAATCCGGATGGCATCGCTGGCGCCCTCAAGAGGATCGGCGGCTTCAGGGCCCGCTCCTATGTGGAGAGCTCCGCGGCAAGCGAAACCCGTCACTTGTTTTTCTGCCCGGCCATGCACGCATTCTTTGGCGCCCTGCTGGCCACCCATCCGCCGCTGGAAAGGAGAATAAAGCGCATTGACCCCGGCTGGGACGGCAAGTTTGACGCGGACACCGTCACGGCGGCGCAACCGCAGGAGCCCCCCGGGCGGAAGGCGGATGCGGTGGCGTCAGCCACCATTGCCACCGCCGCGGCCGACGCCATGCGGGCCCTCGGCTCCGTGGGGCGGGTGGATGAGGCCCATCTCGGTTATGCCCGGGGTATTCTCGACGCCATCCCGGCGGCCGTTCAGGAGGCGGCACGCGAACCCTATGGCGCCCGGGCCCTGATCTACGTCTTGTTGATGAGTCCGGCCCGGGAAATCAGGGAGAAGCAACTGGCCCGGCTGGAACAACAGGGGGACACCGGCATCCATGCCCTGACGCTGAGGCTCTTGCCGGAGATGCATTCCGTGGACGATGGCGCCCGGCTGCCCCTGGTGGATCTCGCCACGCCCTCCCTGCGGCAGCTCTCCCTGCGCCAGTATCAACTCTTCAGGCGGAATCTCAGGGCCTTGATGGAGGCGGACAGGCGGATCAATCTGTTCGAGTGGGCCCTGCAGCACATCCTGCTGCAGCATCTGGAAGCCGCTTTCAGCCGGCGGCCCATGCCCCGGCCCAGGTACGGCTCCCTGCGGGAACTCAGGGAGGAGACTGCGTTGCTGCTCTCTCTGCTGGCCCATGTGGAGCGGTCCGGGGCGGCGGCGGAGCATGCCTTCAGCGCAGCCAGGGACATCCTGGAGGGCGACGATATGTCATTACTGCCGAAGACCGAACTGAACCTGGCGCGCCTGGACACCGCCGTGGAGCGGCTGGCCCAACTGAAGCCCCTGGCCAAGCCGCAACTGCTCAAGGCCTGTGTCGCGGCGGTGATGGCCGACGGCCGGGTGACGCCCCGGGAGTCCGAACTGGTCCGGGCCTTCGCGGCCGCCCTGGATTGTCCGCTGCCGCCGATGCTGGCCCCGCAAAAGGCCTGAGTTCGATCCGCCCGGAACCCGGCGGCCTCAAGGTGTGCTCATCCTGGAGAGGGATTCGATTTTGTTTTTGGCGGCCCTGGAATAGTAACCCGAGGGCTCGAGCGCCACATATCGTTGAAAGTGCGCTATGGCCCGGTCATATTCGCCCCGGGCGGCATAGGTCAGGGCAATGCCGTAGTGGGCGTTGGCGTGATTTGGATGATGCCGCAAGGCCTGCCCGAATTGCTCCAGGGCCTGTCCCAGGCGCTGCTGATCGAAATAGATGAATCCCAGGTTGGTGCGCACCGGGGCATTCTTCGGGTCGGCGGCGAGCACCTGCCGGAACTCCCGGATGGCGGCCGGGTAACGCTTCTCCGCATAGGCCTTGAGGCCCCGGTTGAAATGGGCCCTGAGGGATGCGCTGGATTTCAGCCGGGCGTAAACGCCCTCCGTCCGGCGGGCCTCGTCCTTCCGTCCCAGGGCCCGGTAGGCCCGAATGAGCATGGGATAGGTGGCGATGTATTTCGGGTCCAGTTCACGGGAGCGCTCCAGGTAACCCAGCGCCTCCGCCGCATTGCCGTCTCTGAGGTGGAGCCGTGCCGCCTCGTTCAAGACATGGACATCCTCTTTTAGCGCCATGGCCTCTCTCAGGTGGGCCAGGCCGGCGGCGGCATCACCGAGCTTCTTGTAGGCATGCGCCATGATGATGTGGGCCTCCCGGGCCATATAGGTGTTCTCCACCGGCCTGACGGCCTCGATGGCCTCCCGATAGCGCCCCAGTGAGCTGTAGACGACGGCAAGGAAAACCCGCCCCCGTGAAGAGTCCGTCTCCCGGACATTGCGTTGCAGTTCCGCCAACAGCCCCGGCTTGCCGGGGAGCTGCCGCTGGAAGCCGGCGTAGGTCATGTCCGGGTGGACATGGCGGTACTCGTCACGTTCGATAAGCCCCCGGTATGGCCCGCCCCGCCTCAGAAAAAGCATGGACACGTCATCCCAGTGGACCAGGGCCCAATCGGGGTGAGAAAAATGGTTGCCCAGGCGGCTGCGCAGCTCCTGGTCCGCGGCGCCGGTCGAGGGATAACGCATGAGGAGGATCTCGAAGCCATAACGCCGCCACAGCTCATCCAGGATGGCCGGCGAGTCCCGAAACCGGCCGGCCAGCTCCAGCAGCTCCCCGGAGAGATAACCGCGGGCGTCGATGAACACCGTGCGCCCGGGGTAGCCGCGCCAGGTTATGTATTGGCCGAAGGTGAAGGGGTTGAGGCTGCGTCCGTAAATGGTGTTCCTGTCCATGTAATCCAGCGCCCCCCTGGGCATGGCGGATTCATCGAATGAGAGGCGGTAGCGCAGGTTCGGCAGGCCCAATGGTGTGTGACCCGAGAATATGGCCGCCCAGCACATGAGCAGGAAACCCATGGCAAAAGCGGCGGCCGCCTTGCCCCGGAACAGGCCCGGCCGGTTTGTGCTTTCGGCAAAGAGGGCGATATTCCTGACAATGACGGGACCCGCCACGATGGCGATCAGGAAAAGGAACCGGCGGGCGCTGAAGGGCAACACCATAAAGGGGATGACCAGCAACAGATGTATGAAGGAGAAATGGGCCCTGCTGAGGAGAAAGGAGACAAGGGTGATGCCGATGACCAGCCAAAGCACGATCAGGATTTCCCGGGTCGGCGGCAGCAGCTCCACGATCTCCTGTTTATACCAGTCGGTTGCCAGGTATTGGGCGCCGTGAAAGAACTGGCCGGTAAAATAGGGGCTGAGCAGCGAGGCGGCGATGGACAGGGCGAAGACCAGGCCAAGGGTCTTCAGCTGGGCGGCGGTCGGCGTTGCCGCCCGGGAAGAAAGGCCCCATCCCCTTTTTCTGAAATAGAGCTGCACCAGCCCCCCGGTGATGAATGCGAGAAAGGGCACGGCCATGACGCTGATGCTCGAATGGCTGTTGGCCCACAGCCAATGGCTGAGAGGAAGAAGATAGAGATATTTCTTTCCCTCATAGAGATAGGCGTTGAGGCTGAAGATGCTGAAGCCGAGAAACAGCATGAAAAAGATATCGGGCCTCAGCACGAACCGGCTCTGGGCAAGGATCACGACGGCCGACAGGACAATCACGGCCATGAGGTGATTCCCAACGGGCCTGAGGGCGTCGCGCAGCAATAAAAAAAACGCGGCCGTTATGATGGCCGCTTTGAAAAGCACCACGCCACAGGTATTGAACAGCAGGTAGGCGAGATAGCAGAGCACCCCGAAAAGCCAGGAGCTGTAGGAGAAGGGCCGGTCGGTGCTCGGGTAGGTGAAAAGCTCATGCTCCGGCAGCCCCTTGAGGGTCCAGATCAGCTTGCCGAGACTCAGGTGCAGCCAGGCGTCGCTGTCGTGGATGTCGTTGGCGCTGAAGATGAAGACCGCGGCCAGAAACAGCGTTGACCAGATCAGGCCGGCGGGATGTTGCCGTAACCGCCGGGAAAGGCCGGCCGGGAGAGATGCAATCATGAAATCACTATGGCAAAGGGGCGGATAGCCGTCAACGCGGATCTTGGGGGCATGGCGTTTTGGCGTGAAATGCCTTAACTTGCCCCCTGGGTGAAAGGCAGAAGTTGTTCGATGGCGATGATGGGTGAGGAAAAGAGCGGCGCTGTTTCCGGCGGGGGCGTGCCCGAGCTGACCATTCTCATGCCCTGTCTCAACGAGGCGGAGACACTGGCCTCCTGCATCGGCAAGGCAAGGGGGTTTCTGGCCCGCACGGGCATCGTCGGCGAGGTGCTGGTCGCGGACAACGGCAGCACGGACGGCTCCGCCGCCATGGCCGCATCTCTCGGCGCCCGCGTCGTCAGCGTGGCCGCACGGGGCTACGGCAGCGCCGTGCGGGGCGGTATCGCCGCGGCGAAGGGCCGCTACATCATCATGGGGGACGCCGATGACAGTTATGATTTCTCGCGCCTGGACCCTTTCGTGGAAAAGCTGCGGCAGGGCTGCGACCTGGTCATGGGCAACCGCTTTGCCGGGGGCATTGCGCCGGGGGCCATGCCCTTGCTGCACCGGTATCTCGGCAACCCGGTTCTGAGCGGTATCGGAAGGCTGTTTTTCCATTGCCCCATCGGCGATTTTCACTGCGGTCTCCGGGGCTTTTCACGGGAGGCCATCGAGGCCCTGGACCTGGCGACCACCGGTATGGAGTTCGCCAGCGAAATGGTGGTCAAGGCCTGTCTGCAAGGGCTCTCCGTGGCCGAGGTGCCGGTCACCCTGGCGCCCGACGGCCGCGGCCGTCCGCCGCATCTGCGCAGCTGGCGCGATGGCTGGCGGCATTTGCGCTTTCTTCTGTTGTTCAGCCCGCGGTGGCTTTTTTTCTATCCGGGATTCCTGTTGATGACCCTGGGCCTGGCGAGCATGCTGTGGCTGGCGCCGGGACCCAGGACGCTGGGCGGCCTCACCCTTGACGTCAACACCCTGGTCTATTGCGGGGCGGCCATCGTTTGCGGTTACCAGGGCGTGATTTTTTCCCTGTTCACCAAGGTCTTTACCATCGACGCCGGGCTGCTGCCGGACGATCCCAAGGTCGTGCGGGCGGTCAGGATCTTCAGCGTGGAGTTCGGCATCATCGTGGGGGCATTGCTGCTGCTGGCCGGGCTGGGGGGGTCCCTGTACGCTGTCGGCTATTGGGGCTCGGCCGCCTTCGGGGATCTCGATCCGGTCCGGTCCCTGCGTATCGTCATTCCTGCCGCAACCGCTTTGGTGGCGGGGCTGCAAACGGTTTTTTCCAGTTTTTTCCTCGGCGTGCTGGGGCTCGGGACCAAAAAGTAGCCGCCTATCTGGCCCGGATCTCGGTCTGGACGGACTCCAGGCTGCGTACCCAGATATCGGGTCGGCGGAGTTTCCTCGGCAGCCTTGAGCGTGCGGCGATTGCGGCCTTGCGGTCGGGGTAGATTCCATACAGCAGGGGGAACCAGGGCCGGCCTCCGCGGCTGGTCTTGAAATAGGCGGCCTTCCCCTCTAATCCGTGCCGCTTGATGAATTCCCGGATGGCGGGCTCATCCCGCAGGCCGATCAGTTGCAGCGTGTAGGCGGTTGGTTTCCGTGAGAGCAGCCAGGCCTCCCGCCTGGCGCTTTCCCCGGTCTTTCTGGGGGCGGGGGCCTTCTTGGTTTCAGCCGCCGGCTTTTCCGGCGCCGGGGGCTTGGGGGGCGGCGTCTGGACGGCTTTTTCCGGGGGAGGTGCCGGGGGCTTCGGCTCCGGCACCGGCTTCGTCTCGATCTTTTCCGTTGCCGGAGGGGTTCCCGCTGTCGGCGGTGGCGCCTGGGGTGCGGCCGGTGTTGCGGCCTCTGTCCCGGCGGCCTCTTCAGCCGGCTCTTCGGGCGCCGGTTCCTCCGGGATTTCCCGTATCGGTTCAGGTTCCTCCGCCTCCACAGGCGCCGGCCCGCCGGGCGGTGGAGGGGGAGATGTAATCATTTCCGCGGGCGGTTGCTCCGGAACAGGGGGTGGCAGCTCCAGTGGAAGCTCCTTTTGAGCCGTTGCGGTTTCTTCTGTCTGCGCCTGCAGCTTTTCCGGCGGGGCGCTGCCGGTGAACAGGCTGTTGATCTCGTCCTGAAATATCAACAGCAACAGGATGACGGCAATGAGCCCCAGGCCGCCCAGCAGCGCGGGCGCCGGCAGATCTTCGAGCAGCAGCCCGAATTTGGGCCGGCCGCTTGAGGCCCGGGGGGTGGCCGGGTGGGCGGGCAATTTTGTCAGCAGATGTTCAATGCGTCCCGGCACTCCCTGGCTGGCCCGGTGGATTTTGTCGACCTGGCCGGGGGTCAGCGCAAAGGCCTCCAGTGCGCCCCGGGCGGCCAGGGCATGGGTGATGTAAGCCCCGGTCTGTTCCCGGGTCAGGCGTGGGATTTCCAGGCTGTGGATGTCCTTCGGGTTCAACGCCTTGATCTCCGGGGTTTGGAGCAGGGCATCGATCCCGGGCAGGGCAAACAGGACGATCCGCAACAAGGGATCGCCTTCTTCCGTATGGGCATGCAATTGCAGCAGTGCGGCCACGGTGGCGGGGGGCAGCAGATGGGCGTCATCCACGGCCACCACCGGCAGTATGCCGTCGTGGCGTAATCTGCTGAAGTGCTCCAGCAGATGTTCCTCCAGCCGGTCGTCCTCTTCAGGGACGCCGAAGTGGCGCGCCAGATGACTCAGTAATTGCTCCGGGTGCAGCATGGGGTTGGCGTCGACCCGGCAAACGGACCAGTTTTCGGGGGCCAATGACTGGAATTGAAAAAGCAGGGTCGTCTTTCCCGCGCCTTTCCCGCCTGTTACCAATGGAATCAGATGGGTGTTTTCCGTGAGGTGGCGCAGCAGATCCGTGCATTGAGTCAGTTGCGGACTGGAAAAGAACCGTGGCGGTTTGCCCCCTTGCGGGCCTTCGCCGGAGGGGGCCTGATCCTCAGGATGCCGTTCCATACTCATTCAGCGTTGCCAGCAGGTCGTCTTGACTGAAGTCGGCCGTGACGAGGGATTGGCCGATGCCCCGGAGCAATACCAGCCGCAGCTCTCCGTCCAGCACCTTTTTGTCCACCGCCATCAGCTCCAGGATGCGCTTCGCGTCGAGGCCGGCCGGCGGCGCCACAGGCAGCCCGGCGCGGCCGATAATGTCGACGATACGCCTTTTGTCATGATCGGTCAGCCATCCAAGCCGGTGGGAAAGGTCAGCCGCCATGCAAATGCCCGCGCCGACGGCCTCTCCGTGCAGCCAGTCGCCGTAACCGACGCCGGTTTCAATGGCATGCCCGAAGGTGTGACCCAGGTTCAGCAGGGCGCGCCGGCCGGCCTCTCTTTCGTCTGCGGAAACGATTTTGGCCTTGTTTTGGCAGGAGCGCTCTATGGCGTGGGACAGCGCCTGGATGTCCCTCGCCACAATGGCGTCCAGATGCTGCTCCAGCCAGGCGAAGAACTCTGCGTCGGTGATCAGGCCGTATTTGATGACCTCGGCGAGGCCGGCCGAAAGCTGGCGGTCTTCAAGGGTATCGAGGGTATCCGTATCGGCGATGACACACCGGGGTTGGTAGAAGGCCCCGATCATGTTTTTGCCCAGGGCATGGTTCAGACCGGTCTTTCCGCCGACGGATGAATCCACCTGGGCCAACAGGGTGGTGGGGACCTGGATGAAGTGAACGCCCCGCTGGTAGGTGGCGGCGGCGAAGCCGGCCATGTCGCCGATGACGCCGCCACCGAGGGCCAGGATGGTGCAGCGCCGGTCGAAGCGTTGCTCCAGCAAGGCATCGAATATGCGGTTCCAGACCTCCAGGGTCTTGTATTCCTCGCCGTCGGGCAGGATCACGGATGCGGCCTGAAAGTCGCTCAGGGCGGCCAGCACCCGTTGCAGGTACAGGGGGGCGACCGTTTCGTTGGTTACCACCATAACCTGCCGGCCGGGGACATGACGGCGGTATGGCCCGGGGTCGTCGAGCAGTCCCGGACCTATATAGATGGGGTAGGTCCGTTCGCCAAGATCGACCTGTAGAATTCGAGTGGTGGGATCCACCGGCACAGCTCCCCAGCATTGATTGGAATGGCGGCCATTATACCTTCGGAACCTGGCGGCCCAGATATTTTTTTGGGGACGGAAACCAAAAGGCGGGCTGGCGCCTTCAGGCCTCTTCACTGGAAAAGAGCTTTACGATTTCCCTGGTGACCGCGGCGGCGTTACGCTTCTCGGTGGAGATGACGTAATCCGCTATCTGCCGGTAAAGGGGGTCCCGCTGGGCCATCAATTCCTGCAATTTGGCCAGGGGATCTTCGGTTTGTAACAGCGGACGGTTGCGGTCCTTCTGGGTGCGCGCGTATTGCTGCCTGGGGGAGCAGTGAAGATAGACGACCAGTCCCCGCGCTGCCAGATGCCGGCGGTTTTGGGGGTCGAGCACCACCCCGCCGCCGGTCGCCAGCACCAGGCCCTTTTGCCGGGTCAGTTCGTCGAGAATGGCCTTTTCCCGCTTTCTGAAGCCGGACTCCCCTTCGAATTCAAATATGGTCGGGATGTCGACGCCGGTGCGTTGCTGGATCTCCCAGTCGCTGTCCTTGAACCTGAGGCCGAGCTTGGCGGCAACCTGTTTTCCTATCGTGCTCTTGCCGACCCCCATGGGGCCGACAAGGAATATGTTTTCAGGATGTCCCATATGGAAAGTGGGTTTACGGTTTACAGTTGTCAGATTAATTTCTCCGCGGCGACCAGCGGGGATTGAATCCCATGGGATTCAACCGGATCTCCAACTGATAGGGCTGTAAACCGTAAACTGTTGTAGCGGCCCTGTCAGCGCAGTCCCAGCGTGTCCTTCAGGATCTTGGGGGTCACGAAGATCAGCAGCTCCTTGTTTTCATCCTGTTCATACTGCTGCTTGAACATGAATCCGACATAGGGCAGGTCGCCAAAAAAGGGCACCCGCTCGCTGCTGTTGGTCTTCGTTCGTTCAAAAACGCCTCCGAGCACCACCGTTTCGCCATTGTCCACCAGGACGGTGGTTTGGATCTCGCGGGTGTCCACCGGTGGAACCCCCAGCACGGACCGCGAGAAATCAGGGTTGTCCTTGTTGATGTTGAGCTCCATGATGATGCGGTCATCCGGTGTTATATGGGGCGTGACCTCCAGTTGGAGAACGGCCTCTTTGAAGCTCACCGTGGTCGCGCCGCTGGACGATGCCTCCTGGTAGGGGATCTCCACGCCCTGCTTGATAATGGCCTTGTTCTGGTCCGAGGTGATGACCCGGGGGCTGGAGATCACCTCGCCCTTGCCTTCCGTCTGCATGGCGGTCAGTTCGAGATTCAGCAGGTATGAGCCGATTTTGCCCAGCAGAAAGTTGATGCCGCCGCCCCGGTCTCCGCCTATGGTGGCGGGCAGGTTGACCAGCAGCGCCTCATTGCCGGATGCCGACGGGTTTTCGATGCCCGAATGGGTATAGTTCAGAAAGGGGCCGGTATCCGCCCCGAATGTGGAAAGCTGTCCGGGCTTTCCTCCGGCGACGAGCAATTCACTTTCGCCCGTGAAAAATGACCGGTTGAATCCAAATCGTGCGCCGATGTCCTTGGCGAAATCATCGTTTGCGATCACCACCCGGGACTCGATGAGCACTTGCCGTATGGGGATGTCCAGCTTGCGCACCAGGCGGCGGACCTCCTCCAGCTTGGCCGCCGTGTCCTGGACCAGCAGGGTGTTGGTCCGGTCATCGATGGTTACGTTGCCGCGCTCGGAAAGCAGCTTGTTTTCCTCGCTTTTCAGCAGGGCGGCGAGGTCCGTCGCCTTGGCATAGTTGATCTGGATGAATTCGGAATGCAGCGGGGCGAGTTCTTCGATTTGCTTCTGGGACTCCAGCTCCAGCTTCTCGCGGGCCGCGATTTCTTCAGTGGGCGCCACCAGGATCACGGTATCGGTCTGCCGCTTCGACAGCCCCTTGGTTTTCAGAATGATTTCCAGGGCCTGATCCCAGGGGACATTCTTCAGCCGCAGGGTGATGCGGCCGGTTACCGTATCGCTGGTCACCATGTTCAGCCCGGTGAAGTCGGCCAGCAGCTGCAGGACGGCGCGCACCTCGATGTCCTGGAAGTTCAGGGACAGCCGTTCGCCGGTGTACACGAGTTTCTTTTTCTGAATGGCCTCTTTTTCCTCCTTGGTCAGGGGCCGGAACTCGACGGTATACAGGTTGTTGGCCTGATAAGCGAGATGCTCATAATCGCCGCCGGGGATGATTTCGATATGGACGTTGTTGTCCGATGGCGAGACCTCGATGCTTTTGACCGGCGTGGCGAAGTCGGTTACGTCGTATTTGCGCATCAACCGCTCCGGCAGTGAGGCGTCGAGGAAATCCAGGATGACGCGCCCGCCTTCCTCACGCATATCGACCAGGGTGGCGGGGTCCGACAGGGTAATCATCACGCGCCCTTCCCCCGCCTCACCCCTGCGGAAATCCACGTTTTCAATGGCGCGGCCCGCCATTGTGCCGGCGGTTTGTGCTGGCTGGGTTTTCCCGGCTGGTGCTGGCGCCGGTGCGGTGGCCATGGCCGCTTCAGTGCCTTCTATAGTGATAATGGCCTGGTTGCCCTGGATACTTATGTCGTGAGGCGCGGAAGACACCAGGTTGACGACGATGCGGGTACGGTTGCCTGCTTCAATGGCGGTAATGCTGCGGGCCATGCCGACGCCGATGGACTGGGTCTTTTTTTTCAGCCCGCTCTTCATGCCGACGAAATCCAGGGCGATGCGGGATGGATTGTCCGTGGTGAAGCTCCTTGGCTGGGCCAGCGGTCCGGAAGCGGTGAGAACGATCTGAACCTTGTTTCCCGGCAGGGCGGAAAAGCCGATGTCCTGCAGCACCACGCTGTCCGCCGCATGCGCCTGAACCAAGCCAAATACCATAAAAAACATTAAGACAACCGGGACCCGCGCTGGTGCGCGGAGGAACGGTCTCGTCCTTCTGTCGGTCCGTTGTCGTTGTCCGGAAATAACCGGCTTGCTGTTCATTTTCATTTCCCCTGCTTTATTCATTCAATGCCAGTGAGGCTTGCCGTTCCAGGTATCCCCCCTGGCCGTCCGGCAGGATTTCCGTTAACTCGATCCGGTCCTCCAGGATACGGGTGATCCGTCCGTAATTCTGGCCCATATAGTTACCCGGCTGCACCCGGTAGATGGTTCCGTCCTTCGTCTGGACCAAGCCCCAGGTGGAGCCATGCTGTTCCAGGGTCCCCACCATGCGGATGGTGTCCAGCGGGAAGGCTTCCAGTTCCTCCTTCCTGCGCAAGGTGTCCGGCCGTATGCCGTTATCCGATGCCTCCGAGACCATCTCTTCCTCTATGCCTTCGGAAAGGACAAAGGGGTTGCGCTTGTTGGATGCGGTATAGACAAAGGTCTCTATCGGCTTGATTTGAGGCAGAGGCGCAATGCGTCCGGGCGGGCGGGATTTCACCTCCTCCACGAATTGCTGCAGGTCATTCATCTGGTTGTTTTCACAGGCGGCCAGCAGCATGCCCAGGCATGCGCTCGTGAACCCTTTCAGGAAAAGGGGGGCACGGCTACCCATGATCAGCCCTCCTCCTCGAGATAGCGGTAGGTCTTGGCCGTTGCCTCCAGCGTCAGCTTGGCCGCCGGGGAGGCGTTCCTGGCGGCCCGACCGCGGCGCCGGTTCGATTTTTTCTCCCGCGTGATCTTGACGTTATGAATGGTGACAATGCGCGGCAAGGCGGCCAGCCCGCTGATAAATTCGCCAAACTCATGGTATCCGCCGTGCACTTTGAGCAATATCGGCAGTTCGGCATAGAATTCCCTGGGCACCTCTCCGGTGGGCTTGAACAGCTCGAATTCGAGTCCGGCGGCCAGGCCGGTCTGGGAAACATCCACCAGCAGTTCGGCCACCTCGGTCTTGTTCGGCAGTTGGCGCAGCATGGCGCCGAAGGATTGCTTCATCTCCTCCAGTTGTTGCTTGTATTTTTCCAGATTGACGGCCTTGGCCTGCTTTTCCTCGAAGTCTTTGCGTAATGCAAGCTCCTTTTTTTCCACCTTTTCGAGCTGGATGAGTTGATCCTGGGTGTCCAGGTAGTACCAGCCAACGGTGACCAACGCACAGAGCAGGAGAATCAGGATAATCTTGACGGCCCAGGGCCAGTCGCCGATATCCCCAAAATCCAGTTCGTTGAGTTCGTCAAGGTTCACTGAGCGTCCTCCTCAGTTTTGTTGATTTGCTGGGCGCTCATCCGGAAATGGCTCAGGCCGGTTCCGGTTTTGTCCTTGGTTTCAATAACCAGCAGCTTGGGGGCACCCAGCCACTCGGAGGCCTCTATGTTGCGCATGTAGGCCGATACCCGGGCGTTTGATTGGGCCCGGCCTTCGATCTGGATGTTTTTCCCGCTTTGGGCCACCTGAGTGAGGTACACCCCTTCCGGGACGGTTTCCACCAGCTCCTGGAACAAATGCACCACGCCGGGGCGGCTGCTTTGAAGCTCTTGAATGACCTCCATGCGGGCCAGGAGTTTCGCCTTGGTCGATTCCAGGTTTTTGATTTCAAGAATCTTCTCCTCCACAGTGGCGATCTCTTTTTCCAGGAAGCTGTTCCGCTTGTTCTGGTTGCTGATCATGCCGGCTATATGCAGGTGGGACAGGAACAGCAGCAGCAGGGTGATGATTAACATCCCTCCCACCGCAACGCCGAACTCCCGCTGGCGCTTTTTGCGCAGGGTCTCTCGCCAGGGTAGAAGATTGATATGCGCCATCTTAGTCGAAACCCCGCAATGCAAGGCCGCAGGCAATCATCAGCGCCGGCGCATCATTGCTCAGGCTTTGGGGCTTGACGCGGGATGATACGGACATGTTGGCAAAAGGGTTGGCCACCATTGCCGGGGTTCCCAGCTTCTCCTCGATCAGCTCATCCACGCCCGGGATGGAGGAGCAACCGCCCGCCATGATGATATGGTCCACGCTGTTGTATGGGCTGGAAGAGAAGAAAAACTGCAGGGACCGGCTGACTTGCTGGGCCATTGCCTCCTTGAAGGGCTCCAGCACCTCCGGCACATAGTTGTCGGGCAGGCCGCCCTGGCGCTTGGCCATGCCGGCCTCTTCGAAGGAGAGACCATAGCGGCGCTGGATTTCCTCGGTCAACTGGCGGCCGCCGAAGTTTTGTTCCCGTGTGTAGATGATCTTGTTGTTGTGCAGCACGTTCATGGTCGTGGTGGCGGCGCCCACGTCGGCCACCGCCACGGTTTGATCCTCGCCCTGGCCCGGCAACTGGTCCACGATCTGGGAAAAGGCGTTTTCCATGGCATAGGCCTCGACGTCGACCACCTCCGCGGTCAGTCCCGCCAGCTCGATGGCGGCGACCCGGTCATCCACGTTCTCGCTGCGGGAGGCCGCCAGCAATACATCCATCATTTCCGGGTTTTTCTCCGAAGTGCCCAGCACTTCGAAATCCATATTCACCTCCTCCAGCGAATAGGGAATGTATTGATCCGCCTCCAGCTGGATCTGGGTTTCCATCTCCTTGTCCGACAGGGATGCCGGCATGGTGATGATTTTGGTAATGACGGCAGAGCCGGAAACCGCCACTGCGACATGCTTGGCGCGGGAGCCTGAACGTCTTACCACATTTCTGATGGTCTCCCCCACGGCCTCGACGTCTGCGATGTTCTTTTCAACCACGGCATTGGCCGGCAGTGGTTCGACGGCATAACTTTCCACCCGGTATTGGGTGCCGCCACGCCCCATGGACGAAGTCTTACTGAACTCCAATAGCTTGATTGCCGTCGAACTGATATCCAATCCGATAAGGGCTGGTTTCTTGCGTCGAAAAAGGAGCATGCGGTTCCTGTATTCGCAGTTTTTACACGGCGTTGTGGAAATGCTAAAGGTTTTGCTTTAAGTACGATCCTTAACTATATAGCAGCAAATAAAAATCTTGTGAAGCATTTTTTTGGCCCAGCAAAAAAACCGACTGGAGATTTTTGCTATCATAGCGTCCCTTCGCCCCCTAAGTTTGGGGTACCCCGCCCGTTAAAACTGTGATTTGGTGCATGAAGCGGCTTATTAAACTGGTCAAATTTGGCGCGGCCGTGGCGCTTCTCGGTTTTATGGCGGGGGCCGCCGTTCTGACTGCCGCCTATTTCTATCTCGAGCCGGATCTGCCGTCCGTCGAAAGCCTGAAGGATGTCCATCTGCAAGTCCCCCTGCGGGTCTTCAGCCGGGACCGGCGTCTGATTGCGGAGTTTGGTGAAAAACGCCGTATCCCCTTGTCCTACGGGGCGGTCCCCGATCAGATGATCATGGCGTTCCTCGCCGCCGAGGATGCCCGCTTCTTCAAGCATCCGGGGGTGGATTACCAGGGCATCCTGCGGGCCGCCGTGAAACTGATCAGAAGCGGTGAGCGCCGCCAGGGGGGCAGCACCATCACCATGCAGGTGGCGCGTAACTTCTTCCTCACCCCGGAGCGCACCTTTACCCGCAAGCTCAGGGAAATCTTTCTCGCGCTTCGCATCGAGCGGGAGCTCAGCAAACAGGAAATCTTCGAGCTCTATCTCAACAAGATCTACCTGGGGAACCGGGCCTACGGTGTCGGTGCGGCCGCCCAGGTCTATTATGGCAAGCCCGTGGAAAACCTGACACTGGCGGAGGTCGCCATGATCGCGGGTCTGCCCAAGGCGCCTTCGCGCTTCAATCCACTCGCCAATCCGGAGCGCGCCGTTGAGCGGCGCAATTATGTGCTTGGCCGCATGGCGAAGCTGGGGTTCATTGAGCCGGAGGCCTATGCCGCCGCGCAATCGGCGCCGGTGACGGCCAGGCTGCATGCGCCCACACCGGAGATCGAAGCGCCCTATTTCGCGGAGATGGTGCGCGCCGAGATGGTCGAGCGTTTTGGCAATGAGGCCTATACTGCGGGCTATCAGGTCTATACCACCCTGGACAGCCGGTTGCAGGCGGCGGCGGACAAGGCGGTCCGCAAGGCGCTGCTGGAATACGACTGGCGCCACGGCTTTCGGGGGGTGGAGCGGCACCTGGATTTGCCGGACGGCGGCTCGGAGCCGGAATGGGACGCATTTTTGCGGGACCAAAAGAGCATTGGCGGCCTGCGTCCGGGGTTGGTTACTGCCGTGGCCGAGCGGTCTGTCACGGTCTATCTCGGCAACGGCGAGTATATAGAGATTGGCTGGGAGGGGCTGAAATGGGCCCGGCCCTATGTCAATGAAAACCGCCGGGGACCGGCGCCGAAAAATGCAACGGACATTCTTTCAGAGGGTGATATGGTCCGGGTCCTCGATACGGCGGAAGAGGGCGCCGACCCATCCTGGCGCCTGGCCCAGATCCCGGAGGTGGAGGGTGCTCTGGTTTCACTGGAGCCAGGGGACGGGGCCATTGTCGCCCTGGTTGGTGGTTTCGACTTCTATCACAGCAAATTCAACCGGGCGGCCCAGGCCAAAAGGCAGCCCGGCTCGGGCTTTAAGGTGGTTATCTATTCCGCGGCCCTGGATGCGGGCTACACGGCCGCCAGCCTGATCAACGATGCGCCGGTGGTTTTCGACGCCCCCGGCCTGGAAAGCACCTGGCGGCCGGAAAATTACAGCGGCAAGTTTTTCGGTCCCACACGCCTGCGGCTGGCATTGACCAAGTCCCGCAACCTGGTCTCCATCCGGCTGCTGCGGGCCATTGGCGTCGACCGGGCCCTGGAGCAGGCGGAACGCTTCGGGTTCGATGTCTCGGAGCTGCCGCATAACCTTTCGCTGGCCCTGGGCAGCGGGGCGGTGACGCCGCTGCAGATGGCTTCGGGTTATTCCATCCTTGCGAACGGCGGCTTTCGGATAAGGCCCTATTTCATCGAGCGTATCGAAGAAGGGCCGGGAAACATCGTCTATCAGGCCGCCCCCCTCCGGGCCTGTTCCTATTGCATGCCGGGCAAGACGGCGGCCCGGGAAGGGAATGGGGGGGACGAGCTCGAGGGCCCGCCCCAGAATATGGCGCCCCGGGTGATCAGCCCGGAGAACCACTTCCTGATGAACTCCATGATGCGGGACGTGATCAAGCGGGGGACGGGGCGGAAGGCCCGCTCGCTGGGCCGCAACGATCTGGCGGGCAAGACCGGCACCACCAATGACCAGCGCGACGCCTGGTTCAACGGTTTCCATCCCGAACTGGTTGCCGTTGCCTGGGTTGGCTTTGACTCCTTCAAGCCCCTGGGCAGGGGCGAGGTGGGTGGCCGGGCCGCCCTGCCCGCCTGGATCGACTATATGCGGGTGGCGCTGGAGGGTGTTCCGGAGCATCCCCTGGAAATGCCGCCCGGCATGGTTACGGTGCGCATCGACCCGCGGACCGGCAAGCGGGCCGGCGTGGATCAAAAGGACGCCATTTTCGAGGTCTTTCGCGCGGCCAATGCCCCAAAGGAGATGTCCGCCGCCACTGTGACCTCAGGCGCCGATGGTTCCGCCGCCGCCCCCGTAGACGAGCCAGAGGATATCTTTTAGATTCCGCCGCGCCCATCGCCCTGAAAAGAACCCTTGAACTCCACCGGAAGAAACACCGATTTGCGCCAGCGCATCGCCTGTGAGGCGGCGCGTATTCTGGCCGATGGCGCCTGTCAGGATGTTCAGGCCGCCCGGCGCAAGGCCGCCAAGCGGCTGGGCTGCAAGAACCGCCGTCTGTTGCCCGATCATGGTGAAATCGAACAGGCGCTGCGGGAGCACCAGCGTCTGTTTCAGGGGAAACTGCAGCCTTTGGCGCTGAAAAAGCTGCGCCGGCTGGCGGCGGAGGCCATGGCGGCAATGGCCTGTTTCAATCCCCGGCTGGTCGGGCCGGTGCTGACCGGCACGGCGGGACCCCATAGCAAGGTGCAGCTTCACCTGTTCGCGGACACGCCGGAACAGGTGATCCTGTTTCTGCTTGAGCAGCGGATTCCCTGGCAGGATGATGAAAAGACCCTGTGTTTCAAGAATGGAGAGAAAGGCAGCTATCCCGTCTGCCGCTTCCGCGCCGGGGACGCCGAAGTGGAACTCACCCTCTTCCCGCCGGAAGGGCTGCGCCGGTCTCCGCTCGGCCCGCTCGGCGACCAGCCCCTGCAAAGGGCCTCCCTCGGCCAGTTGCAGGAATTGATGAGGGAAGGTTAAAGGACAGATTTATAACCTCAAGCCTTTTTCCTATCTTTTTTCCAGGGGCACATATTGGCGCTCGGGCGGTCCCTCATAGAGTTGCCGCGGCCGTGCGATCCGCTGCTTGGAATCGCCGATCATCTCCATCCAATGGGCCACCCACCCGGCCGTGCGGGCGATGGCGAACATGACGGTGAACATGTTCATCGGAATACCCAGGGCCTGGTAGATGATGCCGGAGTAGAAATCCACATTGGGATAGAGCCTGTGCTCCACGAAATAGTCATCCTTTAAAGCGATTTCCTCCAGCTTCAGCGCCAGCTCGAACAGGGGGTTGTTGGCGTCTGCCACATTCTCCAGCACGTCATGGCAGACCTTGCGGATGATCCTCGCCCGGGGGTCGTAATTCTTATAGACCCGGTGGCCGAATCCCATCAGGCGGAAGGGATCGTCCTTGTCCTTGGCCTTGGCGATATATTTGTCCACATTGGATGGGTCGCCGATCTGGTTGAGCATATTGAGCACCGCCTCGTTGGCCCCGCCGTGGGCCGGGCCCCACAGGGAGGCGATGCCCGCGGCGATACAGGCGAAGGGGTTGGCCCCGGAGCTGCCCGCGATGCGCACGGTGGAGGTGCTGGCGTTCTGTTCGTGGTCCGCATGCAGGATAAACAACAGGTCCAGGGCCTTTGCCGCCACCGGATCGGGTTCAAACTCTTCACAGGGCGTGGCGAACATCATGTTCATGAAGTTGGCGGTGTAGCTCAGGCTGTTGTTGGGATAAATGAAAGGCTCGCCCTTGTGGCGCTTATAACTTGCAGCCGCGATGGTCGGCATCTTGGCGATCAGGCGGTGGGCCGATATCTCCTGATGGCGGGGGTCGTGAATATTGAGGGAGTCATGGTAGAAGGCGGACAGTGATCCCACTACTCCCACCATGGTCGCCATGGGGTGGGCGTTGTAACGAAAACCGCTGTAAAACATCTTCAACGATTCGTTGATCATTGTATGGTGGCCAATGATGTACTCAAACTCTTCCAGCTGTGCGGCGGTGGGCAGATCCCCATAGAACAACAGGTAGGCCACTTCCAGATAAGTGCTCTGCTCTGCAAGCTGTTCGATGGGGTAGCCCCGGTAGCGCAGGATGCCTTTTTCCCCGTCGATGAAGGTAATGGCGCTGCGGCAACTGGCGGTGGCCATGAAACCCGGATCGAAAGTGAACATCCCCGTATCCCGGTAGACGGAGGTGACATCGAATGCCTTGGGTCCCTCCGTGCCCTCCAGGACCGGGAGTTCCAGAGCCGGGCCATCTGATCTGTAGTTGAGCGTGACGGTTTTCTTGTTCATATCGTTACTCCGGGTGGGCATATCCAAAATTTAAGGTGCGGGCTTGTGATAAGGGTAGCACTATGGCGGCGGTTTTTTTATAGGAGGTGATCCGGTGCCGGAAGAGAGAGGGGAGGGGAAAAAGCTGGGTGGCCATGCAAAAAAAACGCCTCCCGGGAGGGGGAGGCGCTTTGGGAGGAAACGCGGCCGACCGAATGTGACAATCAGCGGCTGTATTTCTTACGGAATTTGTCCACCCGGCCGGCAGTGTCCATGATTTTCTGCTTGCCGGTGTAAAAGGGGTGGCAGGCGGAGCAGACTTCGATGTGCAGATCCTTACCCAGGGTGGAACGGGTGGTGAACTCGTTGCCGCAACTGCAGTTCACTTTGATCTCTTTATAATCGGGGTGGATATCCGCTTTCATGTTCGCCTCGAAAAATAATAAATCCAGCCGCACCGAAGCGCGGAAAACCGCAAATGATAGGCCAATAGCGATTCCGGTGCAAGCAACACTTGCGCCGGGCGCGGCTTGGCGGGGTTTGATATTACTCCGGGCGGAAAGGAATTACCCTGGCCTGGGGCGGGGGCCTTGAAATTGCATTTTGATTGCCCGAAGGTTCGCCAAGGTAGCGGATATGCCTTACCAGGCCCTCCTCGCCCAACAGGTTTTCCCACATCATGCGGGAGATGCGGATGCAGGCCCCCATGGGGGAGCGCGAAAGGCGGCGTTCCTGATCGATGCGCCACTGCAGGCAGCGTAGCCGCTGCCGGCGCTCCGCCGGAGCGGATTCGATGAATTCCTCGATTGCCGCAAGGCGCATGGATTCAAAGGTGTCAGGGTCCTGTTCCGCCACCTTCGACCATAGATCGAAGTCCAGCGGCGGCAGATTTTTCAGATTATATTTTTTCGCCATTGTTGCTCTAAAGTTCCGTAATATTTGGCCGCCAATATAACTTCGGCCTGAAAATCAATACCTGATTTCACCCTAGCATAAAGGTCCGGCCGTTGTCTTGCGGAATCAGGATTCACTTGGCGCTGCGCCTGCGTAACTCCAGGCATATCAATTGGTTAGTGTTAGGGAGGCAGGATTTTGAGGAGTTTAATGCCTATTCCCCGTCCAGTTTCGGCGCTATTTCAAGGGGGATTTTCCATCCGGCAGGAATAAAGCCAGCAGGTCGTTGAGGAAACGCCGGCCTGATGAACTGGGCCTTGCTCCATCCGCACCAGGTTCCAGCAAACCGCGCTGAACGGCCTTGTCCAGCCGGGCCTGAATGCGTTCGAAAGGCAGGCCGGTGCGCGCCTCGAACAGAGAACGGCTGAATCCTTGGTGCAGCCGCAATGCATTCATCATGAATTCCAGCACAATGTCCTCATGGGTCAACCGCCGTTGGCCGGCGAGCGCCTTGCCGGTACCGGCGGCTTTCAGATAGGCCTCCGGCGCCGCAACCTTCCAGCGGCGCATTATCCGCCCGGAGGCGTCCGAGATTTTGCCGTGGGCGCCGGCGCCTATGCCGAGATAATCGCCGAAGGTCCAATAATTGAGGTTATGGCGGCATTGCCTCCCGGGCCGGGCGTAGGCGGATACCTCGTATTGGGCATAGCCGTTTTTTTGCAGAAAGATGCGTCCCTGGCGCTGCATTTCCCAGATGCCTTCTTCTGCCGGAAGGGGCGGTGGAGAGCGGAAGAAGGGGGTGCCGGGTTCCAGGGTGAGCTGGTAATAGGAGATATGGGCCGGCCCCAGGCCGGCCGCGGTGTCCAGATCCATTCGGGCCTGATCGAGGCCCTGCCCGGGCAGGCCGAACATCAGGTCCAGGTTGATATTGTCAAATCCTGCCGCCCGGGCCGCCTCCACGGCGGCAATGGCCTCGCCGGGGCCATGGATGCGGCCCAGCCGCTGCAGACAGCCGGCATCGAAGCTCTGGACGCCGATGGAGAGCCGGTTGATCCCGGCCGCCCGGTAGGGCCCGAACCGCTCTGACGCCAGCGCGCCTGGATTCGCCTCCAGGGTGATCTCCATGCCGGAGGGGCAGGGCATCCGTTGGCGGACGCCCGCCAGCAGCCGCTCTACGGCGGCGCCGGAGAGCAGGCTGGGCGTGCCGCCGCCGATGAAGACGCTGTGCAGCGTCCTGCCCCGGACCTGGGGCAACTCCGTATCCAGGTCGGCCAGCAGGGCGTCCACACAGGCGTTCTCATCGGGATCCCCCTTGATCGCCCGGGAGTTGAAGTCGCAATAGGGACACTTGCGGATGCACCAGGGGATGTGGATGTAGAGGGAGAGCGGGGGTGGTTGCAGCAGGGTCATGGGTTGGCCACAGAGGCGCACGGGACACAGAGACAAGAACGATATTAATCTCTGTGTCCCGTGCGCCTCTGTGGTTAGTCTGATTTTTTAGGCCTTGTCCCGCGCCTGGAGGTAGGCCAGCTCCGAGATATCGCTCCAGCGCTTGGCCCGCCGGTAGAATTTCGAATAGGAGTCGTACACCTTTTTGGCGAAGGCGTCCTTGTCCGCCAGCTCGGCCACCACCTCCCCGGAGAGCTTGCGCAGTTGCTTCAGCACATCGTCGGGGTAGATGCGCATATCCACCTTGTGCTTCTCCAGGAGGGTTTCCAGGGCGATGGGATTGCGGGCGGTGTATTCGGCGAGCAGATCCTGGTTGACGGCCTGGCAGGCGGTGAGCACGATGGATTGCAGATCCTTGGGCAGGCCGTGCAGGGCCTTCTTGTTGATCAGGGCCTCCAGGGTGGTGCCCGGCTCGTGGAAGCCCGGATAGTAGTAATATTTGGCCGCCTTGTAGAGGCCGAAGGCCAGGTCGTTGTAGGGGCCCACCCACTCGGTGGCGTCAATGGCGCCGGATTTCAGGGAGGTGAAGAGTTCGCCGCCGGGCAGGTTGACCGGGGTGCCCCCCAGCCGCTTGAGCACCTCACCGCCCAGGCCCGGGATGCGCATCTTGAGTCCCTTCAGATCGGCAAGACTGTTGATCTCCTTGTTGAACCAGCCCCCCATCTGCACCCCGGTATTGCCCGCCGGGGCCGGCACCAGGCCGAACCTGTCATACAGCTCCGTCCACAGCTTCAGGCCGCCGCCATGGTACATCCAGGCGTTCATCTCCTGGGCGGTGAGACCGAAGGGCACGGTGGAGAAGAGTTGCGCCGCCTCGTTCTTGCCCTTCCAGTAATAGGCGGCGCCGTGGCCCATTTCGGCGGTGCCGCGGGATACGGCGTCAAAGATCTCGAAGGCGGGCACCAGCTCCTTGGCCCCGTAGACCTTGACCCGGATGCGGCCGCCGCTCATTTCGCCGATCAGGGCTGCCAGCTTGTTGGCCGCGGTGCCCAGCCCCGGAAAGTTCTTGGGCCAGGTGGTGACCATCTTCCATTTGTACCGGGGTTTGGCGTGGGCAACCCCGGCCCCCGCCAGCCCGGCGCCGACGGCCAGGGAAACGGCCCCGGCTTTCTTGATGAAATCACGACGTTGCATGTCATTCTGCCTCATTTGAATTATGCAAAAATACGCTTTGCCACGGGGAGACGCAGCTCCCCCGGTGGTCAATTTTTTAACGGGCAACCTGGAGGTTCGCGTAGGCCACCACCAGCCACTTGCTGCCCGCGTCCTCGAAGTTCACCTGCACCCGGGCGCTGCCGCCCTGGCCTTCCGCATTGAGCACCACCCCTTCGCCGAACCTGGCGTGCACCACCCGCTGCCCGAGCCGGAATCCGGCCGCCTCCTCCAGGGGCGGGCCGTCCTGATGCACCGGCCGTGAAACCCGGGGACGGGCGCGCACCTCTTCCAGCAGCTCTGCCGGTATCTCGCGCAGAAACCGGGAGGGCCGGGAGTAGTTTTCCTTGCCGTGCAGGCGCCGGGTCTCGGCATGGCACAGGTAGAGCTGGCGCATGGCCCGGGTCATGCCCACGTAGCAGAGGCGCCGCTCCTCCTCCAGTCGCTCCGGGTCGTCGGCGGAGAGGCTGTGGGGGAACAGCCCCTCTTCCAGGCCGGCGATGAAGACCAGGGGAAACTCCAGCCCCTTGGCCGAGTGCAGGGTCATGAGCTGGACACAGTCCTCGGAGCGGTCCCCCTGGGCCTCCTCGGCCTCCAGGGCGGCGTGGGCCAGGAAGGCGGAGAGATCACCCGGCTCATCCCCGGCAGATCCGGACTCTCCCGCAGGCTCGGCTGGTTCGGGGCTGAACTGGCGGGCGGCATTGGCCAGCTCCTCCAGGTTTTCGATGCGGTCCTGGCCCCGGCCGTCCCGGTTCTTTTTGAAATGCTCCTCCAGTCCGCTGGCGGCGATGACGTGCTCCACCGTCTCCCCCAGGGTCAATCCCGCGGTTGCCGCCCGCAGCTCCTCCATCAGGTCCAGGAAGCCTTTCAAGGCGTTGGCTGCCCGCGCCGGCATGGCGCCGCCCTTGAGCAGATCCCGGGAGGCCCGCCACAGGGAGCAGTGGAAATCCCGGGCATGGGCGCGCACCGCATCCAGGGTGCGGGGGCCGATGCCCCGGGGCGGCATGTTCACCGCCCGCTCGTAGGCGGCGTCATCGTCCGGGCTGGCCACCAGCCGCAGGTAGCCCAGGGCGTCCTTGATCTCGGCCCGCTCGAAAAAGCGCAGGCCGCCGTAGACCCGGTAGGGGATCCGCGCCTGGATCAGGGCTTCCTCGAACTGCCGGGACTGGGCGTTGGAGCGGTAGAGGATGGCCGCCTCCGAGCGCCGGTTGCCTTCGTCGACGAAGGCGCGGATGCGGTCGACCACGAAACGGGCCTCGTCCACCTCGTTGAAGGCGGCGTAGAGGCGAATGGGATCACCCTCCCCGCCCTCGGTCCAGAGGTTCTTCCCCAGGCGGGAGGGGTTGTGGGCGATCAGGGCGTTGGCGGCGCCGAGGATGTTGCCGCTGGAGCGGTAATTCTGCTCCAGCCGCACCAGCCGGGCCTGGGGGTAGTCCCGCTGGAACTGGTGGATGTGTTCCACCCGGGCCCCCCGCCAGCCGTAGATGGACTGGTCGTCGTCCCCCACCACGAACAGGTTGTTGCGTTCGCCGGCCAGCAGCCGCAGCCAGGCGTACTGGATGTCGTTGGTGTCCTGGAATTCGTCCGCCAGCAGGTGCTGGAAGCGCTCCCGGTAGTGGTGCAGGATGTCGGGGCGTTCCCGCCAGAGCTCGTGGGCGCGCAGCAGCAGCTCGGCGAAATCCACCAGGCCGCCCCGGTCGCAGGCGGCCTGGTATTCCCGGTAGATGCGGATCATCTGGTGCCGCCAGGGATCATCCTCGTCGTCCAGGTGATCGGGGCGCAGCCCCTCGTCCTTGCGGGCGTTGATGAACCACTGGGCCTGGCGGGGCGGCCACCGGGCGTCGTCGATGTCCAGGGCCTTGAGGGTGCGCTTGATGAGGCGGAACTGATCCTCCGAGTCCAGGATCTGGAAGCCCGGGGGCAGGCCGGCGTCCTGCCAGTGGGCGCGCAGCAGCCGGTGGGCCAGGCCGTGGAAGGTGCCCACCCACATGCCGCCGATGGGGCGCTCCAGCAGGTGTTCGATGCGGTCGCGCATCTCCCGGGCGGCCTTGTTGGTGAAGGTGACGGCCAGGATGGACCAGGGAGAGGCCCGCTCCACCCGGAGCAGCCAGGCGATGCGGTGCACCAGCACCCGGGTCTTGCCGCTGCCGGCGCCGGCCAGTACCAGCATGCCGCCGGGGGGGGCGGAGACCGCGTCGCGCTGGGCGTCGTTCAGGCCGTCGAGAATGGGGGAGACATCCATCCCGCCATTCTACCCCAAGGAGGCAGATTTCCGCTCGGCCCGCCGGGGATGAAGGGAGAGGGGCCTATCTGCGGCGGGCCGCCCGCTTCGCCCGGCGGCGCTCCCATTTGCCGATGTGGCCGTCGTTGTTGCGGTCCAGGCGGTCGAAGGCCCGCTCCCGGGGGCCGATGATCCCGTCGTCGTTGCGGTCCAGGCGGTCGAACCGTTTCTCCCACTTGCTGATATGGCCGTCGCCGTTGCGGTCGAGGCGCTGGAAACGCTCGCGGGGGGTTTCGCCATCCGCGGCGCAGGCGATGCCGGCGAGGGTGAAAAGAGTGACGGCGACGGCCAGTCTCTTGTGATTTACAATCATGGGTCTGTCTCCAAACTGAAAGGGGGCTGTCATGCTGATAGCGTCCACCCGGACCGGGGCTTGATGCGGCGGCGGCCCCCGCCCTGGATTTTTTATCGAATAGCGGATCAAAATTCCCTGTTTGGTTCCACTATCATTTTGGTTTCATTCGCCGGGAGGGAAGGTTTTCGCATGGGGGATTGGCTGCACCGCCGGCTGGAGCAGATCCGGCTGAATCTGTCCAGGTCCGATGCGTTGTTGACGCTGGCGCTGATGGGCCTTGTCACCGGCGTTCTGGCCGGGGGGGTGATTGTCGCGTTTCGCCTGGCCGTGGAGGAAGGGCCCGCATTCTTCATGCCCGGCCGCGAGGCGGAGAACTTCGAGGCCCTGCCGGCCTGGCTGCGCCTGCTTATGCCCATCGCCGGCGGCTTGTTCATCGGCCTTCTTTTTCGCTGGGCGGCCGGCGGGCAGTATGTGATGGGCGTGGCCCGGGTGATGGAGCGGCTGGCCTATCACCAGGGCTACATCAGCCTGCGGGAGTTCGTGCTTCAGTTCGTGGGCGCCGCCGTCTCCATTGTCAGCGGACATTCAGTGGGCCGTGAAGGCCCCCATGTCTATCTGGGCGCGGCCGCCGGCAGCCTGCTGGGCCAGCGCCTGTCCCTGCCCAACAACAGTATCCGCACCATGGTGGGCTGTGGCATCGCCGCCGCTATCGCCGCCTCGTTCAATACCCCTCTGGCCGGCGTGATCTTCGCCCTGGAGGTGGTGATGATGGAGTACACCCTGGCGAGCTTCATCCCGGTCATCCTGGCGGCGGTGAGCGCCAATGCCGTGTTCATCGTCGTCTTCGGGGATGTGCCCGCCTTCCAGGTGCCCACGCTGGAGCTGGGCTCCCTGGCGGAGATGCCGGTGGTACTGGTCCTCGGGCTGGCGGTAGGCTGTATCGCCGCCCTGTTCATTCAGCTTTTTCAGTCCTTCGCCCGGCACGGCGAGGCGCTGGCATTCTGGTGGCGCACCATGCTGGCCGGCCTGATCGTGGGCCTGTGCGCCCTGGCAGCGCCGGAGGTGATGGGCATCGGCTACGACACGGTCAACAGTGCCCTGCTGGGGGAGCTTGGGTTGGGATTCCTGGTGGTCCTGGTGCTGCTCAAGGTGCTGGCGAGCGCCGCCTGCGGGGGGCTGGGCATCCCCGGCGGCATGATCGGTCCCTCCCTGTTCATCGGCGCCGTGGCCGGCGGCCTGGTGGGACAACTGGCGGTGCAGTTGCTGCCGGGAGCGGTATCCAATCCGGGCTTTTACGCCCTGCTGGGCATGGGCGCCATGATGGGGGCCAGTCTCCAGGCCCCCCTGGCGGGACTGACCGCCATGGTGGAACTTACCCACAACCCCGAGATCATCATGCCCGGCATGCTGGTAATCGTGGTGGCCGCCCTTACCGCCAGCGAGCTGTTCGGCAAGGGGTCCATCTTCATCACCATGCTCAAGTCCGCCGGCCTCGACTACCATACCAGCCCCGTGTTGCAGGCCCTGCGGAGGGTCGGCGTCGGTGGCGTTATGAAAAGAAACTTCGTGCGCCACGACAGGATGATCGGCCTGTCCGGGGCGCGGGAACTGCTTGCCGGAGATCCTGAATGGATCCTGGTGGACGAGGATGGCCGGCCGGCGGCCCTGCTGCGCGCGGTGGATCTGGCCCGCCACATCGAAGGCAATGAGGAGGAAGGCGGCATGACGACGATCGACCTGATGCAGATCCCGGCTTGGCGTGAACAAGTGGCCCCCATCCACCTTCAGGCCACCTTGCAGGAGGCCCTGGAATCACTGGACCGGGAAGCGGTGGAGGCCCTCTATGTAGAGCGCGTGACGGCCCCGGGCATCCGCCATATTTATGGTGTCCTCACCCGGGGCCAGATCGAGTCTGCCTACCATTACTGAGCAGGCCCCGGATGCCTGCTGACTACCTATTGCTCGCGGGCTGTTGGCTGATCTATTTCATCATCCACTCCATGCTCGCTTCCCTCGGTTTGAAGCGCTGGGTCGCGGCCCGGTGGCCGGGGTTTATGCCGGCCTATCGGCTTGCCTTCAATGCCCTGGCCGTTATCCTTATCATCCCGCCATTGATCCTGATGTACGCCCTGCACGGCCCCTGGCTTTGGCAATGGACCGGCGCTGCCGCATGGCTGGCCAACGGCCTGGCCGTACTGGCGCTGCTGGGATTTTTCTGGTCCCTGCGCTATTACGACGGGATGGAGTTTTTGGGCGTGCGCCAGTGGCGGGCCGGGATCAAGACGGTGGAGGATCAGGAGCAGTTCCGCATTTCCCCCCTGCACCGCTTCGTGCGTCACCCCTGGTACAGTCTGGCGCTGGTGCTGATCTGGACGCGGGACATGGATGCCGCATTTCTGGTAACTGCGGTAGTCGCCACTTTCTACTTCACCATCGGCTCCCGCATGGAGGAGCGCAAACTCCTCCAATACCACGGTGAGATCTACCGCCGCTACCGTGAGCAGGTGCCTGGTCTCATCCCCTTGCCTTGGCGATACCTGGACCGGGAGGCCGCTCGCCGATTGGAGCAAGAAGCTAACTCTGTCAAGGCGATAACTTAGGAGCTTCTCAGCCCGCACGGTGGTCTAAGGAACTCTGCGGTAAGCAGCTAAAATCGAAGGTTCTTAACCAACTCCGGCCTGTCAATAAATGGGTTTCGCTTTCCCTGGAGGCGTTCGATAATCTCGTTGCGGTGTCTCTCCCCGGCGTCTGGCGGGTCCTCCCTGTGCCACTGTTTCAGGAGTTTTCCCTGCCGGGAGAACAGCTTCAGGCCGTAGGTTGAATGCATGTAGAACATGGCCCGTGCGATATTGCCGCGCACCTCGGGACGGGGCTCAACCAGGCGTCTCTTCCGGTCGATTTCGAAATCGCAGCGACCGAAATTCCGCGGCTCTCCAGCCACCATGCCAAAGGCCCGGGCGCCCCGCTCCTTGTTGATATGGGCACGGGCCGGATAGAGATTGTGCATATCCGCTTCGATCTTATTGAACCGGGGGCTCACGGAACGGCAGTGGCTGCGGTCGCGGCAATTCAGTGTATTGATCACCCAGCTCATGGGGAAGATATGTTCAATATTGATCCCGCGGCCCTTGTTTGGTCCGAACCGTTGGCCACAGTAAAGGGTCTCGCCGCCTTTACCGTAGAGGCGGGACCAAAACAGGCGCATGTTCTGGAAATACTCGGTATCCGGGATCTTGGTGTTGCCTGCGGGGATCGAGGGGCGTGAGCCAGGAGCGGAAGCCTCGGCTGCGGACAAGGCCCCGATGAGGAACAGGACGAAAGTGATGGCGAGGCGTTTCATGGGGTGATGATTCTAGTCCTTACCTCAAAAAGCAAAACCTGACCTTTTATTCTGTTCTCTAACCCGGCATAGCTGGAACCAAAATTTTACCTCTTGGCCCAAGGATAAGGACGCCAATTGGCGACAATGGGGTAGTGATGATTATCAACTACGGCTAAATAGATAACCATGCACTTGATGTCTCCAAGTGGAGTAATTATCCATGGGAACAAGAGATAACCATCATGGGGCCTATACAAAATGCGGAGAGGATTAGAGTGCCCTGCAGTTCGTGGGTGACCCAACTCATCATCGAAACCCTCCTCAGGCCTTGACTAAAGTTGGGCTTGCAGTTTAACTTGAATATCTATCTAATTGAAATATCAATGGAAGTTGTGGGTAATGGAGAGTGCTTGGTGTTAGCCATCAACAAAATCTCAGGCATGATGCCAAAAGGCACGTATTTGTGCTGTACTATGTTTCATGAAGCCAATTAACTGGAATCCCGCGAAAAACCAACAGCTTATTTTAACCCGCATTTCTCACCAGGATTTGGTTTTTGGAACAATCTGGCTTCGCATCTTGAACGATCAGCCTTGAATCATAGCTACGGCTATGCTTCGGCGGCCGATCGTCCAATCCGCTTCGCCAGCTTGCCCCAAAAATCCAAATCCTGGTGAGAAATGCGGGTTAGAGCGTGGAGTTTCGTTTGAGGACGTCGTTTTCTATTTACAGCAAGGCGCATTACTGGACGATATTGAGCATCCAAACAGCGACAAATATCCGAGTCAACGAGTATTTGTTATCGACATAGATGGTTATGTGCACCTTGTACCCTATGTTGAAAACCGAAAAGAGATCTTCTTGAAAACAGTGATTCCAAGCAGAAAGGCGACCAAACAGTATCTCGGAGAGAAATCATGACTAAGCCTAAACTGAGCAAAGAGGAAAAAGAAGTTCTTAAAGATTTTGAAGCGGGTGAGTTCAAATCTGTACTCACGCCCAAGCGCAAAAAAATGCTGCAAGCAGCTGCCGAGGAAACATTCAAAAAGGATAAGCGGATTAACATCCGGATTTCTAGCCGTGATTTAGAATCACTTCAAAGGCGAGCCCTTGAGGGAGATATTCCATATCAAACATTAATATCTAGCGTCCTTCATAAATACGTATCTGGTGGGCTTCGGGATTTAATGGCTAACAAAGCATTCCAGCGGACGCAAAAAACACGCCGCTGAATTTTCCCGTTAGGCAACAAGAAACAAGATAAGAAAGAACTCTTAGCAAATCATGAAAATCTCACAAATGCTCATAGAGTATGCTTCTGATTATATTGGCATGGCTAGTACGATTGAACAAAAACAAAGCCATCTTAATGCTGCATGCAGTGCGTGGAATATTTCAATACTCCCTAAGCACCAAAGAAGAAATGCATTAAATGAGTATATAAAGAGCTATAAAAGATACAATCCAAATCAAAATGATGTTAGTCATGTCAAGCATGATATGGAATTGTTGATTAAGCGAAAACTAAAAATGTTTCCAGAAATTAAGAAGCCAATCGTAAATGCAGAAATAAGAGAAAAAGATGGAAAATATTCGATATTTGCAGCTTCTATCAGAAATGAGTAATTATACAAATATATTGCCTAACCATCCAGAAATGGGGACACCCACCAATTTTTAACGTTAGCCTGAAAGCGGCTTAGCTTTGCTGCAACGTGCGGTTTAATGATCGCTTACTCATATAGGAGATCGAGAATCATGAAAAACAGAAGCATGTCAGTATTGAGCTCAATCCTTGTGATAGGACTTGCAGTTGTGGCGGCGAATGCGGTTGCTGCTACGGTCGAGTTGCAGTTCGACTCGTTACCTACTGACCAAGGGTGGCACTACCAAGGACATATTCCAGAATCGACCGCAGCATCGGTAGACGGAACAAAACTCATAATAAATACCATGAATCGCGGTGCTGTTACAGCGTGGTTTTTTATGCCAAACATAGTGAATCCCGACCTTCCATTCACCTTGTCCGTGCGGGCTCGAGTTTCGGAAAGTGAGACGCTGTTCTGGCCCTTTGGCTTTCAAGCTCGTAACGGCCTAGAATTATGGTCCGTTGATCTTGGCCAAGATTCAATTAACTTACCAAGTCAAGCAACAATGCCGATAGTTGGAGCTCAGTTCCATGATTTTGTCATCGACGTAATACCAGGAGTCAAGTCAGACTTCTATATTGACGGAATCCTTGCTGAAAGCACAACCCCGTTCATCAGCAACGTTAATGGGTATTCCGTTTCATTTGGAGATGGTAATGCTGTTAATTCCAATTCTAATGGGCTGATTGAAATCTCACGTTTGAGTTTCGTTCAGCCTGTTCCACTTCCTGGCGCATTACCACTGCTGATATCTGGCATCATCGGATTATCCCTTTTCTCAAATCGTCGAGTACGGCAAAACAGAAGATGTTAATAAGCAAAGCAGGCAAGTCATCAGAGGCAATAGCGGCAGGCCGAACAGTATCGGATTAAATGATGGCTGTCCTTATTTTTCTTATCATCACCCATCCGCGGTCCTTTTAAAGGCTATTTTCCACTCAGGAGCACGTAGCCTGAGTGCGAGAAGAGATATCCAGCTCGGTTGTGTTGGTTTTGAGGTGACTAAATGATGGCTGTCCTTATTTCAATGGCTGTCCTTATTTCCGACTGACCAGGCTCTAGATACTATTTCTTTACAAGCATTGAACATAGCTACCTCTTAAACTTCCAACGCTTATGGGTAAGACGGATTTCACTAATGTCTTCTGGTTTAAATGGAATGCTCTCTCGTCCCTTAACCTCACCGATTAATGTAGCACCTACAAACGCCACATCTTTAACAATTTCACCATCACACAAAACCACATCACCAGTTTGATAATCCATCCCCGTTTCCGGCTGTTCAGCAAGAAACCTTGACAATTTTTCAGGCAATCTCTTGTTATCTGTAGTTGAGTCACTCATGTTTCTACTATATTGGACTTCCGTGATTAAATGATGGCTGTCCTTATTTTTTTGCCCATCCGCGGCCCTTTTAAAGGCTATTTTCCACTCAGGAGCACGTGGCCTGAGTGCGAGAAGAGATATCCAGCTCGGTTGTGTTGGTTTTGAGGTTACTAAATGATGATTAAATGATGGCTGTCCTTATTTTTAATTTTACCCTTAACTTTAATTATGTGATGATGCTCTAAATGAAACATCAGTTACAATAAGACCACCGCTCTCTACATCCCAAGTACAATCTTCTCTAAGCCCCAATACTTCAACATCTATCATTAACTTAACTGCTTTGCTAAAGTGCATGTCAGTTAAGAACTCGACGAGTTCATAGAACTTCTCTTCTTCATAAGCAATATCAATGTGACAAAATTCGTGTGGGCCATGAACATATTGTTCAGGGGTTGAAGCGGTATAGTGATTAAATACTCCTATGCCGTAATACTCTTCATCTTCATGGCATACTAATGGTAGACTACTAGATTTTATCAAGCCAATTTCTAAAAGCACTCCTTCTAAGTTATCCGGACGTTGAATAATAGAGTGGATATTAATAGTAACTGTATGTTTTCTAGACGATTCATCAATTGTCAGCTTTCTTTCTACAGACATTGATATCATGTCAGCTGATAAGCTACCAGTTTCGATAATACCAGTACATTTGTAGTGCTTTGGTCGTATCCACTTATCCATGATTTCTGACCCCTAACGCCCAAAATCACCGGCAGCAAAAAGCAGAGCGCAGCGGCGCTTTTTGCTGTCCGTGTGAATTTTGATTGTTAGGCTTATTTGAATTTAGCATATAAACCTACCATGGTAAGAAAAACTCCTGCTGCCCAAATAATAAACTTATTTTTCTCATACCATAATTCATACCAGGGTTTTGTTGACCACATGGAGATTTCCGATTGTACCAATGCTTTCACAAACTCAGAACTTGCTGAAATATATGGCTGGACATCACGAGCCTTTACTTTTTCAGGGTAACCCTTACCAAGCAACCTTTGCTCAATTTTTGCCATTTTAGAGAATACCTTTGATATTTCTCCATAAAGGAGCATCTCAGCCTCTTTTAATACATTTACTCCATTGATATTTTTACTTTTTGAAAGTTCAACAGCAGAATTGACTTGTTTAACAGCTATTTCTTCGATAAATGGTTCAATATACTTACCCCAGAATACATCTTGAGGTGAGCCTTCAAAACCACCACCTTCATATGAAATTTGCTTTCCGTCATGCTTTTTAACTCTCATGGGCTTTCCAGAATTGAAAAAGACCCATGGTTCTATTTGATTAATATCCAATAGATGGAAATCATCCTTTATGTTCTTTTGAATAGTGACAAATAGTGGAGTCATATCATTGAACCCCAACATGCAATATTCGGCAGGCCACTCCCGCCAAATATCCCTACATATAGAAACATATTTCTACATCTACAAACAAGATATCTATATGTAGATATCTAATGCTGGCCGGCAAACATAAACCCATTTATTCCACGGCCATTGGCATTCATCGACAACTCGCTCCTTTAATTCCAACTCCACTATTTTGCTGTAGGGGAGGCGCCACAGGGTCAACTCTTCTGGCATCAGTATTCTTCTTCCGCATTCTCCTCATCGAAAGAGTCCTTGCATTTGCTGGGGATCTCGCCGCCTTTTATCGCTATCGCCAAATTCTTTGCCCAGTTGCATTCCGACGTTGCGGCGCTTTTTTCTTGCGGCGTGGCCGTCAGGGCGGGAAAGCGGTGCGTTGCATGTTGTGAATGGCAGTTCACGCATGCCTCGGCCATTTTGTAATAGTAAAAAAGCACCAGTTCCATGTTGCGGTTTTCAGCGGCGCGGGACAGCTTTCCCGCGGCATGGTGGAAGGCCTGATCCTCTTTTTTGAAGGACTCCGGAAGGCTTGCATGGAGCCTTTTTTTCTGTTCCTTTGTCAGCTTGCGCTTCATGATGTAGCTGTCCCTCATTTGCCTCCCGGTCTCCTCCAGCCGGCTCCAGTCGCCGGAAACAATGGCGGGGACGATTTCATGCATGCCTTGTTGCAGCGCCTGCATCTCCTGAGTGATCAGCGGCTTGATTTCCTGGGGGAAGGGTATGGTGCTCGGTTTTTGCCCGTCTCCGTGATGCGTCGCCTCCGCGGCGGTGCCGGATGCGGAAAATCCGAAGAAAAGGAGGAGCAGGCCTGTCAGTTTGATTTTGTTTTTCATCTGGTTTCCCGGTGAGCAATAGTAGTGAAAAGGGCTGTTTTCAAACCCTATGGCAAACACCATGGGCCGTCAATAGCGTAATGAATGCGGGTCGGGCATTGGCTGCATCCCCATAACTTTGGCGGGATCACGGTGTCTAACTGGTGCAGTCAACGGAACTTCATGAAATATCCCTGGGAGGAGATTATGAGCTTCTTGGATACACTGCTGGCCATTCCGATCATCGCCATTGTCATTTGGGTCACCTTGGTGGTGTTTGCAAAACGGCATTGAGCCTTGCCCCGCCAGGGCGGCGGCAGATCTTTTTTGCCCATTGCGGCCCTTGGTGAATATACTCGCGGTATTCAACTTGTATTCCCGGGGCTGTGACTGTGACGAACTCTGAAGAACGCATCGGCATCGCCGATCTGATGGCCCAAAGCGGTGTCGGCTTCGGCACCAGCGGCGCCCGCGGCCTGGTTGCGGATATGACGGACCGGGTCTGTTATGCCTATACCCTCGCTTTTTTGCAGCACCTCGCGCAGCGGGGGGATGCACCGCCGGGCTCGCGGGTCGCCATCGCCGGGGATTACCGCTCCAGCACTGGGCGCATTATGGCGGCGGCGGCCATGGCGGTGAGGGATCTGGGTTGCGAGCCGGTCAACTGCGGCTTCATCCCGACGCCGGCCCTGACCCTTTACGGCATCGCCCAAGGCATCCCCAGCCTGATGGTGACGGGCAGCCATATCCCGGATGACCGTAACGGCATCAAATTCAACAAGCCCGGCGGCGAAATCCTGAAGGAGGATGAGGCGGCCATCCGCACCCAGCAGGTGGTGATTCCGGCCGGAAGCTTTTCGGCGGAGGGGGCGGCGCTGACCCCCCGGCCCCTGCCGCCCGAGGAGGGGGCCGCCCATGAGGCCTATGTAAGGCGCTATCTGGATTTCTTTCCCGCCGATGCCCTGAGAGGGCGGCGTATCGGCCTCTACGAGCACTCCAGCGTGGCGCGCCGGGCCCTGGGTGAAATCCTGGAGGGGCTTGGCGCGGAGGTGATGCGGCTCAACCGTTCCGAAGAGTTTATCCCGGTGGATACCGAGGCAGTGCGGCCGCAAGACGTGAAGCTGGCCCGCGGCTGGGCGCTGACTTACGGCTTTGACTGCATCGTCTCCGCCGACGGTGACGGGGACCGGCCCCTCATCAGCGATGAGCGGGGGGAGTGGCTGCGGGGCGACGTGGCGGGCATTCTCTGCGCCCGCTATCTGGGGGCCGCCCGGGTGGTCACGCCGGTGAGCAGCAACAGCGCGGTGGAGAAGTGCGGCTGGTTTGAACAGGTGGTCCGCACCCGCATCGGCTCGCCCTATGTCATTGCCGCCATGGACGCGGCCCTGGCGGGAGGCGCGCGGGGGGTGGTGGGCTACGAGGCCAACGGCGGCTTTCTGATCGCCGATGACCTGGAGCGGGAGGGACGCCTGTTGGGCGCCCTGCCCACCCGGGACGCGGCCATAGTGCCGCTGGCGATCCTGATGCTGGCGGCGGAGTCCGGCGCCGGCCTTTCCGCCCTGCTGGAGCGCCTGCCCCGGCGGTTCACCCACAGCGACCGGCTGAAGGACTTTCCCACCGGGCTCAGCCGCTCCCGCATCGCCGCCCTGTGCAGCGGCGACTTCGAGCGGGACAAGGCCGCCGTCGAGGCCCTGTTCGGAGATGCATTCGGACCGGTGAGGGCCTTCGACCTCACCGACGGCCTGCGCATCACCTTCGACAGCGAAGAGGTGGTCCACCTGCGCCCCTCCGGCAATGCGCCGGAGCTGCGCTGCTACAACGAGGCCGCCAGCCGGGAGCGGGCGGCGGAGATGAACCGGCTCTGCATGGACCTGCTGGCCGGCTGGTGCGGGTCCTGCAATGCGGGGTGACAAATCCGGTTGAGCGTCTACAGTTGAAGGATCGAACGGTTCCGCAGGGGATCAGACCGCGGGGGAAAATGATGCTGCCTCATTTTGACAAAAGAAACTTCATCCGCATGGAAGTGGAATGCCCGGCCCGCTTCCGGCTGGAGGGATCGGATGAAACGGCCGGGGCCATAGTCAAGAACCTCAGCGGGGACGGCCTGCTGCTTTGGATGGACCAGGAGGTAGAGCCGGGCAACCGTCTCTCCATTGTCATCATGCCGGGCAAAAACGTCACCCCGCCCCTCTCCGTCATGGTGGAGGTGGTGCGCTGCTATCCCCTGGAAACGGGGGAAGAGGGCAATTTCGCCGTGGCCTGCGTTATCAAGGAGAAGATGGAACCGGAAAGACTGGATAAGGAATTTCCCTGAAATAATCCTACACAACCCGGTTGCGGGCCTCGCCGGCGAGAAAGGCCTGGATGTTGGCCGCCACCCCGTCCATCAGGCGCTGACGGGATTCGCGGCTGGCCCAGGCGATGTGAGGCGTGACGATCAGGTTGGGGATGCCCGGCTCCAGCAGGGGGTTGCCCGCAACGGGCGGCTCCCGCGTCAGGACATCCACCCCGGCCCCGCCCAGCCGGCCCTTCCGCAGGGCCTCCGCCAGGGCCCCCTCGTCCACGATGCCGCCGCGGGCGGTATTGATCAGCAGGGCCCCCGGTTTCATCAGCGCCAGCTCCCGCTCCCCGATCAGGTTGCGCGTGTTCTCCGCCAGGGGGCAGTGCAGGCTCAGCACATCCGCCCGGGACAGCAGCGCGTCCAGGGGCAGGCGGCCGGGGGCGGGGGCGCCGCCCGGCCGCTGCGATACCAGCACCTCCATGCCGAAGGCCCTTGCGATTCCGGCCACCGCCCGGCCCAGCTCGCCATGGCCGACGATGCCCAGGGTTTTCCCGGCCAGCTCCCGGATGGGGAAATCCAGCAGGCAGAACCGGCTGCTCCGTTGCCAGGCCCCGGCGGATACCACCCTGCTGTAGTCGGGCAGGCGGGTGGTCAGGGCCAGGATCAGGGCGAAGACGTGCTGCACCACGGCGGGGGTGGCGTAACCGGTCACGTTGGCCACGGCGATGCCCAGCTCCCGGGCGGCGTCCAGATCCACGTTGTTGGCGCCGGTGGCGGCGATGCAGACCAGGCGCAGCCCCCTGGTCCGGCCAAGCACCTCCCGGTCCAGGACCACCTTGTTGGAGACCACGACGGCCGCGTCCCGGATATGCTCCGCCGTCTCCGTGGCCGTGGTGCCCTGGTAAAGGCGCCAGTCCGGGAGGGTCTGCTTCAATCCTGACAGATCGAGGTCGCCCCGGTCGACGGTGGCCAGGTCCAGGAACCTCCCCTGTAAATTATTCATACCTTCAACAAGTCCAGCTTCTAACCCGCATTTCTCACCAGGATTTGGATTTTTGGGGCAAGCTGGCGAAGCAGGTTGGACGATCGGCCGCCGAAGCATAGCCGTGGCTATGATTCAAGGCTGATCGTTCAAGATGCGAAGCCAGATTGTTCCAAAAACCAAATAGGACAGAGTATAAATTAACCGCCATCACCTTAATGAGGCTAAGTACATTGAATTTCATAAATTTCTCAATTAACCGGGTCCGCCTGGTGAGAAATGCGGGTTAACGTTTTTCACGGGCTTGCGATATCATACCAACCCGAATGGCCCGGAGGTTCACGCCCCTGGGCGTTTTTTCTTGTAACCTGTAGCCTGTCACTTGCCACTGCCCTTATGACCGCCCCCCAGCGCATCCGCGAAATCCCCTACAACTACACCTCCTTCTCCGACCGTGAGATCGTGATCCGCTACCTCGGGGAGGAGATGTGGCGTCTCATCGAGGAACTGCGCGGCTCCCGCCGCACCGGGCGTTCGGCACGGATGCTGTTCGAGGTGCTGGGGGACATGTGGGTGGTGGGCCGCAACCCCTATCTGCAGGAGGATCTGGAACAGGACCGCAGGCGCCGCCGCGCCCTCATCGGCGCCCTCGAGCACCGGCTGGACCAGTTCGAGCGGCGGGCGGAAGGCAACGAAAAGGCCCTGCGGCTGCTGGCCGCCGCCCGCGAGGCGGTGGCGGACTTCGCCCGGGGGCTGAAGGACAACCGCAGGCTGCGGCGCAAGGTGGCCCGGCGCCTGGCCCGGGTGACCCGCCGGGACAATATCGACTTCGGCGGCCTGGCCCGGGTCTCCCACGCCACCGACGCCACCGACTGGCGGGTGGAGCACCCCTTCGTGGTGGTCCTGCCGGACAGGGAAGAGGAGGTGGCGGCGGTGGTCAGGGCCTGCATCGACGCCGGGCTCACCATCATCCCCCGGGGCGGCGGCACCGGCTACACCGGCAGCGCCGTGCCCCTGGACGCCCGCACGGCGGTCATCAACACCGAAAAGCTGGACCGCCTGGGGGAGATCGAGAGGGTGAAACTGCCGGGGGTCGAGGGCGAGGTCCCCACGGTGCGGGTGGGTGCCGGGGTGGTCACCCGCCGGGTGTCGGATCTGGCCGAGGCCAATGGCCTGGCCTTCGCCGTGGACCCCACCTCCCAGGACGCCTGCACCATCGGCGGCAATATCGCCATGAACGCCGGGGGCAAGAAGGCGGTGCTGTGGGGCACCACCCTGGATAACCTCGCCTCCTGGCGCATGGTCACCCCGGACGGCGACTGGCTGGAGGTGGAGCGTCTCAATCACAACCTGGGCAAGATCCACGAGCAGGAGCTGGTCAGCTTCCGCATCAGCCGCTACAAGGCCGATGGCGAAACCCCCACTGGCAAGCCTGAGCTGCTGGAGATCCCGGGTGCTGCCTTCCGCAAGGCGGGCCTGGGCAAGGACGTCACCGACAAGTTCCTCGGCGGCCTGCCGGGGGTGCAGAAGGAGGGCTGCGACGGCCTCATCACCTCCGCCCGCTTCATCCTGCACCGCATGCCCACGGAGAAGCGCACCGTCTGCCTGGAGTTCTTCGGCGCCGATCTGGCCGGGGCGGTGCCGGCCATCGTGGAGATCATCGATTACCTCAAGGGGCTGGACAAGGTGGTGCTGTCCGGCCTGGAGCACCTGGACGAGCGCTACATCAGGGCGGTGAAGTATTCCACCAAGGCCCCCCGCCGGGAGCGGCCCAAGATGGTGCTGCTGGCGGACATCGCCGGCGACGACGCCGATGCCGTGGGGGAGGCCGCCTCCCAAATGGTCAAGCTGGCCAACGCCCGGCAGGGGGAGGGCTTCATCGCCGTCAGCGCCGGGGCCCGCAAGCGCTTCTGGGCGGACCGCGCGCGCACGGCGGCCATCTCCGCCCACACCAACGCCTTCAAGATCAACGAGGACGTGGTGATCCCCCTGGAGCGCCTGGCCGACTACAGCCGGGGCATCGAGCGCATCAATATCGAGCAGTCCACCGCCAACAAGCTGAAGATCGCCGACGCTGTGCTGGAGTACCTGGCCGGCGACCTGGAAGAGGCCCTGCCGGAGGGGAGCTACCAGGAGAGCGACGAGAGCCAGGCCATCCTGGAGGCCAAACAAGCCCTGGCCCAGGGGATCGTCAGGCAGGCCCGGGGCCGCTGGGAGGCCATTCTCCGGAACCTGGACGCCGGGGCCCGGGAGCAGGCCCATCTGCTGAGCGAGGCGGAGCAGGCCTGCATCCGGGAGAACGACACCCTGCTCGATCTGCTGCTGCGGCGGGACCTGGTCATCTCCTACCGCAAGGAGGTGATGGAGGAGCTGCACGAGGTCTTCCCCGGCCGGGACATGGCCCGGGTGCGCGACCGCCTCGACGCCATCCACGCCGGGATCCGCAACGAGCGCCTGTTCGTCGCCCTGCACATGCACGCCGGGGACGGCAACGTGCACACCAACATCCCGGTCCACTCCCAGAACTACGACATGCTGCACCAGGCGGACCGCATGGTGGAGCGCATCATGGCCCTGGCCGGCTCCCTGGGAGGGGTCATCTCCGGCGAGCACGGCATCGGCATCACCAAGGTCCGCTACCTGGAGCCGGACAAGCTCCGGGCCTTCGCGGACTACAAGAAAAAGGTCGACCCCCAGGGCCGCTTCAACCGGGGCAAGCTGCTGCCCGGCTCCGGCCTGGAGCGGGCCTACACCCCCTCCCTGGCCCTGGTGGAGCAGGAGGCCATCATCCTGGAGGAGAGCGAGCTGGGGGCGCTGAACGACGACATCCGCCACTGCCTGCGCTGCGGTAAGTGCAAGCCCGTCTGCCAGACCCATGTGCCCCGGGCCAACCTGCTCTATTCCCCCCGCAACAAGATCCTGGGGGCCGGCCTCATCACCGAGGCCTTCCTTTACGAGGAGCAGACCCGCCGCGGCCTCTCCCTGCGCCACTTCGAGGACATGAACGACCTGGCGGACCACTGCACCATCTGCCACAAGTGCGTGACCAAGTGCCCGGTCAACATCGACTTCGGCGATGTCACCGTGCGCATGCGCAAGATCCTGACGGACTCGGGGCACAAGCGCCGCAGCCTCGGGGGCGCGGCGGCCCTGGCCCTGCTCAACGCCACCCGCCCCCACGCCGTCCGCTGGCTGCGCAAGGGGCTGGCGGACTGGGGCTTCGCCTCGGTCAACCTGGCCCATGGCGCGGCCAGAAAGCTGGGGCTGCTGGGCAAGGGGGAAGAGCTTCCCCCCGCCACCACCGGCAGGCCGGCGGCCACCAGCCAGTTCGTCGACCTGGTGCGCCGGCCCCTGCGGGTGGAGGTCCCCAAGACCACCACCCGCGCCCTGCTGGGCCTGGAGGCGAAAGAGGAGATCCCCATCCTGCGCGATCCCGCCAAGGTGAGCGAGGAATCCGACGCCGTCTTCTACTTCCCCGGCTGCGGCTCCGAGCGCCTGCTGAGCGACATCTCCCTGGCCACCCTGGCCATGCTGTTCGAGACCGGGGTGGAAACCGTGCTGCCGCCGGGCTACATCTGCTGCGGCTATCCCCAGTTCGCCGCCGGTCAGCATGAAACCGGCCACCGCATCACCACCGCCAACCGGGTGCTGTTCCACCGGGTGGCTAACACCCTCAACTACCTGGACATCAAGACCGTGGTGGTCTCCTGCGGCACCTGCATGGACCAGCTCCTCAGCTACGAATTCGAGAAGATCTTCCCCGGCTGCCGGCTGCTGGACATCCACGAGTACCTGCTGGAAAAAGGGGTCGCCCTGGAGAGCGGCAGCGGGCGCAAGTACCTTTTTCACGACCCCTGCCACAGCCCCATGAAGCGCGCCAACCCGGTGGAGGTGGCGGCCAGGCTCATGGGGGCCGAGGTGGTGCTGAGCGACCGCTGCTGCGGCGAGGCCGGCACCCTGGGCACCACCCGCCCGGACATCGCCCGCCAGGTCCGCTTCCGCAAGTCCGAGGAGCTGAAAAAGGGCATGGCCCGACTGGGCGAAGGCGAGGTGAAGCTGCTCACCTCCTGCCCGGCCTGCCAGCAGGGCCTCTCCCGCTACACGGACGAGACCGGGCTGGAGTCCGGCTTCCTGGTGGTGGAGCTGGCCAGGGCCCGCCTGGGCGGGGACTGGCGGCGGCAGTTCGTGGAAAGGGCCCGCCACGGCGGCATCGAGCGGGTTTTGCTGTAGGGCCGGAACATCATCACTTGGAGCAAGGCAAATGACAGAAAACAAGCATGACCGGGAAGCGCCGGACCCCGGCGGCAACGGGCACTGGGTGCCGCCGGAGCAGCCCGGCGCCGGGCCCCGGGATGAACCCCGACACCATGCCCGGCACGAAACCGGGTACCGCTGGGGGACCCTCCTGGTCCTGCTGATGGCCACGGTGTTTATCGTGGCCTCGGTGTGGTACTGGCTTCCCGACAATGAGGGCGGCATCGGCCACAATCTCCAGACCTCCTATGCCGAGCTGCTGTCCGCGGGTGCTCTGCCCACCCAGGCGCTTACCGCCAGCTGGAACCGGGCCAACCCCGGCGCGCCGGGGTTGGCCGGGGCGGCGTTTTTCAATGGCGCCCGGCACGCCCGCGGGCGCCTCGGCATAGCCGCGGTCCAGGATAAGGGGAGCGAGCCCAGGCCGCCGGAAACCATTCTGGACGAAATCCTTTTCGAACTGGGCCAGTGGAACCAGATCCTGTGGGTCGCCTCCCAGCGCGAACCCGGGCTGGCGTCCGGTTTCTGGCGCCGGCAAAGCGAATCGGTGGAAAAACTGCTGTCGATCCTGCCTGCCGGGGACAGCGGCGAAACCGCCGTGATCAGGCGTCACCTGAATGCCGTGTGGCCGCTGCTGCGGAATCTGGTGAAGGACCCGGCGGACCGGAAGGATCTCACCAGGCTGCGCCAACAAACACTGGCGCTGTATCAGGCCCTGACAACAGGGTAGGTTGGGCAGAACGTCTTTGTGAAGCCCGGCCCGGCCTAGGTGGTTTGCCCCCGCCCCCCCTCCGCCTTCGACCCCAGCAGGATGGCGATCCAGCGGGTCTCCTCGCTGCTGTCCAGGGCGATCTTCACCGTCATGGTCAGGGGCACGGAGAGAAACATGCCCACCGGTCCCAGCACCCAGCCCCAGAACACCAGGGAAAGGAACACCACCAGGGTGGAGAGCCCCAGGCCGCGTCCCATGAAGCGGGGCTCGATGATGTTGCCCACCAGGCCGTTGACCACAAGGTAGCCCATGCCGGACCAGAGGGCGGCGCCGGGGCCCAGTTGCACCAGGGCCAGCAGGAGGGCCGGGATGGCGGCGATGATGGAGCCGATGTTGGGGACATAGTTGAGCAGGAAGGCCAGGGTCCCCCACAGCACCGGGTAGTCCACCCCGATCACCCACAGCCAGGCGGCGACCGCCAGGCCGGTCAGCAGGCTGGTGAGGGTCTTGATGGCCATGTAGCGCTTGATGTTGTCGGTGACGTGTTCGAGGCGTGAGAAGGATGCCTGGGGGTCGTCCAGCGCCAGTTGCAGCTTGGAGGGAAAGCTGGAGGCCTCCAGCAGGATGAAGATCACGGTGAGCAGGATCAGGAAGGCGTTGGTCAGCATGCCGCCGAGGCTGCTCAGCCCCTGGGCGGCCATCTTCATCGCCTTGGCCGGGTCCAGCAGCTTGTTCGCCGCCTCCCTGGAGATCTCGACGCCGATGCCGCCCAGCCAGTCCAGCAGGCCGGCGGTCTGGGTCTCCAGCTTGGCCTGATAGGCGGGCAGCCGGGCGGAGAAGTCGTCCACCGAGCCGCCCACCAGGGCCTCCAGCAGCATGCCGACAGCGGCCACCCCGGCGATCACCAGGGCCAGGGCGATACCCCTGGGAATGCGCCGGTGCTGCAGAAACACCAGCGGCGGCATGGCGATGATGGCGATGAAGACGGAGAGCAGGAAGGGCACCAGGATGGGCTGGGCCTCCCGCATGCCGGCCACCAGGATGACGAAGGCGGCGGCGGTGACGAGAAAGCCGGCGGCGCCTGGGGATTTCCGGGATTCGGGCATGGGGGGGGCCTATTTTTTCAGCGGAGAGGTGCGGATCCTGGGCGCGGCGCTGAATTCAGGGATGCCGCTGATGAGATACCAGCGGCCGGCCTCTTTATCGAACTCCCAGAGCTGGCGGTCCATCAGGCTCTTCTGCTGCTGCCGGTCTTGTTCGACATAGTCTATGCGCACCACCTGGATGACGCTGTCCTCCCCGGCGGGGGCCGCCTTTTCCATGACTTCATAGCCGGTTATCTTGATATTCTCCAGCTCGGGGGGGATCTTCGTCTTGCGCAGCTCTTCCGGCCTCATGAAGCCATAGGCCCGCCGCAGGTAACTCCAGCGCAGGGTGGTTGCATAGGACTTCAGGGTGCTGGTCAGGGCCTTGCTCTTCTCCCTTTGCGCCAGGGTTTCGCACCCCGACAGCATAATCATGAGCAGCAGCAGGATGAGACCGGTAGCGGTGGTTCGCGGCATTTTGATTCCCATTGTTGGCGCCAAAGCGTGGCCCATGTTAAGCCACTGACGCGGGGCTGAGTCAAGTTGACCGGATATGGGACGATGATGTTATTTCCTGGGCACGGGCCAACTGGTGCTATGATGTGCCGTTTTTTAATCGTCAAGCCGGAGTAATGCGGAAATATGCGTGAAGATCAGGAGCCCTTGGTTGATGTCCAGGTAGGGAACAGCCGCATTACCCTGTTGGGCACCGCCCATGTGTCGCGCGCCAGCGCCGAGAAGGTGAAGGAACTGCTGGCCACGGAGGAATATGAGGCCGTGGCGGTGGAGCTCTGCCCCAGCCGCTACAATTCTCTCATCGACCCCGACTCCCTGGCCCGCATGGATCTGTTCCGGGTTATCAGGGAAAAGAAGGTGCTGATGGTCATCGCCAGCCTGGCCCTGGGGGCCTTTCAGCAGCGTATGGCCGAGCAGTTCGATATCGAGCCCGGCGCCGAGCAGCGGGAGGCCATCAAGGCGGCCCACGACAGCCACCGCCCGGTGCTGCTCATCGACCGGGAGATCGGCATCACCCTCAAGCGGGTGGCCCACAACGTGCCCTGGTGGAAGCGCATCACCCTGTTCACCGGCCTGATCGCCAGCATCATTTCCCACGAGGAGGTCTCGGAGGAGGAGATCGAGCGCCTGAAGGAGGGCGACATCCTCGAAACCACCTTCGCCCAGTTCGCCGCCGAGCAGAAGGATCTCTATCTGCCGCTGATCGATGAGCGGGACCAGTACATGGCGGCCCGCCTGCTGGAAGAGGTGCAGCGCGACGGCCATGAGAACCTGCTGGCCGTGGTGGGGGCCGGCCACCTGAAGGGCATCCGTTCTTACCTGGAGGCGGGGGTGGGGGATCCCGGGGAAAGGATCGAGGCGCTGGACCGCATGCCCACGCCCAGCCCCTGGCCAAAGATCATCCCCTGGGTCATCGTCGTCCTCATCCTGGCGGGCTTCGGCATCGGCTTCCACCGCAGCCCGGAGCTGGGCTGGCAGATGGTGGCGGACTGGGTTCTGATCAACGGCGGGCTTTCCGCCCTGGGGGCGGGGATCGCCGCGGCCCATCCGCTGACGGTGGTCACCGCCTTTGTGGCTGCTCCGCTCACCTCCCTCAATCCCACCGTCGGCGCGGGCATGGTCACGGCGGCGGCGGAGATCTACCTGCGCAAGCCCGAGGTGGGTGATTTCAGCCGGTTGCGCAAAGACACCGTCAATCTCAAGGGGTGGTGGAAAAACCGGGTCTCCCGCACCCTGCTGGTGTTCGTCCTCAGCACCCTGGGCTCCGCCGTCGGCACCTATGTGGCGGGTTTTCGCATCTTCGACCGGCTGGCCGGTTAGCCTGAACTGCGCGCCATCGTTTGGAGTCGGCATCCGTCCGGAAACGAATCCCGTACATGAAGTTAGGCGGCTTCCTCGTATCGTCTGCGGATGATGGCGATGGCCTCGTCCATGTGCCGGAAGCGGTGATCGCCGCCCTCGAAGATGAACAGCTCCCCCGCATCCCGGTACATCTCCGCCGCGATGCGGTAGTCGATGGTCTCGTCGCCCTTGTCCAGGAACAGGGTGGTGGGCATGCCGTCGTTGACATCCTTTATTTCGAAGCGGCGGGTCTGCTCGATGTCCTCCCGGGTCAGCAGGTAGGTCTCGCCGGTGACGAAATTGCGCTGTTCCCCTTCACGGCCGCGCAGCAGCTCCCAGGGCCGCAGGGCCGGGTTGATCATGACCAGCCGGAAGATGCCGCCGAACCGCCGGGCCAGATACTGGCCGTAGAATCCCCCCAGGGAGCTGCCCACGATCATCAGCCGGGGATGTTCCTGCTCGATTTCGCTGATCAGGCGCTGGAGGTCATAGACGGCCTGCATGGGGCGGTGGGCCGGGTAGGTGGGGCTGAGGACGGGAACAGGCGCCAGGGCCTCCCGCAGGGTCGTCGCCTTGCCCGCGGTGCCGCCGCTGTTGAGGCCGTGGAGGTAGAGGATCATGGTTGTCAGTTGTCAGTTGTCAGTTGTCAGTTGTCGGTTGTCAGGCCTTTGAAATCGAACAGGCCGCCATCGGCCAGGTGTGACGGCACCACGTTCTGCATGGCGTGGAAGATGGTCTCGGTGCGGCCGGGATGTTCCTTCTCCCAGTCCAGCAGCAGCTGCTTGATGTGCTGGCGTTGCAGGTTGTCCTGGGAGCCGCACAGGTTGCAGGGGATGACGGGGAATTGCCGGCGGTTGGCGTAGCGGATGATGTCGTTTTCGGCGCAATAGGCCAGGGGGCGGATCACCAGGTGGCGGCCGTCGTCGGTGCGCAGCTTCGGCGGCATGGCCTTCAGCCTGCCACCGAAGAACAGGTTCAGGAACAGGGTCTGCACCATGTCGTCCCGGTGGTGGCCCAGGGCGATCTTGTTGGCCCCCAGTTCCTTGGCCACCCGGTAGATGACCCCCCGGCGCAGGCGGGAGCACATGGAGCAGGTGGTCTTGCCTTCCGGGATCTTTTCTTTGACCACGGAATAGGTGTCCTCCTCCACGATGTGGTATTCGATGCCCAGGGTGGCGAGGTATTCCGGCAGCACATGCTCCGGGAAGCCGGGCTGCTTCTGATCCAGGTTCATGGCGATGATGTCGAAATCGATGGGCGCCCTCTTCCGCAGGCTGAGCAGGATGTCGAGCATGGTGTAGGAGTCCTTGCCGCCGCTGAGGCAGGCCAGCACCCGGTCCCCCGCCTCGATCATGTTGAAGTCGGCGATGGCCTTGCCGACCTGGCGTTCCAGGCGTTTTTTCAGCCGGTTGAAGCTGGCGGAGTGTTTCTGCAGCATGCTTTCGGATGATGGCATCTGTGTGATTCCGGGCTCAGACAAATCCGAATCCCCCGCATTCCGGGCAGTCGGCATCCTCCCCGCCGCCGGCCTGGATGACGCCGGTTCCGCCACAGCCGGGACAGTCGCCGACAGCGCCCGCGCCCCGGCAGTCCGGGCACTCGCCCGGGCCGGCGGATGTGTGGCCGCCTTTATCCCGGATGACGCCGGTGCCTGCGCAGGTCGCGCAGTTTCCGATCTCGCCGCGGCCGAGGCAGTGGTCGCAATCGATGGTGGAGATGAACGCCCCGCCGCCATAGTACCGGGTAATGGTTCCCAGCCCTCCGCACTCGGGACAGCGCTCGGCGAAGCGTTCGAATCTTGCGGATTTCTTGTCATTCGTTTGCGCCATGTCTCGTCTCCCGGCTCAGGCCACCTCCACCGGCAACTCCCAGTCCTCGACGACCAAAACGACCTTGCCCGTCACATGTCCTTTTTCGATCAGCCGGTGGGCCTGTGCCGCCTCTTCGAGGGGGAATTTGTGGCTTACGTGGATCTTGAGCTTGCCGGTGTCGATCCAGCCCTCGCAGCGGCGCAGTATTTCACTGTGATGGGCGCGGGCGGCGGGGAGATTCCGCAACTGGGGGGTGAGCATCAGCTCAAAGCCGATGTTGAGATTGCGGTTGCGGGCCTCCGTCCAGTCGATGTCCGGGCCGGGATTGAGCAGGGTGACCAGGCTGCCGCCGAAGGCCATGGCGGAGATGGTCCGCCTGAAGGTTTCGGGGCCGACGGTGTCCAGGGCGATGTTTACGCCTTTGCCGTTGGTCCAGGTGTTGACGGCGTCCACAAAATCGCGGTCACGGTAGAAGATGAATTCATCGGCCCCCATTTCCTGGGCCAGCATGGCCTTGTCCTCGTCGGCCACCGTGGTGATGATCTTGGCGCCGCCCCGTTTCGCCAGCTGGATGGCGACGTGACCCACGCCCCCGCCGCCGGCATGGATCAACACCGTATGCCCCGGCTGGATCCGGCCCCGCTCGAACAGGGCCTCCCAGGCGGTGATCAGCACCAGGGGGGCGGCGGCCGCCTCGGCAAAACTCAGGGATTTCGGCTTGGGTGAGCAGTGGGCCTCCTCCAGCAGCGTGAATTGGGCGTAGGTGCCCTGCTCCCGCCCCAGGCCGCCGTTGCAGAACCAGACCGCGTCCCCCGGCTTGAAACGGGTCACCGCGGATCCCACCTCCGCCACCACGCCGGCGCCGTCGCAGCCCAGCACGGCGGGCAGGTCGTCGGGGTAAAAGGGGGCGTCCTTGCGTATCTTGGTGTCGATGGGGTTGACCCCGGCGGCCTTGATGCGCACCTTGATCTGGGTGTCGGACTGGATCTGGGGTTCCACCAGCTCGGTCAGCTGCAACACGTCCGGTGGACCTGGTTTGGTCATCTCAACAGCTCGCATTTGTTTGTCTCTCCACGTCGTTTCCGGTAATTTGGGTGGGAATATTGACGCCCCGCCCGCTCTGCTGCAAGTGTGGGCGGCGAATCTTCTGCACGAAGGCACACCTTATGGCGAAAGAAGGCGATTTCAGCGTTCAGCTCCATCACCTGGACGGCTACGGTTTCAAGGTCGAATTCAACCGGGATGGCATCGACGCTCTTCATATGGACGCGGGGCCGCCGCTGGGAAAGGGTGAGGGCCCTGATGCCAGCTCGTTACTGGCGGCGGCGGTGGGCGACTGCCTCAGCGCCAGTCTGTTGTACAGCGTCGCCAGGAAAGAGGCGCCTCCCGGCGATATGGAGACGACAGTGACTTGCACCCTGGGCCGCAACGACCGGGGGCGCCTGCGGGTGAAAGGCATGGCTGTCCGTATCAGGGTGAGCGGAGAAATCGAGCAATCGGTGAGGTCGAAGGAACATCCGGGGTCGTTTGAGGATTTCAGCACCGTTTCCGCCAGCATCCGCCAGGGGATACCGGTTGAGCTGGAGATCGTCTCCAGTGATGGCGAGGTGCTTTTCCAGGGCGATTGAGAGGGGAGGTTGTTGGAGGCGCCCCGTTTTTGACGAGTCCGCCACAATGCGTACACAAGACCATATCGATGAAAGGAGAAACCCATGCCGAGCCGGACAAAACAGCTTCAGACAGCCGCTTTAATGTCGCTATGCCTGTTTATCGCCCCCGTGTTTGCCGATGGCAAAGCGCTCACCTATGACCGGATCAACCTGGACGCCGACGCCAGCGAAGAGGTGCAAAATGACACCTTGGTGGCCGTCCTCTATATGCAAAAAGAGGGCAGGAGCACAGTGCGACTGGCCAAAGAGGTCAACCGGGAGCTGGCCTGGGCGGTCAGGCTCGCCAAGGATGTGCCGGGGATAAAGGTGCAGACGCTGGACTACCGCACCACTCCCATCTATCAAAAACGGGCCCGGACCGGCTGGCGTGTACGCCAGTCCCTGCGCCTGGAAAGCCGGGATGCCGTGAGGCTGAGTCAGCTCGTGGGAGAGCTTCAAGAGCGCCTGGCCGTAGGCAACATTGCCTACACAATATCCCCCGAAAGGCGCAGGCAGGCGGAGAACCGGCTTATCTCCCGGGCCATTGCCGCATTCAAGGAAAGGGCCAGGCTGATAGCCGCCGAGCTCGATCAACCCGCCTACCGCCTGGTGCGGATGGATGTAAACACCTCGGGGCAGCCCTTCCGGCCGAGGATCATGGGGGCCGCCATGGAGATGAAGGCGGCAAGCGCTCCAACCCTGGAAGCGGGCGCCCAAAGGGTGCGGGTGTCGGTCAGCGGGACCATCGAGTTACGGGAAAAATAGGTTGATATCCAACGAGAACCAAAGCCGAGGATAAAAGAATGGCGGGAAGATTTTTTTGTATTACCCTGGGTATTTGTCTTTTGGGCGGTATCGCCGAGGCCGATATCGGGGCCATCACGGCCGATGGCAGGCGCGTGCTCCTGAAAGACGACAATACCTGGCGCTATGTTGAGGAGGAGGCGGAGCTGCCGGCCGAGTACGTCAGCCTGAAGGTGGTCAAAAAACAGGAGTTGCCGAACGGCTGCAAGCTGGGGTTTAGGCTGGAGAACCGCCTGGCGGTGGATATCCGGACCCTGGTCCCCCAGTTTTCCGCCTACATTGACGGGAATATCCATTTTCAGACGGTCTCCAAGGAGTTCCTGAGGATAAGGCCCACACTCAGCCAATACCGGGAGGTCATTTTCACGAATATCCAATGCCGGGACATCCGGTATGTGAAGGTGCATGGCGGCGACCGCTGCAACATGGGCGAGCTGAACCGGTTTTCCCCGGTGAAGGGTGCCTGCCTGAAAAAGGTCCGGATACTGTCCAGCGATGTCTTCAAGGTGGTGAAGGAGCTCCCCCCCGGGGAGGAAGACGACGCGACGAAGGACCATGCGCCGGCCAAGGCCCCGGATCTGGGCGCGGAGTTCGGCCTTGACTGAGCCGCCGGCCGGGACAAGGGGATAATGCCCGGCGGGGAGGGACTCGGGGGCAGGCTCGCGGCCTTGGCGCCGCTGACGCTGCTGATCGCCGGCTTCAGCCTCACCAGGATTGCGGACTACGATTTCTGGTGGCACCTGAATCTCGGGCGGCAGATATTCCAGGCCGGCACGCCGGTCGTCGCCGACGCTTTTTCCTACACCTTTGCCGGCGCCCCCCAGTTCAACGGGGAGTGGCTGGCGGATCTGAGCTTCTTCCTGGCCTATGACGCGGGGGGCTTCGCCGGCGTCGCCCTGCTGAAGACCGCGCTGGTGCTGGCCACCTTTTTCGTCCTCTACCGGACTCTCATGACCCTGTCCCCGGGGGATGCCGGACGCTGGTTTCTGGCGGTGGTCCTGACCCTGACGGTGGTGCTGTTCGCCCTGCGCTTCCGGCTGTTCATCCGGCCCTACCTGTTCTCATTCCTGTTTCTTTCCCTGTTTCTGTTCCTGCTGGTGCGGTTTTCGAAAACGGGGGACGCCCGCCCCCTGTGGCTCCTGCCCCTGATCGAGCTGCTGTGGGCCAATACCAGCAAGGGCCTGTTCCTCGGGCCGCTGCTGGTGGGCGTTTTCGTGGCCGGCGGTCTGATGAACCGGCGTTTCGACCGGCGGTTGCCCATGGTGCTGGCCGGGGTGGCGCTGGCCTCGGTCTGCAGTCCGGAGGGCCTGCGGCCCTACGGCTTCCTGCTGGCGTTCGCGGCCAACCCCGCCCTGCACGCAGTGGGGGAGCAGCAGGCCCTTTCCCCCGGGCTGCTGTGGGGCTCCGGCTGGCGCTATACCGCCGGCTATCAGCTCCTCGTCCTGGGCTCCCTGGGTTATTTCCTGTTTCAGGGGGGGTGGCGCAACGGCCCCCGCCTGCTCCTGTTCGCGGCCTTTTTCGCGGCCTCCCTCCTCATGATCCGCATGATCGGCCTCTTCGCCCTGGTGGCCGGGATGTTTTTCGTATTCCCCCTCCACCGCCTGCTGCAAGGATTGCCGGACCGGCTGTTTCAGAGGCCCGCGGCGGCCAATGGCCTGGCCGGCGTCCTGCTGCTGGCGCTGGGGGGGCTGTCCATTCCCGGCAACGAGACCTATGCCTTCGGCATCGGCCCCAACGAGAACAACATCCCCGCCGGGGCCGTGGCCTGGCTCGACCGGGAGGGGATCGAGGGCCGCATCATGAACAGCTATCCCTTCGGCGGCTATATCCCCTGGGCCTCGCCGGGGCGCAAGGTGTTCATCGACGGGCGCATCAACCAGCTCTATCCCCCGGCGTTTCATCAGGGGTATTTCCGCATCATCGAGGATGCGGACGGCTGGGCGGCGGCGGAGCGCCAGTGGGGCTTTACGGTGGCGGTGCTGGAATACGATCACATGTCCCTCGGCCGCCATTTCCCCCTGCACCTCAACCGCAATCCGAACTGGGCCCTGGTCTTCTGGGACGGGCGCACGGTCGTCTACCTGAAGCGCACCCCTGAAAACCAGGAGCTGATCCAAAGGCATGGCTACCGCATCATCCGGCCGAACTTCAATGATTTCTCCTACCTCGACAGGCTGCTGCCTCTCGGGCGCTCGAAGAAAATGGGCGATGCGCTGGAGCGCCGGATCGACCTGGAGGCCGCGAGAAACCCCGGCAACCAGGAGGCGCGCCTGGCCCGGCTGTTTCTGCTGTCCAATCTGGGGCGGCTGTCCGATGAACGGATGCTGCAGGAGATCGAGGCCACCCTGGCCATGGCCCCGGATGTGGCCATAGAGCACTCCGCCGCCGCCTACCTGTACCTGCGCCTGGGCCGGGAGGACAGGGCCCGGGAAGAGGTCGCCAGGGCCCTGGCCCTGGACCCGGAGGATGGGCAGGCCAGGGCGCTCCAGGCCCGGTTGCGGTAAGATCCGCCCATGTTCAGAGTGGGTTATTTTCAGTTCGAGCCGGCGTTTGGAGAGGTGGAGTCAAACCTCTCGACGGTGGTCTCCGCCCTGAGGGGGGCCGAGGCGGACATTATCGTGCTGCCCGAGCTGCCTTTCACCGGCTACCGGTTCCGGGACCGGGCGGAACTGGCCGCCCTGGCGGAGGATCCGGCCCGTTCGCCCGGCATCTCCGCCCTGGTAGAGCTGTGCCGGGAAAACGGCTTCCATCTGGCCACCGGTTTTGCCGAAAAGGCGGGGGACAGGATTTTCAACAGCGCCCTGATCATCGGTCCCGGCGGGATTGTCCAGACCTACCGGAAGCTTCACCTGTTCGACGCCGAGAACGATTATTTCGACCCCGGCGACAGGCCGCTGGAGACGGTGGATATCCGTGGCCTCAGGGTGGGCCTGATGATCTGCTACGACTGGGCCTTCCCGGAGGTGGCCCGGACCCTGGCCCTGCAGGGGGCCGATCTGATCTGCCATCCCTCCAACCTGGTGCTGGCCTGGGGCCAGCAGGCCATGCTGACCCGCTGCCTGGAAAACGGGGTTTTCGCCATAACCGCCAACCGCACCGGTTCGGATGTCCGCCCCGGCGGGACCCTGACCTTCACCGGCCGGAGCCAGCTGGCCGGGCCGCGGGGCGAGCTGATGCACCGGTCGGACGAGAGGCGGCGGGAGCTCTTCATCGCCGGCATAGATCCGGCCCGGGCCAGGGACAAGAGGGTGACGCCGAAGAGCGATTTGTTCGAAGACCGGCGGCCGGCGTTTTACGGGGCGCTGACCGACTAATCCACCTCGGGCCCGAGGACATACTCCACGGTTTCGAAACCCTGGGCCTCCAGCGCCTCCTCGATGTCCTCCCAGGTGTAGTCGGGGTTGGCTTCCTCCACGCCGGCGATCAGCCCCGTCGTATGGCGGAATGCCTCCATGGCGTCGTAATGCTCCGGGATTCTAACCAGGTGGCTCTGCTCGATGCTTTTACCCGGTAACAGAATGAATTTTGCGGGCATGGGCGGTTCCTCCTTTCCAAATTCTAATCAGTGGGCAGCAGCTGTTTTATGGTCTGTTCATGCAGGCTATTTTGCATGGATTGCTCAAGGTTTGCGAATGCGTTGTCCACCTGGGGATCCGGTGGCAGCCGCCGCAGGTTCAGGTAACTGTTTTCGCCAATGGTGCGGACGACGGCGATGATATCCCGGAGCTTCAATTTTTCCGGGGGCTGGGCGGGCAGAAGGCCGGTGCGGGACTTGTCCGCATGAGCGATCAGCTCCGCCTCGATCAGGCGCTCTGTGAGCGGCGTGATGGCGTCCACGGGCAATCCCAGGTATTGCGCCAGCGCCTCGACCGTCCAGGGCGGGCGCTTTTCGTAGAAGTTTCTGGTGATCAGGGTCATGATCAGCAGCGCCAGCTTCTCCTTCAAGCGGTTGCTCAAATGGGGCTGGCGGTGCTCCAGTGAGCGGTATTCGGGATGCTGGTGGTAAAAGGCGATGCTGGCGCCGATCAGCAGGATGAGCCAGCTCAACTGTATCCAGATCATGAACAGGATCAGTGAGGCGAGGGCGGAATAGATGGCGGTGTACTTCCCGGATGTAGCCACGAAGGAGGCGAAGCCCCAACCCGTGGTCTGCCACAGGGCACCCGCCACCAGGGCGCCGACGAAGGCGGAGCCCGCCTTCACCCTGGTATTGGGGACAAAGATATAGATGACGGTGAAGGCGATGATCACCAGCAGGTAGGGCAGCAGGCGGGTGCCAAGATGAATGGCGGCGCCGAATGCCTTGATGGTCATGAGCTGCTGCACGGCAGCGGTATTGGAGATGGTGGCCGTTATGCCAATGGCCGTGAAAACCAGCACCGGGCCGATCAGAATAACGCTCAGATAATTGCCAAAGCGCTGCCCGAATGGCCGGTGTTTCGTGACGCGCCAGGTGTAGTTGAATGCCCGCTCGATTTTCTGGATCATGGAGACGACGGTGAAGATGAGCAGGGCCAGCCCCAGGGAGCCCAGCACCCCGGCCTTCACGTTTTCCACGAATTCGATAATCCGCTGTGTGATTTCGACGCCTTTCTCCCCCAGCGGGGCAAGCATGTTAAGCAGTATGGGCTCGACCTGGTTGTGCAGGCCGAACGCCTTGAGGACGGAGAAGCTCAGGGCGATGAGGGGCACCAGGGAGAGCAGCGTGGTGTAGACGAGACTCATGGAGCGCAGGCTGAGCTGGCCTTCCAGGAGGTCGCGGATCACCAGATGCATGATGCGCATGCCTCCCACCAGGCGGGCCTTCCAGGGTGGCAGGGAATTTATATCCACATCCCAGACTGCGCACCTCAATGCGGCGCCCAGCTTTTGCACCTTTTTCATCACTTGAGTAGGCGTCCGGCTGTCCTGTGCTGCCTGATTTGCGAGTTTACGCCAGAGCCGTGGAAAAGCCGGGGATGGCCTCAATCCGGGCCGGTCCGTCTCTCCCCGCGGCCGTCATTTTTTCATTTCGGCCTTCATCTTTTCCATCAGCTCCCTGTCCATGAGGCCGAGGCCTCCCCCATCCGGAGCCTGGTTGGATTCCACATAGTCCCGGATGGCGGCGAAGCGCTTGGCGGCCTGTTCGTTGTCCTTCAGCCGGGGCACCCGCTCTCTGGCGATCTCCCAGGCGCTGAAATCGAGGCTGTTCATGCCGAAGCCCTTCATGCGGCGGACGGCGCGCATCAGGGCCCGGTTGCGGTAGCGGGTCAGGTCCTCGCTGGTGATGCGCTCCAGGCCTTCGCGGCGGGCATTGAATTCGGCGGCCTTCTTGATGCCGGCGCGGTTGAAGTCGGGGGCGGACTGCACCCGGGCCAGGGCGTCGGGGTCCCACTCCACGCCGGCGGTCCCGGTCTCCACCACCTTTTCGACGTCACGGGCGGCCACGACATCGGCGCCCCGGCGCCTGGCCTCGCGCTCCGCGGCGGCCTCCATGGTGGGCTGGATGAAGAGCCGGGCCTGGGGTTGGCGGTCCGAAAGGAGCTTTTCCATGGCCTGCCCGGCCGCCGGCTCCCACTCGAGCGCCCGCTCTGCCTCTTCTTTGCCCTCCAGGCGGTGCAACAGCTTCATGTTGACCTCGAGCCGTCCTTCGTTGCGGGCCACCTCTTCGGCCACCTGGATCAGGCTGTCGCGCAGGAAGCCCGGTGCCTCTTCCATGTATTCCCGCGCCTCCCGGGTCCAGGCCAGCGGGGGCGGGGCCTGTGCCGGTGGGGGAGCGGGTTCCTCTGTCGTGGCCGGGGCCGGGGCGCTCTCCGGGCGCATGCCGGGATGGCTGCCGCCAAAGCGGTTCGAGGCCAGGGTGGCCATGTGGTCGGTGGTGACAATGCGTTCGCCCAGCTCCCGCACATGGGATTCGGCCCGCTTGCGCACCATCTTGCGCAGGAAACCGGGCACCCGCGAAAGCCGCTGTTGTGCCTCGGGAGACCAGGTGATCCGGTCGCAACCCTCCTCTTCGAGGGGCTGGATCACGGCTGCTCCCTCCGGCCGGTAGCCGCACCAGGGGTCGGCGTCCATCAGGGTTCCGCCCATGGCCCTGGGCCGGGCGCGGCAGCCGCCGCAGAGCTTCTGGAATTCACACTGGCCGCATTTGCCGTTCAGCCTGGGGTTGCGCAGCAGCTCGAAGGTGGGGGCCTTGTCCCAGATCTCCCAGAAGCCGGTCTCCCGGATGCTGCCGTCCTCGTCCGGGATGTAGGGGCAGGCGGTGACCGCGCCCTCCGGGGTGATGCGGCAGTAGTGGATGCCGGCCAGGCAGCCGCCCCCCTCGTAGCCCTGGGCGCGGGTCAGGGGGGATTGCGGGTCGCGCTGGTAGGCCACCCGCTTGAAGTGGGGGGCGCAGCGGGCGCGGATGATCAGGTCCCCGGTCCGTTCCTGGGCCTCGACGAGCTGGTTCAGCACTGCTTCGTAGCGGGCGGGGGTGATGTCCGACATGGACTCCCCCCGGCCGGTGCAGACCAGGAAGAAGATGTTCAGCACATGGGCGCCGGAGGCCCTGGCGAAGTCGATCATGGCCTGGACTTCGTGGGCGTTGTTCTCGGTGACCGAGAAGTGAACCTGGAAGGGGAGCCCGTGCCTGCGGCAGGCCTCCATGCCGGCCAGGGTCTTCTCCCAGCTTCCGGGGCAGCCGCGGAAGCCGTCGTGGTGCTGCGGGTCCAGGGAGTCCAGGCTGATGCCCATGCCCATGGCCCCCGCCGCCTTCAGGGAGACGACCCGCTTTTCGTCCAGCAGCACCCCGTTGGTGCCCACCACCATGGAGAGCCCCAGGCCGCTGCCGTGGGCCACCAGCTCGTCCAGGTCGCGGCGCAGCAGGGGCTCGCCGCCGGTGAGCACCACCATGGTCTCGTTGCTGCGGCCGGCGATTTCGTCCAGCAGGCCCCTGACCTCCCCGGTGGTCAGCTCGTCCGGCCCGCCGCTGTCCCGGGTCTTTGCATCCATGTAGCAATGGGCGCAGGCCAGGTTGCAGCGGCGGGTCAGGTTGACGGCGATGATGAAAAGGTCGTTCATTATCCGGTTTCCAGTTGACGGGTTAGTGAGAAGTCAACCGTAAACCGTTAACCGTTACGCGAATCATTGGGGGCAAGGTGAAAAACGCCGGTCTGTCGCCAGGCCTGTTTCACCGCGTCTACCGCCTCGGGGGTGACCTTCTCCAGGCCCTGGCGCCGGGTCCAGTCCTCGATCTCCCGGATGAGCATGGCGCGCACCATGTCGGGGGCGCGCTGGATGCGTTCGCGGGCCTCATTTTCCCAGGGCAGGGTCTCTTCGGCGGTGGTTGAATCGGACATGAAGGTCTGCATCAGCCGCCCCATCAGGGCGGGGGTGACCTCTGCCTGGCCCGCCTTGGCGGCCATGGTCTCGGCGGCCTTGGCGGTCATGTCCCGACAGAAGCCGGCAGGTACGTTTTGCAGCATGGCCTCGGCTTCGGGGCTCCAGGCCGGGCCGCCGGCCCGGCCTGGCTCTTCGGTCTTCGAAGAGGCCTTGTGGGCGAAGGGGCAGCCACCGGTTTTGGGTTCGGCCGGCGTGGCGTTGCTCCCCATTTGGCCTGCCATGGCCTCGCGGGCCCGGGCCAGTCCCGCCTCCGCGATCTCCAGGGTGATTTCGCCGTGGCCTTCGGCGCGGGCATAGTCTTCGATGCGTTCCTTGGAGGCGTCGCGCATGAACCCTTCGGGTACCCGCATCAGGCGGGCCAGGGCGGCGGCATGCCAATGCAGACCGGTTTCCGGTTGACGGTTTCCGGTTGACGCAGGCGCTGTACCCGCATCCTGGTGCGTATGGAGGGCTTCTGCGCCCGGGTTGAATTCGCCCACCTCCACGTCGTCATCGATGAAGGGTTGGATGTGTTCGGCCTCTACGGTGCGGCTGCCGCTGGCGCGGGCCTTTTTCTCCGCCCGCATGCTGAGATTGCCGCGCAGGCTCAGGTCCTTGACCGTGAGCAGCGCCCGGGTGGCCTGGTCGCTCCAGCGCAGAGCCTGCCCCGCGAGCGGAGCGAGTGCCGTGGGCATGGTCTCTCCGGCGCCGGGCTTGCGCTTGAGTTCGCCCTTGTCGTAGGCCTCCACGATCTCGGCCATGGCCTCCTCGGCATGGCCGGGCATGAGCTTGGCGGTGGCCTCGTCCACGATGCTTTCGGTGATGACGGTGTGGCCGTGCTCCTGGGCGTAGCGCAGGATGGCCATGCGCGCCATGTTGCGCACGAATGACGGCACCCGCTCCATGCGGGCCTCGGCCTCCTTGGTCCAGGAGGTGGTGACCGAGGCGAGGCGGTCCACCTGGGGCTGGTGTTCCCGCTGGCTGAGCAGCAGGGCGCAGTCGGCGTCATGCAGCAGGGCCTCGGCGTTGCCGCCGATGTCCAGCCCGGGGTCGGCGTGGATGCCGGTGGTGCCCAGCACCAGCAGGGAGGGCTTCACCTGCTTGAGGTATTTGTTGATGACGTCGTGAGGCTTGCCGTCCAGCAGGACGGTTTCGGCCTCGATGCCGTGGTCGGCGGCAATCTGCCGGGAGACGGCCAGATGGCCCTGGTAGATCTTGGCCAGGCCGGAGTCGATGATCTCCTCGTGCAACTGCTCCTGCTCCTGGAAGCGGAACACCTTGCCCGCCTCCTGTGAGAGCACTCCGGCGATGCGGTTGAAGGCCACATAGTGATAGTAGGGGTCGAAGGCGGAGACCACCTTGACCGGCGTCTGCCACTGCTGCGCCAGGGCCAGGGCGGTGAGCAGGCCGCCATAGGATTTGGCGGAACCGTCCACGGCCACCACGATGGGCCCCTCGGAGAGGGCGCGGGTGGGCTCTTTGATGACCAGGGTGTCGATCCGGCTGCGCCGGGCCACCCGTGAGCAGACGGTGCCCAGGCGGCTGTTCTTTATGGCCCCCAGGCCCAGGGCGCCCATCACCAGCAGGTCGTAATCACCGCCGTTGGCCTCGTTGACCATCTCCCGGTAGTTCTTGCCCTCCAGGGCACGGCGGGTGATCCGGATCCCTTTGTCGCTGCTCTCCCGCTCCACCTGGTCCAGGTAGGAGTCGGTGATGATGTTCAGTCCCTTGGTGATGAGGTCGTCATGCACCTCCCGCTGGCGCTCCAGCTCCTGCTCCTGGCGGTACTGCTCCGGCAGCCCCCCCTCCATCTGGCGAAAACGCATGTCATGGAGCCTGGCCGCATAGACGTGGGCGGCGCTGAGGCGGCTGTCCCAGATCTCCGCCAGCCTCAGGGCCTCGGTGATGCCGCGGTTGGAGTGGTCGGATGAGTCCACCGCCAGCAGGATGGAGCCGTAGGCCGGCAGCGGTTGAACCTGGGGTGCTTCGGATTGGGTCTGGACATTCATGCTGAGAGCCGGATCTTGTAGTGTTGAGCTGCGTTTGTTTGCGGCTGGGGAAAGAAATGGGCCCACCCCGGGCCGGCCCCGGGTGGCGCTGATGCCGGCTGATCGCCGTGGCGCCTATTATAGCCACGATAGCGGCCGGGGGATCAAGGCGGGTGTTGCCACGGCCGGCCTGCAAAGTGAGGAGGCGCGGCCGTGGCAAGCGCCTACAGCGCCGATTGCAGCAGCCCGGAAAACAGCGTCTGCAACTCCGGTTCGTCATCCCAGTTGCGCATGAAGCGCCGCAGGTCTCTTTCCCAGGCCTTTTTGAACGACGCCTCGGTGGAATGCCGCTGCATGGCGTCCAGGTCGATCAGCATGGGTTCATTCCCCACGATGAGGATGTTGCTCGCCTTCATGTCTCCGTGGCTGATGCGCTGGTCCTCGAGCTGGCGGAACAGGCCGGCGATCCTGTCGGCCATGCGGGTCTTTTCGCCGCCGCTTATGCCGGCGTCCCGGAACCAGTGGTGGGCGCCGACGCCCTTCACCTCTTCCGCCAGGAAGTAGGCGACGGGCCGCAGCGGGCCCCGCCTGATTTTTACCACCGCCACCGGCCTGGGGGTGGCGATGCCATGGAACAGAAGCCGGTGGGCGTTCTCCCAGGAGACGAAGGCCCTGCCGGCGCGGGTGCTGAGCTTGATGCCGTGCCACAGGCCCTTGACGTTGTAGCGTTTGATCACCAGCCTCAGGCCGCCGGCCTGCGCCGCCCAGACGGTGCAGGTGTTGCCGTTTTTCAGCGCCTGGTCCTTTCCCGGAAAAGAGGCGTCCGGATCGGCCAGCAGGGCGTCCAGGTCCGGCCCGGCATCGGCCCGCGCAATCACTTCGAGGCGCTCCGCCGTCTTGCGGCAGACAAAGGCCGTGCACTCCCGCAGCAGCTTGCGCCGGCGCTCTTCCCAGCGCTTTTCCCGCCACCGCTCCACCCGCCGCCGCAGATCCCCGCCGCCGGGGCCCCGGGCCCATCCCCGCGCGGTGAGATACAGGTCATACAGGGCGGGGGCGCGGGACGCCCACTCGGGCGGCAGCTGGGCCAGGAAAAGCGCCAGGTTATCCAGCGATGCCTCTTGCGCGAGCTCCCCCTTCACGGCCCTGACGCCATCCCCGTCCAGGCTGTGGATTTCATGATTCGAGACGACGAAATTGCCCAGATGGAGGTCGGTCTGGCAAATACCCGCCCGGTGATGGCGGGCCAGCAGGGCGGTCATCTCCCGCAACACCCGCTCCCGCGAGGCGGCGTCCCCCTGCTCCCAGGCCTCCTTCAGGCTCAGCGGTTGCGGGAGTTGCGCCAGAACGATCACCGGCCAGCCGCCCCCCTCCAGCTCTCCGGCGTATGCCAGCTCCGCCGTGGGGATGCCCCGCTCCCGGAAGGCGGCCAGGCCGTCCAGCTCCCGTTGCCAGTGGGTTTTCCCCCTGCCGGCGTCGAGATAGAATTTGGCGAACACCGGCCGTCCTTCCAGTTCCCCCCGCCAGACCTCCCGCTTTCCCGGCAGGCGTCGCACGGCGCGGACCAGATGCAGCACCCGCCCATCGTCCAGGCGGCGGGCCCCGGCCCGCATGGGGGTGTTCGGATCCTCACGCATCGGCGTCCGGCCTGGTCCGGTACAGGGCCTGTGCCCGCCGTTGCACCGCGCCCCAGAAATCCCGCTCCCGGTGCAGGATGCGGCGCAGGGGCCGGTGCCGGTATTCGGCCATGAAGCGCAACAGGTCCCGCCGGGTCAGCCCCAGTTCCATGGCCGAGAACCAGAGTGACCCCAGGTCCTTCACCACCCAGCGCCGGGGCGTGCGGCGGCGGCGCTGCACCCGGTGGAGGTCGATCACGTAGAGATGCAGGTCGGCCTCGTCGCCGCTCCAGGGCAGCCGGATCAGGAAATGACAAATGTAGAAATCCCGGTGATTGACCCCGTTTTCGTGCAGGGTGCGGGCGATCCGGGCCAGCCGCCGGATCAGGGCCCGCTTCAGCCCGGGGGGCGGTGGATTGTTGTGCCAGTCCCCGCAGAATTTCTCCAGGCTGATGCAGCCCGAAAGCTCCTCGGTGACCAGCACCGAGCGCAGGGCGGCCGGATTCCAGCCCTCGGCCCCGTAGGCCACCGGCGACATGGTCTCCACGCCGAGCTGGCGCAGCCGGTGAATGGCCCGCCACTCGTTGCCGGCCCCCAGCACGGGCAGCTTCAGGGAGCCCAGGTTCTTGAGGATCTCGCCCCAGCCCACCCCCCGGTGGCATTTGACGAAAAAGCCCCGTCCGCCCCGTTCGATGCGGAAGGTGCGCCGGTTCTGGATGCGCTTGAACACCTCGCCTTCCAGGGCGCAGAGTTGTTCCGGATGGGTCTCCGGGAACAGGGGGCGGTAGGGCTCAAGCACCTTCAGCATGGCGCCTCCGGTTGGCTTCGGCCCGCGCGATGATGATATCCGCCGCCCGCTCGATCAGGCCGTAGAGGTCCGTACGGGCGCAATAGGCGGGGCCGTTTTCCGCCCAGGCGTTGCGCTGGGGCGAGGTGAGAAATTCCGCCAGGGCCTTATTGAGCTGCCCCTGATCGAAGGGCTCCGGCGTTATCGTTCCCGCCCGGGCCTCCCGGACGTGAAAGGCGAAGCCGCAGTTGCCCGTCGCCAGCACCGGCAGTCCGCAGATCATCGCCTCGATGAGCACGGTGCCGGTGTTCTCGCTCCGGGGGGCGTGCACCAGGGCGTCCGCCGCCCGGTAGAAACGGGGCACATCCTCCCGGGCGCCGGTAAAAATCACCTGCTCCGCCACTCCCAGGCGTCCGGCCAGGCGGCGCAGGGGTTGCGCCTTGCCGTGCCCCACCACCACCAGCCGGCATTTTTCCTTCAGCCCGGGGGGCAGGGTTGCAAGCGCCCGGATCAGCCGGTCGATCCCCTTGGTGCGGAAACGGGAGCCCACGGCCAGCAGCATGAGCCCGTCCCCGGCGATCCCGAGTTCTTCGCGCAGGGTGGCGCCGTCCGCCTCCCCGCCGGCCAGCCGGTCCCGGTTGATCCCCGGCGGCAGCAGATGGAAGCGTTCCGGTTCGGTGCCGTAGTAACGGATGAATTTCTCCTTCTCCCCATGGGCGATGAGCATCACCCCGGTGCCGGCGCCGGGCCGGAAGACCGCCGCCTCCTGGCGTTTGAAGGCGCGGCAGCGGGGGGACAGCTTGTAGAGCATCGGCCTGGTCTCGTCCACCCGGGCGGCGTAACAGGGATCGGCGGCGTAATACAGGTCCAGCCCCGGGATCTTGGTGAATCCGACCCGGCAATCGTAACCCTTTCCGGCCGTGGCCCGGGCGAAGCGCCTGGCCAGCAGGTCATTGCTCCGGTGGTTGCTGGAGGCCCGGGTGTCCAGCTCGAACACCCCGATGCCCCCGGGCCGCTCACCCTGCCACTCCCCGGTGTAGATGTCGACGCTGTGACCCCGGGCGGCGCAGGCCCGGGCGATGCGCAACAGGGAGCGCTGCATGCCGCCGAAGGGGAACCACAGGGAGACGGCGAAGGCGAGCCTCATGCGGCCTCCGGTTGCAGCCGGGCCGCCAGGGCCTCCCACACCGTGACCGGCGGCAGGGTCTGGTAACAGGCGGGGGAGACTCCGGCGGTTCCGCTGAAGCTGCACACCCGGTCCAGGCAGGGGGCGCAGGGGAATTTTGCAACCAGGTTGCGGTGGCGGGGGCCGATCACGCCTGTCAACTCGGCCCGGGTGGGGCCGTAGAGGGTCACCCCCGGGGTCCCCAGGGCCGCCGCCAGGTGGCTGAGGCCGCTGTCCAGCCCCACCACCCCGGCGGCCCCCCGCAGCTCCCGGGCCAGGTCCGGCAGGCCCGTCCGGGGCAGCAGCCGGGCGGCCGGGCAATCCGCCGCCAGCCGCCCGGCCCGTTGGCGTTCCTCATCGTTTCCCCAGGGCAGGCGGATCTCGAAGCCCCGCTCCCCGGCCAGGGCGGCCAGCTCGGCCCAGTAGGCCTCCGGCCAGTGCTTGGAGGGCCAGGTGGTGCCGTGGAGGAAGACCAGGTAGGGCCTCTGCGGGGTTGCTGCCGCGGGCTCCCCGGGGTCCAGGCCGTAGTCCGGCGGGGTATCGGGCAGGGCATAATCCAGGGCCAGGGCGAACAGCCGGCGCACCCGCTCGATGGCGTGGCGCTCCCGGGAAACGGCCCAGCGCCGCTGATAGGTCCAGGCCACCCAGGGGTCCCGGGCGGAGGCGCGGTCGTAGCCGGCCCGCGGCCCCCGGGCCAGGGCGGCCACCATGGCGCTCTTGAAGAACAGTCCCTGGGCGTCGATGATGAGATCATAGGGGTGGCGGCGCAGATTCCCCACGAAGGCGCCGATCTCCCCGCTGCGCCAGGCCGCCCCCCAGCCCCGGCGCCAGCGCCGCAGGGCGATGGGGATGACCCGCTCCACCGCCGGGTGCCAGGCCGGGATCTCGGCGAAGGCCTCCTCCGCCACCCAGTGGAAGCGGATGCCGGGGATGGCCGCCGCCGCGTCCGTCAGCGCCGGCAGGCTGTGGATCAGATCCCCCAGGGAGGAGGTCTTGACCAGCAGCACCCTCACGGGAGCACCTCGTCCAGGGCTTGGCGCACCTGCTCCACGCTGATGTCCCGCAGGCACCGGAGATGCCCCTGGGGGCACTCCCGCCGGAAGCAGGGGCTGCAGTCGAGCCCCAGGCAGACCACCCGCGAGCGGTCGTTCAGCGGCGGTGTGAAGCCCGGGTCCGAGGAGCCGTAGAGGGCCACCAGGGGGCGGTCCAGGGCGGCGGCCACGTGCATCAGGCCGGAGTCGTTGCTCACCACGGCGTCGGCCAGGGAGAGCAGGTCCACCGCCTGGGCCAGGGAGGTGCGGCCGCTGAGGTCGGCGCAGTTTCCCTCCAGGCGCCGGGCGATCCCGGCGCAGACGGGCCTGTCCCTGGCGGAGCCGAACAGCCAGATGTCCCAGCCCCGGTCCGCCATGGCGGCGGCCAGCCCGGCGTAGGATTCCTCCGGCCAGCGCTTGGCCGGGCCGTACTCGGCGCCAGGGCAAAGCGCCAGCACCGGGCCCCGTTTCACCAGCCCCAGCTCTGCCAGCGCCTGGTGCGCGGTGGTGCTGTCCGCCTCCAGGCTCGGGGGGGGGATCTCGGGTACTGATGGGGTTTTTGCCGGATACGCCAGCGCCACGAAGCGCTGCACCGTCATGGTGAGCCGTGATTTGTCCAGCCTGCGGATGTCGTTGAGCAGGCCGTAGCGCAGCTCCCCCACCCAGCCGGTGCGTCTGGGGATCCCGGCCCAGAAGGGGACCAGGGCGGACTTGAAGGAGTTGGGCAGCAGGATGGCCTGGTCGTAACCCCGCCCGCGCAGGCCGCGGCCCAGGCGCCAGCGGGTCTTGAGACCGAGCCTGCCATGCCCCAGCGGCATGTCGATGGCGTCGCCGACCTCCGGCATGCGCTCCAGCAGGGGTCGGCTCCAGGCGGGGGCCAGGACATCGATGCCCGGTTCGGGATGGCGCTGCTTCAGTGCCTTGAACAGGCTCTGCGCCATCACCATGTCGCCGACCCAGGAGGGGGCGACCACAAGGACCCTCGGGCGGGCACTGTTCTGGTGGTCAGTCTGAATCGAAATCCACCTGCCGGTAGAGGTCGGCCAATGAGAGGGATATCCCCAGGGTGGCGATTTCCACCGCCCCTTCTTCGCCGCTGGCCTCTGACAGATGCCAGGTGCCGCCGGGATCCCGCTCGAACAGTTCGGCGTGGGCCCGGTCCTGGTTGAGCAGCAGGTAGGCCTTCAGGGAAGAAATGGCGCGGTAGTGTTCGAACTTGAGGCCCCGGTCATAGGATTCCGTGGCCTCGGACAGCACTTCCACGATACAGAGGGGATTTTCCACATAAAGTTTACTGCGCTTTCCCTCCTCGCACAGCACCATGGTGTCCGGGTAACAGAACTTGTCGTGCTCGGCGATGAACAGCTTCATATCCGGTCCGTAGACCCGGCAGGGCTTGTGGCGCAATCCCGTGGAAAGCGCCACCAGCGTATTGCCGGAGATCATGGCGTGCCGTTCCGTGCCGCCGGTCATGGCGAATACCTGGCCCGCCATATACTCGAAACGCTGGTCTTGCTGCTGTTCCAGGGCGAAGTAGGCGTCGTGGCTCAGTGGTGAGGGGGATGCCTCGGCCATGGGATATCAGTTCTCCAGGACGTATCGCGCCCCGCAATAGGGGCATGTGGCCTTGCCCGTCTTCTTGAGACTCAGAAAGACCCGGGGATGCTCGCTCCAGATCCTGGCGCCCTTCGGAGGGCAGCACAGCGGCAGTTGTGTGGGTTTGACTTGGATCGGTGTCTGATTTGCCTCAGCCATTTTTTTCTCCCAACAAGAGGTTAGACCAGCGCCAGCCATTCGGGATACTCGTCCCGCCGGCCATGCACCTGGTCGAAATAAAGCCCCTGCAAGCGCTTGGTGATGGGGCCGCGGCCCCCCAGGCCGATGCTGCGCCCGTCCACTTCGCGGATGGGGGTCACCTCGGCGGCGGTGCCGGTGAAGAACAGCTCGTCCGCCACATAGACCTCGTCCCGGGTGATGCGCTTTTCCCGCACCGGGATGCCCAGCTCGGCGGCCAGCCGGAAGATGGTGTCGCGGGTGATGCCGTCCAGGGCCGAGGTGAGATCCGGCGTCAGCAGCTCGCCGTCCCGCACCAGGAAGATGTTCTCGCCGCTGCCCTCGGCCACGTAGCCCTCGGTGTCCAGCAGCATGGCCTCGTCATAGCCGTCCTTGACCGCCTCCTGCAGGGCCAGCATGGAGTTCATGTAGTTGCCGTTGGCCTTGGCCTTGCACATGGTGACGTTGACGTGGTGGCGGCTGAAGGAGGAGGTGCGGATGCGGATGCCGTTTTTCATGTTGTCCTCGCCCAGGTAGGCGCCCCACTCCCAGGCGGCCACCATGACGTGCACCCGCAGGTTGTCGGCGCGCAGCCCCATGCCCTCGGAGCCGTAGAAACACATGGGCCGGATGTAGGCGGAGTCGAGCCCGTTCTCCCGCACCGCCGCCTTCTGGGCCTGGTTCAGGGTATCCCGGTCGAAAGGCATGGGCATGCCCAGGATGTGGGCGGAGCGGAACAGGCGCTCGGTGTGATCCTGCAGGCGGAAGATGGCGGCGCCCTGGTCGGTCTTGTAGGCGCGCACACCCTCGAACACCCCCATGCCGTAGTGCAGGGTGTGGGTCAGCAGGTGGGTCTTCGCCTCCCGCCAGGGCACCATTTCGCCGTCGAGCCAGATGACCCCGTCGCGGTCCGCCATTGTAGCCATTAGCAACTCCAGTCAAAAATCAGGTAGGAGCGCCTTCAGGCGCGAAACAGGGTTTGCTCAGCCACCCTTCGCGCCTGAAGGCGCTCCTACGCGAAATCAATTTTCCATCAGGGAATCCCAGATTTCCCTAACCAGCCTGCGTTCCTCCAGCAGCCTGTCGCCGGGCACTATCGCCGGCGAATCCTGCAGGCTGGCGCGGTGACAGGCGGCGCGCAGGGCGCGATAGGCGTCGGCCAAGCGCTCCGCCGCCTCCCCGGCCAGCAGCCGGTGCCGGGAGAGGCCTTCGAGCAGGCGGATATTGTCGGTCCACTCCAGCAGGTCCGGATGCCCGTGCGCCCACCGCAAAACGGCGTATTGAACCATAAATTCAATATCCGCGATACCGCCGGGGCCCTGCTTGAGGTCAAAGCGCTCTTTGTCGCTCTTGTCCAGGGAGCCGCGCATTTTCTCGCGCATCTCCCGCACCCGGGTGCGAAGCTCCTCCGGGTCCCGCTCCCGGGAGAGCACCTCCCGCCGGATCCTTTGAAACGCCTGCATCACCTTTGGATCGCCGGCGATGGGCCGCGCCCGCAGCAGGGCCTGGTGCTCCCAGGTCCAGGCGCTGTTTTTCTGATAATCCTCGAAGGCTTCCAGGGGGCTCACCAGCATGCCAGACTCGCCGTTCGGCCGCAGGCGCATATCCGTCTCGTAGAGCTGACCGGAGGGGGTGCGGGCCGTGAACATATGGATCATGCGCTGGCCCAGGCGGGCATAGAAGACGTCGTTGCCCACCGCCCGGTCCCCGTCGGTCATGGCGTTGGGGTCGGCGCTGCCGTGCAGGAACACCAGGTCCAGGTCCGAACCATAGCCCAGTTCGATGCCCCCCAGCTTGCCGTAGCCGATGACGGCAAAGCCGGTGTCCTCTCCCAGGATGCCGGTGGGCCGGCCGTGGGTGGCGGTCAAATGGCGCCAGGCCAGGTCGAGCACCCTGGCGATGACGGCCTCGGCGATCCAGGTGAGGTAATCGCTGACCACCATGAGCGGTATGGCCTCCGTGATGTCCGCCGCCGCCACCCGCAGCACATTGCTGTGGACGAACTGGCGCAGGCGCTCCATCTGCTGCTCCAGGTCTTCGGCGTCCAGGGTGCCCAGCAGGTGATCCAGCTCTGTTTCCAGTTCCTCCTTCTCGAGGGGGGCGTAGAGGCGGCGCGGGTCCAGCAGTTCATCCAGCAGGTGGGGATAACGGGCCAGTTGATGGCTGATCCACGGGCTCTGGGAACTGAGGCGCACCAGCTGTGACAAGGCCAGCGGCCGCTCCACCAGCAGGGCGATATAGGCGGTGCGCCGCGCAATGGCCTCCAGCAGGGGCAGCAGGCGCCGCAGGGTCCCGTCCGGGGCCTCCGCGCCGGCCACCGCCTCCAGCAGCAGGGGCATAAGCTGCGCCATGCGCTGTCTGCCGCGTTCTCCCAAGGCGCGGCCGGCGTGGGAGTCGCGCAGTTGCTCCAGCAGCTTCAGGGTTTCTGCGGGCCGTTGAAACCCGGCGGCGGCCAGCGCATCCAGGGATTCCGCCTCGTCCAGCTCGTCGCGCCAGAGCGCCGCCAGGGAGTGCTCCCCGCTGTCGTTGCCGTTTTCGGCCTGGGGCGCCGCAAATACCTGGTCGAACTGGGCCTGCACCCGCTGGCGATGGGTTTCGAGCCGGGCGTGGAAGGCCTCCCAGTCCTCGAAGCCCATGGCCCGGGCGAGGCGCAGCCGCCCCAGGTCATCCTCCGGCAGGGAGTGGGTCTGGCGGTCCTGCCAGGCCTGGAGGCGGTTCTCCACCCGGCGCAGAAATTCGTAGGCCTCGCTCAGCTCCCGCACCACGAAGGCCGGCAACAGGTCCTTTTCCCCCAGCAGCCGGAGCACCGGCAGGATGGGCCGGATCTGCAGATCCGGGTCCCGCCCCCCCCGCACCAGTTGGAAGGCCTGGCCGATGAATTCGATCTCCCGGATGCCGCCGGGCCCCAGCTTGATATTGTCCGCCATGCCCTTGCGCCTGAGCTCGCGGCTGATGAGGCGTTTCATGTCGCGCAGGGACTCGATGACGCCGAAGTCCAGGTAGCGGCGGTAGACGAAGGGCTTGAGCATGGCCATCAGGCGCTTCCCCGCTTGGCGGTCGCCGGCCACCACCCGGGCCTTGATCATGGCGTAGCGCTCCCACTCCCGGGCCTGGGTCTGGTAATAATCCTCCAGGGCGGCGAAGCTCATGGCCAGCGGGCCGGCGTCGCCGAAGGGCCGCAGGCGCACATCCACCCGGAAGACGAAGCCGTCGGCGTCCTGCCGGTTGAGGATCTGCACCAGGCGCTGGCACAGGCGCACGAAGAACTGCTCGTTGCCCAGGTTGCGCCGCCCCTCCACCTCTCCATGGGAGGGGAAGGTGAAGATGAGATCGATATCGGAGGAAAGGTTCAGCTCCCGGGCGCCCAGCTTGCCCATGCCCAGCACCACCAGATGCTGGCGCACCCCGGCCTCGTCCCGGGGGACGCCCTCCCCGGCGCAGGCCCAGTCGTAGAGGCGCTCCAGGGCCGCGTCGATGCAGGCGTCCGCCAGGGCACTCAGGTCTTCCAGGGTTTCGTCCAGGCCGGCCAGGCCGGCCAGGTCCCGCCAGATGATGCGCACCATCTGGCAGCGGCGGAAGCGCCGCAGCTCCCGCGCCAGGGCGGGCTCGTCCTCCACCCCGGCCAGGCGTTGTTGCAGCAGCCCGGCCATCCGGCCCTTCGGGTAGCGGGCCGAGAGATCGCCCCTCTCCAACAGCCGCGGCAGCAGGGCGGGATGGCGCAGGCAGCTCTGGGCCACATAATCGCTGGCCTCCCAGACCCGTTTCAAGGTTGCGATGAAGGCCGGGTCGTCGGGAATGGCGGCGCCGTTTTGCCGGGCCGATTCCCGCCAGGCCCGCCACTGGTGCTCCACCGTGTTGGCAAGCGTCTTTCGTGGGTTTTCACACATGGAAAAAGCTTACTTGGGTGGCGGGCATAAAAAAAGCCCCGCCGTTTGGCGGGGCTTGCAGGCGGCCTTGGAAAGCCGGGGGGCGTTTACATCATGCCGCCCATGCCACCCATACCGCCCATGCCGCCCATATCGGGTGCGGCTGCGCTTTCCTCCTTTGGCTCTTCGGCCACCATGGCCTCGGTGGTGATCATGAGACCGGCCACGGAAGCGGCGTTCTGCAGCGCCGAGCGGGTCACCTTGGTGGGATCCAGGATGCCCATCTCGATCATGTCACCATACTCGCCGGTGGCGGCGTTGTAACCGTAGTTGCCCTCGCCTTCCGCCACCTTGCTGAGGATGACGGAGGGCTCTTCACCACAGTTGGCCACAATCTGGCGCAGGGGCTCTTCCATGGCGCGGCGGGCCAGGCCGATGCCGACGTCCTGGTCGTGGTTCAGGCCGGTGAGGTCCTTGATGGCCTCCAAGGCGCGCACCAGGGCGACGCCGCCGCCGGGCACCACGCCTTCCTCCACCGCGGCGCGGGTGGCGTGCAGGGCGTCTTCCACCCGGGCCTTTTTCTCTTTCATCTCGACCTCGGTGGCGGCGCCAACCTTGATCACGGCCACGCCGCCGGCCAGCTTGGCCACGCGCTCCTGGAGCTTTTCCTTGTCGTAGTCGGAGGTGGCCTCTTCGATCTGGGCGCGGATCTGTTCCACCCGGGCCTTGATGTCGCTCTCGGCGCCGGCACCGTTGATGATGGTGGTCTCTTCCTTGGAGATCTGGACCTTCTTGGCGGTGCCCAGGTCATTCAGGGTGGTCTTCTCCAGGGACAGCCCGACCTCCTCGGAGATCACGGTACCGCCGGTGAGGATGGCGATATCCTGCAGCATGGCCTTGCGGCGGTCGCCGAAGCCCGGGGCCTTGACGGCGCAGACCTTGACGATGCCGCGGATGGTGTTGACCACCAGGGTGGCCAGGGCCTCGCCTTCGACGTCTTCCGCAATGATCAGCAGGGGCTTGCCGGCCTTGGCGACGGCCTCCAGGGTCGGCAGCAGGTCGCGGATGTTGGAGATCTTCTTGTCGTGGAGCAGGATGTAGGGATCCTCCAGCTCGGCGGTCATGCTCTGCTGGTTGTTGATGAAGTAAGGGGAGAGGTAGCCGCGATCGAACTGCATGCCCTCGACCACGTCCAGCTCCATCTCGAGGGAGGAGCCTTCTTCTACGGTGATGACGCCCTCTTTGCCCACCTTCTGCATGGCCTCGGCGATTTTCTCGCCGATGGTCTCGTCGGAGTTGGCGGAGATGGTGCCCACCTGGGTGATGGCCTTGTCGTCGACGCAGGGCTTGGAGAGGCTCTGCAATTGCTCGACGGTGGCCTCGACCGCCTTGTCGATACCGCGCTTCAGGTCCATGGGGTTCATGCCGGCGGCGACGGCCTTCAGGCCCTCGCGCAGCATGGCCTGGGCCAGCACGGTGGCGGTGGTGGTGCCGTCACCGGCTACGTCGGAGGTCTGGGAGGCGACCTCCTTGACCATCTGGGCGCCCATGTTCTCGAACTTGTCGGACAGCTCGATCTCCTTGGCCACGGAGACGCCGTCCTTGGTTACGGTGGGAGCGCCAAAGCTCTTTTCCAGTACTACGTTACGGCCCTTTGGGCCCAGGGTGACCTTTACGGCATTGGCCAGTATGTTGACCCCGGCCAGCATGCGGGCGCGGGAGTCGTCGCTGAATTTCACTTCTTTTGCCATGAGATGTTCCTTTAAATGATTGAGTTCGTCAGACTGCAGGGGCCGGCCTTGCTGCGCCGCTGTTCGCGCCTGAAGACGCCCCTGCCGTTAATCAAAGCGGACGGTGCGGAATCAGGACTCAACCACACCCATGATGTCTTCTTCGCGCATCACCAGGAGCTCTTCGCCCCCGACCTTTACCTCGGTGCCGGAATACTTGCCGAACAGCACCTTGTCGCCAACCTTCACGTCCAGGGGACGTATGTCGCCGTTTTCCAGGATCTTGCCCTTGCCAACGGCCAGGATTTCGCCTTGAATCGGCTTCTCGGCGGCGGCATCCGGGATAACGATGCCCCCCGGGCTGGTGCGTTCCTCTTCCATACGACGAACGATCACGCGATCGTGCAACGGACGAATATTCATTGATTGCTATCTCCCTAGTAGTAGCTTGAAAAAGTTTTCTGGGTTGTCGGGCGGCCAGTCTCCAGCCCAAAGGGCTGGCACTCGCCGCGTGTGAGTGCTAATAATAGGGGCGAAAAGAGCAGAGTCAAGGGGGATCGGGGAAAAAGGTCGAAGGCTAAAGGCTATGAGAGGGAAAGTCCCGATCCACCGTCCCTGGCCGGCCTTCCTTTAACCCTCATTCATCCTCCTCCTGCCGGTATTCTCCCTCGATGATGCGGTGGTCCGGGGGTGTCCGGGGGTGTTGCCGCGATGCGGGCCATATCACATTGGTGCGCTTGAGAAACCACAGCACCAGGGCGCGGCGGATGGTGGGGATTAGGCACAGGAAACCCACCCCATCGGTCACGAATCCCGGCAGCAACAACAGGACACCGGCGGCCAGCAGCAGCGCCCCTTCCATCATTTCAATGGCCGGAACCTCTCCCCGCTCCATGGCCTCGCGCACCCGCAACGCCGTGGAGAAGCCCTGCAACCGCACCAGAAAGCCGCCCAGGGCCGCGGTGAAAAGCACCAGGAGAACCGTCGGCAGGGCCCCGATCTCAGACCCCACCTGGATCATGAAATAGAGTTCCACCACGGGGATGCCGACGAACAGGAGCAGAAAAACAAAAACGGGGTTCATGGGGGGTGACTAGTTATCAGTTGTCAGTTGTCAGTTATCAGTGGTCAGTTGTCAGAGGACACCATACCCCGCCGCCCCGGCAACCGACAACTGATAACTGACAACTGACCACTGATAACTGATAACTGACATCCCCCCCCCTAATCCTGTATCTTTGGGCCATGCCGACAGACAGCCTCCTCGTATTCTGCACCTGCCCGGACCGGCAAAAGGCGGATCAGATCGCAAATACCCTGGTCGATGAGGGGCTGGCGGCCTGCGTCAACCTGCTGCCGCCGGTCACCTCCGTCTATAGCTGGCAGGGGCGGCGTGAAACGGCGGAGGAGATCCTGCTGCTGATCAAGACCGGCCGGGAGCGATACGGTGATCTGGAGCGGGCCATTCTGGCGCTGCACCCCTATGAACTTCCCGAAATCATCGCTGTCCCTGTTGAGCGGGGCCTGCCCGGGTACCTGAAGTGGGTCGAACAATGCACAACAAATTCCTGAGACGCCTTTTGTTATGGCTGGCGTTGTCCGCCTGTCTGCCCGTGCAGGCGGGGGGCTTTCTGTCCAGCCTGGGGATGGGCGGTGATGACGAGCCTTTGCGGGTGGAGGAGGCGTACAGATTCAGCGCCGAAGTGAAGGGCCCCGGGACGCTGCGGCTCTTGTGGCAGCTGGCCGAAGAGACCTATCTCTACCAGGACAAGCTCGAGGTAAAGATCAAACGGGGTGACGGCGTGGCCCTCGGCCGGTACGAGCTGCCGGAGCCGGTTATCAAGGAGGACGCCCTGCGCCCCGATGGCACCATCGGCAGGCTGGCCGTCTACTATGACGAGATCGACTTCCAGGTGCCGCTGGTGCGGACGAACACGGACCCGACAGAGATCGAGCTGGAGGTCAGGTACCAGGGCTGCGCCGACCGGGGTATCTGCTACCCCCCCGTCACCAAGACCGTGATGCTCTCACTGCCGGCGGCACCGGCGGCCAGTCCGGCCGGCGCGGCCCTGGCCGTACCGGCTGCGCCGGCCAGCCCCCCGCCCCCGGCGGTGGCGGACGAGCCCGTGGCCGAACAGGACCGGCTGGCCAACATCCTGACCACGGGTGGCGTCTGGCTTATCCTGGCCGTCTTCTTCGGCGCCGGCCTGGCCCTGGCCTTCACCCCCTGCATCTTTCCCATGATCCCCATTCTCTCCGGCATCATCGCCGGCCAGGGGGAGGGGATCACCCAGCGGAAAGGTTTCGTGCTGTCGCTGGTCTATGTGCTGGCCATGGCCGTCACCTATACGGTTATCGGCGTACTGGCCGGCCTGCTCGGCGGCAACCTGCAGGCGGCATTCCAGAACCCCTGGGTGCTGAGCGCCTTCGCCGCCCTTTTCGTGCTCCTGGCGCTGTCCATGTTCGGCTTCTACGATCTGCAACTGCCCAACAGCCTGCAGACCAGGCTGGCCGAGATCAGCAACCGGCAGAGGGGTGGCACCCTGGCCGGGGTGGCCATTATGGGGTTTCTGTCGGCCCTGATCGTCGGCCCCTGTGTCGCCCCGCCCCTGGCCGCCGCCCTGATCGTCATCGGGCAGACCGGCGACTGGGTAAAGGGGGGGCTGAGCCTGTTCGCCCTCAGCCTGGGCATGGGGGCGCCGCTGCTGGTCATCGGCGCCTCCGCCGGCAGGCTCCTGCCCCGGGCCGGCGCCTGGATGGATGCGGTGAAGGCGGTGTTCGGCGTGGGGCTGCTGGCGGTGGCCATCATCATGTTGGAGCGCATCGTCCCCGCCGCGCTTGCCATGACATTGTGGGGCACCCTGCTCATTGTCAGCGCCATCTACATGGGCGCCATCCGCGACCTGCCCGTGGAGGCCACCGGCTGGCAGCGCCTCTGGAAGGGCCTGGGGGTGGTGCTGCTGGTCTACGGCTCCCTGATGCTGGTGGGGGCCGCCGCCGGCGGCCGCGACACACTGCAGCCCCTGCGCGGCCTGGGCCTGGCGGCCACTGCCGCGGAGGCCCCGCATCTACAGTTCCGGCGCATCAAAACCGTGGACGACCTGGACCGGGAGCTCGCCGCCGCCCGCGCCCGGGGCAAACCCGTGATGCTGGACTTCTACGCCGACTGGTGCATCTCCTGCAAGGAGCTGGAGCGCTACACCTTCTCGGACCCCGAGGTGGTCCGGGTGCTGAGCAACATGGTCCTGCTCCAGGCCGATGTCACCGCCTACGACGACGCCGACAAGGCGCTGATCGAGGGCCGCTTCGGCCTGCCGGGACCTCCCGGCATCATTTTCTACGACCGTGACGGCCGGGAGCGGCCGAATTACCGGGTCATCGGCTTCATGCCAGCGGAGGAGTTCGCCGCCCACGCCAGCAGAATACTGCGCTGATTAACGCCAAAAAGCCACGATATGGGCCTATCTTGCGCTAAAACTAGACAAACTCGCCGCAGTTCTTCACAATCGGCCCCATGCCGCAGGGACGCCTGAAAAGGCAGCGATAAGTGGCGCCCGCCCCGGGTGCGCCAGCCGGCCAGCAGCCAAACCTTAGGTTTATCACATGTCCGCCATTCTGGTACTCAATGGGCCCAACCTGAACCTGCTGGGAACGCGGGAGCCCGGCCTGTACGGCCGCGACACCCTGGATTCCATCCGCGCCCGGCTGGAGCCCATGGCGCGGGACTCGGGCCACCGGCTGGTCTTCGTACAGAGCAACGCCGAGCATGAACTGGTGGAGCGCATCCATCGGGCCCGGGCCGAAGATACCGCTTTCATCATTATCAACCCCGCCGCATTCACGCATACGAGCGTGGCGCTGCGGGATGCCCTGCTGGGCGTCGGCATTCCCTTCATCGAGGTGCATCTCTCCAATGTGTACGCCCGGGAAGCGTTCCGCCGGCGTTCCTATTTCTCCGACATCGCCCAAGGTGTAATCAGCGGTCTTGGCGCCCAGGGGTACGAGCTCGCCCTGCAGGCGGCGCTGCGCCACCTGGACGATGCCGGTAAAGACCAGACATAAAACAGGCCATCCCCATGGATATCAGAAAAGTAAAAAAACTCATCGAGCTGCTGGAGGAATCCGGTATTGCGGAGATCGAGATTCATGAAGGCGAGGAATCCATCCGCATCAGCCGCGCCAGCACCGTAGCCGCACCCCCGCCGCAACCGTTGGAAACACCCGGACCCGGGGCCGCGGAGCCGGAACCCGAGCCGGAGGAAGAGCTGGCCGGACACCAGATAAAATCCCCCATGGTTGGCACCTTCTACCGCGCCCCCTCGCCGGGCAGCAAGCCCTTCGTGGAAGAGGGCCAGAAAGTACTCAAGGGCGACACCCTCTGCATCATCGAGGCCATGAAGATCCTGAACCAGATCGAGTCCGACAAGGCGGGCGTGATCAAGAAGATACTGGTGGAGAACGCCCAGCCGGTGGAGTACAACCAGCCCCTGTTCATTATCGAATGACTGAGAAAATCCTAATCGCCAACCGGGGGGAAATCGCCCTCCGCATCCTCCGCGCCTGCCGCGAGCTGGGCATCAGCACCGTCGCCGTCCATTCCGAGGCGGACCGGGATCTGAAACACGTGCGCCTGGCCGACGAATCCGTCTGCATCGGCCCGGCGGCCTCCACCGACAGCTATCTGCAGATACCGAATATCATCAGCGCCGCCGAGGTGACCGACGCCGTCGCCATCCATCCGGGATACGGCTTTCTCTCCGAGAATGCGGATTTCGCCGAGCGGGTGGAAAGCAGCGGCTTCGCCTTCATCGGCCCGAAGCCCGAGACCATCCGCCTGATGGGGGACAAGATCCGGGCCATTGAGGCCATGAAGAAGACCGGCGTCCCCTGCGTGCCGGGCTCCGACGGGCCGCTGGGCCACAACAAGGAACGCACCCTCCAGCTGGCCAAGGAGATCGGCTACCCGGTCATCATCAAGGCCTCGGGGGGCGGCGGCGGGCGCGGCATGCGGGTGGTCTATTCCGAGGCCACCCTGCTCAATGCCATCTCCCTGACCCGGACCGAGGCCGGCGCCGCCTTCGGCAACGACACCGTCTACATGGAGAAATTCCTGGAGAACCCGCGCCACGTGGAGTTTCAGGTATTGGCCGACCAGCACGGCAACGCCATTCACCTGTACGAGCGGGACTGCTCCATGCAGCGCCGCCATCAAAAGGTGGTGGAAGAGGCCCCCGCCCCCGGCATTACCGAAGAGCAGCGCCGCATGATGGGCGAGCGCTGCGCCGAGGCCTGCCGGCGCATCGGCTACCGGGGCGCCGGCACCTTCGAGTTCCTGTACGAGAACGGGGAGTTCTATTTCATCGAAATGAACACCCGCATCCAGGTGGAACACCCGGTCACCGAGATGATCACCGGCGTGGACATCATCAAGGAGCAGATCCTCATCGCCGCCGGCGAAAAGCTCAGCTACCGGCAGGAGGACATCCAGATCCGGGGACACGCCATCGAATGCCGCATCAACGCCGAGGACCCGGACAACTTCATGCCCAGTCCCGGCGTCATCACCCAGTTCCACCCCGCCGGCGGGCCGGGCATCCGCCTGGACACCCACATCTACAACGGCTACCGGGTGCCGCCCTATTACGACTCCATGATCGGCAAGCTCATCGCCCACGGCTCGGACCGCAACGCCGCCCTGGCCCGCATGCGCACCGCCCTGAGCGAAATGGTCATCGACGGCATCAAGACCAATATCCCCCTGCAGGAGCGCATCCTCCAGGATGCCGGCTTCGGGGCCGGTGAAGTCAATATCCACTACCTGGAAAAGAAGCTGGGCTTGTAAAAACAGTTTCGAGCGACCCGAAACTGATCGATATATGTGGCTGCAACTCTCTCTGACCGCCGCGAAGGAACAGGCGCCCCTGATCGAGGCGCTGTTCGAAAACATGGGCGCGCTGTCCGTCACCCTGGGGGATGCGGGGGACGAGCCCATCCTCGAACCCGGTCCGGGAGAGTCCCCTCTGTGGCGGGCGACCCGGGTCACCGCCCTGTTCGAAGGGGACCGGGATCCGGACCAGCTGCGCACGCTCGTCAACCAGAGCCTGAACGCGGATGTCTCCCGCCAACTGAGGCTCGAACGCCTGGAGGATCAGGCCTGGGAGCGCGCCTGGCTCGAGGATTTTCACCCCATGCGTTTCGGCCGGCGGCTGTGGGTCTGCCCCGCCGGCCGGCGCCCGGACGCCGATGACGCCCTGATCCTGGAGCTGGACCCCGGACTGGCCTTCGGCACCGGCACCCACCCCACCACCGCCCTGTGCCTGGAATGGCTGGACGGGGCCGATCTGTCGGGCAAGACCGTCATCGACTTCGGCTGCGGCTCCGGCATCCTGGCGGTGGCCGCCCTGCTGCTGGGCGCCGACCGGGCCATCGCCACGGACCACGATCCCCAGGCCCTGGAGGCCACCCGCGCCAACGCCGGGAAGAACGGCGTCGCATCCCGGCTGACCCTGCTCGAACCGGATCAGGCGCCCCCCGTCCGGGGGGACATCCTGCTGGCCAACATCCTCGCCGGCACCCTGATCGGGCTCGAACCGGTCCTGGCCTCCCGGGTCAAGGCGAACGGGCGCATCGTCCTCTCCGGCATCCTGACCGCCCAGGCGGCCGAGGTCAGCCGGGCCTTTGGCCGGCACTTCGGGATGCTGCCCCCCCAAGCGCGGGAGGGATGGGTGGCGCTGGAAGGCGTCCGCCTGGCGGGCTGATCCCATGCTGACCCGCTGCCCCCACTGCCGGACCCTCTACCGCATCCGGGCGGAGCAGCACAAAACGGCCGGCGGCCAGGCCCGCTGCTGCCGTTGCGACCGGGTTTTCAACATCCGGGAGAATCTCCAGGGCCGGCCCCCTTCCACCTTGGAGCAGGATTCCGACCTGGCCTATATTGCGGAAGTCTACCGGCTCGAACTGAAGGACATCGAGGCATCCGCCCCGGAAAACGCCGGGCCGGCCGGAGCCGCCGATCAGCCCCCCGACGAACCCCACCCCGACGCCGGCCTGCTGTCGGTGGAGGACCTGCTGGCGCCGCCCAGGACCAGACGAAACCCCATCGCCACCCTCTTCTGGTCCGTGGGAAGCCTGTTGCTCCTGGCCCTGATGCTGGGGCAACTGGCCTGGTTCCAGCGGGAGCGCCTGGTCCGGTATCCTCAGGGACGCCTGCTGCTGGAGCGGCTCTGCGCCTATGCCGGATGCAGCGTGCCGCAGCTCCGGGACACCGGCCGCATCCAGGTCATCAGCCGCCAGGTGAGCTCCCATCCCCATGAAAAAGACGCCCTGCTGGTGCGGCTGGTCGTCGTCAACAGGGCCCCCTTCCCCCAGCCGTACCCCCTGCTGGAACTCAGCCTTTCCGCCGCCGGCGGGCGGGTGGTGGCCCGGCGCAGCTTCACCCCCGAAGAGTACCTGCACGGGGACGAGGCGGCCGCTGCCCTGATGCCGCCCGGGGCGTCCCGGCATATCGAAATGGAGATAGCGGACCCCGGCCCGGAAATCACGGGCTTCGAGTTTGATTTTCGTTAAATTTATTTCCCCCCCAAACAAATGGTTAACGGCTTGAATTTAAAGGAAAATGCCCCCGGGGCCGGCAACTAAACCCCTTGTTTTTCAACAACTTGCGTCCGACCCAAAAAATTCCCCCGGGGTCTTTGCCTGGGGGCCGTTTGGGCGTAACATGTACCGCCTTCTCGCCGTACCCCAGCACATAACAATTAACCAGATCTGGTATGCGCATCGGCCCGTATCAATTGAAAAACAACCTCCTGCTGGCGCCCATGGCCGGGGTCACGGACCTGCCTTTCCGGCGCCTGTGCCGGAGGCTCGGGGCCGGGATGGCCGTGTCGGAGATGGTTTCATCCGACGCCACCCTGTGGGGCAGCCCCAAGACCCTGCGCCGCCTGGCGCTGGAGCAGGAGCCGCAACCGGTGGCCGTGCAGATCCTGGGCTCGGACCCGCGGAAAATGGCCCGGGCCGCCCGGGCCTGCGTGGACCGGGGGGCCCACATCGTCGACATCAACATGGGCTGCCCGGCGAAGAAGGTGTGCAAGGCCGCGGCGGGTTCCGCCCTGCTGAAGGATGAGCGCCTGGTGGGGCGGATCCTGGAATCCGTGGTCGGGGCCGTGGAGGCGCCGGTCACCCTGAAGATCCGCACCGGCTGGGATCCGCAGCACCGCAACGGCCTCGCCATCGCGCGCATCGCCGGGCAGGCGGGCATCCAGGCCCTGACCGTCCACGGCCGCACCCGGGCCTGCGGTTTCTCCGGCGAGGCGGAGTACGACAGCATCCGGGACATCAAGGCCGGAATCGCCATCCCCGTCATCGCCAACGGCGATATCCAGGGTCCGGAAAAGGCCAGGCGGGTGCTGGAGCATACCGGCGCCGACGGCCTCATGATCGGCCGCGCCGCCCGGGGCCGCCCCTGGATCTTCAATGAAATCGGGCACTTCCTGAAAACGGGGGAGCAGGCCGCAGCACCCACGCCGGCCCGGATTTACGCCATCCTGCTGGAGCATCTGGAGGATCTTTATCGCTTCTACGGCGAGCCCCAGGGCGTCCGCATCGCGCGCAAGCATATCGCCTGGTACAGCAAGGGCCTGCCCGGCGGAGCCGGCTTCAGAAAACAAATCAACCAGAGCCACACAGCCCAACAACAGCTTACCCTGGCCGGCGATTTTTTCGCCCGCCAGGTCGGAAAAGGAGAACTGGCCGCATGAACCCAGAACCCATCCGGGTAACAGAAAACACCAAAGAAGGCGTCATCAGCGAGAGCGCCATGGCGGAACCCCTGCGCGAATGCGTCCGCGCCGCCATGAAAAACTACTTCCTGCATCTGAACGGCTATGGCACCAGCGACCTCTACCAGATGGTCCTGGCCGAGGTGGAGCCGCCGCTGCTGGAGACCGTCATGGAATACACCAGGGGCAACCAGACCCGCGCCGCCGAGGTCCTGGGCATCAGCCGCAGCACCCTGCGCAAGAAACTGGCCCTGTACGGGCTGGACAAATAATCCCCGTTTTATTTCGCCCCCTTGGCGCTGTGCTTGCACCGGGGGGCGGGTAACGGTTACGGCCCTTTGTTCCGGGCCAGAGCTGTTCAGCCTGTCCCCGCGCCTCAGTCTCCGGAGTCCGCTCCCGGCGGGAATTTATGCTGACCGCCGCCCATTCAGCGGCCAACCGCTTTTAACCGTCAACCGTAAACCGTAAACTGCAAACCGTTTTACTTCTACAGCGAGACCATTATGACAGTCATCACCCGAGCCCTCATCAGCGTATCCGACAAGACCGGCATCGCGGACTTCGCCCGCGGCCTGCACCAGCGGAATGTGGAGATCCTCTCCACCGGCGGCACCGCCCGGCTGCTGGCCGACAACGGCGTCCCGGTGATCGAGGTGGGCGACTACACCGGCTTTCCGGAGATGATGGACGGCCGGGTAAAGACCCTGCACCCGAAGATCCACGGCGGCATCCTGGGACGCCGGGGCGTCGATGAGGCGGTCATGGCCGAGCATGGCATCCCGCCCATCGACATGATCGTGGTCAACCTTTACCCCTTCGAGGCCACCGTGGCCAGGCCGGATTGCGACCTGCCCAGCGCCATCGAGAACATCGATATCGGCGGTCCCACCATGCTGCGCGCCGCGGCCAAGAACCACGCCGCCGTCACCGTGGTCACGGACGCCGCCGACTACCCGCGCATCCTGGAGGAGATGGACGCCAGCGGCGGCGCCGTCAGCGACGCCACCCGCTTCGACCTGGCGGTGAAGACCTTCGAGCACACCGCCCGCTATGACGGCGCCATCGCCAACTACCTGGGGGCGCGCACCTCCGGCGAGGTCAGCCCGTTCCCGCGCACCCTGAGCCTGCAGTTCAGGCAGATCCAGACCATGCGCTACGGCGAGAACCCCCACCAGAAGGCCGCCTTCTACGCCGAGCACCAAGTGGCCGAGGCCGGCATCGCCACTGCCCGGCAGCTCCAGGGCAAGGCGCTTTCCTACAACAACATCGCCGACACCGACGCCGCCCTGGAGTGCGTCAAGCAGTTCGACGAGGGCCCGGCCTGCGTCATCGTCAAGCACGCCAACCCCTGTGGCGTGGCCCTGGGCGACAATCTGCTGGCGGCCTATGACCGCGCCTACGGCACCGATCCGGAGTCCGCCTTCGGCGGCATCATCGCCTTCAACCGGGAGCTGGACGGGGACACCGCCCGGGCCATCGTGGACCGCCAGTTCGTGGAGGTCATCATCGCCCCGTCCGTCTCCCCCGAGGCGGCGGAAGCCGTCAGCGCCAAGAAGAACCTGCGCCTGCTGGAGTGCGGCCAATGGCCGGAAAATCCCCTGGCGCGGCTGGACTACAAGCGGGTCAACGGCGGCCTGCTGGTGCAGGATGCGGATCTGGCCCTGAGCGGCGAAATCAGGGTGGTCACCAAGCGCGCCCCCACGGAACGGGAGATGACCGACCTGCTGTTCGCCTGGCGGGTGGCCAAGTTCGTCAAATCCAACGCCATCGTCTATGGCAAAGACGGCATGACCATCGGCGTGGGCGCCGGCCAGATGAGCCGGGTCAACAGCGCCCGTATCGCCGGCATCAAGGCCGAGCACGCCGGGCTCGAGGTGCCCGGCTCCGTCATGGCCTCGGACGCCTTCTTCCCCTTCCGCGACGGCCTGGACAACGCCGCCGCCGCGGGCATCACCGCCGTCATCCAGCCCGGCGGCTCCATGCGGGACCAGGAGGTGATCGCCGCCGCCGACGAACACGGCATCGCCATGGTCTTCACCGGCATGCGGCATTTCCGCCACTGACAGTGGTTTTATGAACATCCATCAAACCGCAATTATCGAGCCGGGCGCAGAGCTGTATCCGTCCGTAACAGTCGGCCCCTATTCGATTATCGAATCAGGGGCGGTGATCGGCGAGGGCTGCATCATCGAAAGCAGTGTGCGCATCTACGGCGCGACCCGCATGGGGAAGCACAACCGGGTCTGCCATGGCGCCACCCTGGGCAGCGAGCCCCAGGACCTCGGCTACACCCCGGACAAGAGCAGGCCGCTCAGCATCGGCGACCACAACCATTTCAAGGAGGGGGTCAACATCAGCCGGGGGGTGAAAACCGATCACGGCACCCTCATCGGCAGCCATAACTATATGATGGCCTACTCCCACGTGGGGCATGACTGCATCGTGGGCGATCACAACATCTTCGCCAACACCGCCACCCTGGCGGGACATGTTGAGATGGAGCACCACATCTTTCTCTCGGGCCACACCGCCACCCACCAGTTCTGCCGCATCGGCGCCTACGCCATGGTGGCCGGCGTCACCGGCGTGCCCCGGGACGTGCCTCCCTATGTGGTGGCCGACGGCCACCGGGCGGAGATCGTGGGCCTCAACCTGGTGGGCCTGAAGCGCAACGGCTTTTCCCCACAACAGCGCAGCGCCATCAAGCAGGCCTACAAGACCCTGTTCAAATCCGGCCTGAAACCGGCCGAGGCCCTGGAGCGGCTGAAGGCCGACAACCCAACGGAAGAGGTGCTGCACATCATCCGCTTCTTCGAGGCCAGCAACCGGGGCATAATCTCTCATAGATGAACCTCCTTTGAAAAACACCGGCCAACCCGGCACAACAAAAGCCAGACAAAAGAGAATCAACATGAACATCCTCATAATCGGAAGCGGCGGACGCGAGCACGCGCTGGCCTGGAAGGCCGCCCAATCCCCCCGGGCAGACAAGGTCTTCGTGGCGCCGGGCAACGCTGGCACCGCCCTGGAGCCCGGGCTGGAAAACGTCGCCATCGGCGCGGAGGACATCGGCGGACTGCTGGCCTTCGCCCGTGATAACCAGGTGGGCCTGACCATCGTGGGCCCCGAGGCGCCGCTGGTGGCCGGCATAGTGGATCGCTTCAGGGAGGCGGGGCTGCGCTGCTTCGGCCCCACCCGGGCCGCCGCCCAACTGGAGGGCTCCAAGGCCTTCACCAAGGACTTCCTGGCCCGCCACGACATCCCCACCGCCGCCTACGGCAACTTCACCGAAGTGGAGCCGGCCCTGGCCTATCTGAGGGAGGTGGGCGTGCCCATCGTCATCAAGGCGGACGGGCTGGCGGCGGGCAAGGGCGTCATCATCGCCCGGGACATGGCCACCGCCGAGGCCACGGTGAAGGACATGCTGGCCGGCAACAGCTTCGGCGAGGCCGGGCACCGGGTGGTGATCGAGGAGTTTCTCCAGGGGGAGGAGGCCAGCTTCATCGTCATGGTGGACGGCGAACACATCCTGCCCATGGCCAGCTCCCAGGACCACAAGGCCCGCGACAACGGGGACCAAGGCCCCAACACCGGCGGCATGGGGGCCTATTCACCCGCCCCCGTGGTCACCCCCCGGGTGCACCAACGCATCATGGAACAGGTCATCCGCCCCACGGTGGCGGGCATGGCCGCGGAGGGCCATCCCTACACCGGCTTCCTCTACGCCGGGGTGATGATCGACCAAAACGGCACGCCCAAGGTGCTGGAGTACAACTGCCGCTTCGGCGACCCCGAGACCCAGCCCATCATGCTGCGCCTGCGCTCGGACCTGGTCGAACTCTGCAACGCCGCCCTGGACGGCAGGCTGGATGAATGCGAGGCCGAATGGGACGAGCGCCCGGCCCTGGGCGTGGTCATGGCCGCCGGCGGCTATCCCGCCAGCTATGCCAGGGGCGAGCCCATCAGCGGCCTGCCGGAATCGGAAACCGAAGGACTGAAGGTGTTCCATGCGGGCACTGCTGAAAAAAGAGGCCAGATCGTCACCAGCGGCGGCCGCGTCCTCTGCGCCACAGCCCTGGGTGAGACCGTCGCAGAGGCCCAGCGGAAGGCCTATGAGCTTGTGCAGCAGATCAAATGGAAAGATGTCTACTACCGCACCGACATCGGCTACCGGGCCATCGCCCGGGAGCAGGGATAAGGCCGGCCATGACCCGGCCCGGGACCACCGCCTGCCGTCTGTTGCTGGTCCTGGCGCTGATTACCATCACCTGTTTCGCCACGGCGGACCTCAGCCATACCGCGGCAGAGGCGGTAAACGACAAGCTGGCCCACGTGCTCAGCTTTTTCGTGCTGGCCCTGCTGGCCGATCTCTCTTTTCCCAAGAGAGGATTTGATTGGGTGGTGTGGGCGCCCCTCATCCTCTATGGTCTGGCCATCGAGGTTGTCCAGGATCAGTTGCCGTATCGCACATTCTCACTGCTGGATCTGGCCGCCGATGCCGCCGGGATATTTGCCTACGGCCTGTTCATCCCCTTTCTGGGTCCCCGCTGACGGCAGGGAGGCCTGCTATGAATCAGCCCGGAAGGCCTTGCGGATCAGGTGGGGAATGAGCAGGTGCAGAGGCATGCGCAGATAATGTGAACGGATGTAGAGCAGCCAGCGCGCCGTCGTGCTGAACCAGTCGTCACAGCTTGGATGCTGAGGGGCCAGCGCCCGTGAGAAAAGAGCATCCATGAGCAGTGGCATCACGCCAGGGGGGCGCCCTTTGTCGGCAGCCGCCGGCATGAATTCCGGAATGGGCGTGCCAAGCAATCGCTTCGTATAACGAAGACCATAAAACAGGGGACGCACCAGATCCAGCTCTCTTGCCCGCTCCGCCAGGCGCGGCCAGAAATCCGCCCCGGCGCCGAAATGGCGCAGCAGGCCGTCCAGATCCACAATGTCGCGCAGGCCGTTTTCAAACTCACCCTCATGGAAGAGATGCGTTGCGCTGTGCAGCACCATGTCCGTGGGCGCAAGCACCTTGAGATCGCCGGTCTCGTTCAACGGCAGCGCGGCGTCCAGCAGCTTGGCGGCATCGGGATGCAGCCGCGCGGTATCCGGAAGAATGGCATGGTGTACATCGAGAACCGTCCTGCGGATGACATGCTTGAGGGGCGGCAATTCATGCATCCACTGCCGATAGTAGCGCTGATCATAGGCATCGAGATGGGTTGTGGCCCAGCCGCTCAGCATCAGCGCCTTTTCCACTTCGTCGATCCTTTCCCTGGGCACCATGATATCCACGTCGGCAAACAGCCGGCCCCGTGCGAACGGCAACCCGGCCAACACGTAGGCGGCTCCTTTGAGAACAATAACCGGCACCCCGGTTTTCGCCAGGCTGCGGTGGATGCAATCCACCTCCCAGCGGACGGCCTGGGCCTGTTTGTCCGCCAGGGTCCGGGTCGACAGCAGATGGTTGCGGGGGGCCGGGGGGATGGCGTCCAGCAGACCGCGCTCTTCCAGCAGGACGCACAGACGCGCCAGGAGGTTTGCGCGCCGCGCCTGGCGTATCAACAGATCCCAGTCGGCCAAACCCATCGACACCATGGACCGGGGATGGCAAAGGGCATGAACAAGCAGACCGGAGGATCTAGGCATGGGATTGGATGCCGGTCTCTGCCGGGGGTCCGAGCCCATCGAAAGTGGCCACTGCCTCATCCAGGCTGCTGTAGCTGAAATCATAACAGTCGCAGGCGTCCATCAGCCTGCCCAGGGTATCGAATCCCTGTGCCCCGAGATAACTGTAATTGAAGGAGTTCTCCGCCGCATAGATGAAGGTTTGGGCCTTGGAGCGGGGTTGCAGGGTCGCCGTGGCGCCCTTTTCGTATCGGGGAAAGATCACCCAGGCGGGCCGCGCCAACTCATCTGCCCGTTCCACGCTGTCGGCAGGGGGCTTCATGTGAGCGACGCTCCCTTTCTGGGTGTCATGGGAGGTGCGTCCCAATACCGCACCCGGCGCAAATCGCCGGATGATCTCTATGGAGTCATTCTTCAGGTTTACCGGGCGCGGAATGGGCACCAGCCCCGCATCGCCCATCGACACCAGGGTAAGCTCATCCGACAACAGTCGCCAGCCCCGGTTTACCAGGGCTGCGCAGAGGGTGCTTTTGCCGGCCCCCGGGGGGCCCGGCAGGATGGCCGCCAGCCCCCCCTTCTCCACCACCGCCGCATGCAGTATCAGATATTGGTTGCAGCAGCTGGCCACACACCAGTTGAGGGACCATTCGAACATGGGGAACGCCTGCTCCAGCGGCAGGGGCCTGAAGGGTGTGTGGCCATCGAATGAGAACACCGCCTGGGGGCGAATCCAGCGCCGCAGATTCGGCGGCGGCCCGATGGCCACATGGAAATCGGCAAAACCTCCGCTCTCTTCCAGGGGGTAGTCTGCATAGAGCCGGCAAAGGCCCTCGGCCACGGCGGGAACAGGGGATCTCAGGTGGGCAGTGACCGGGCCGATCCTGAAAACGATGCCCGTCTGTCGCAGGCGGCGGGCCACCTCTGCCGGCGCCAGTGCCGAGATCTTCACGGTGAGACCCGCTCGATCAGGCCTTGGCGGGCAAAATCGGCCAGGAGTTCCTCCAGGGCCCCGGATAGATCGCCGCCGGCTTCAACGCCGGCTTCGGAGGCCAGGCGCTCGCACAGTTCCGGTAATGCGGCCGGCGTCTGCTGCAGGATCCGCAATGCCGTGGCGGCGGTATGATTGAGCAGGTGGGTATGGCCGGAGCCGCTGTGGTAGACGACGTATTCATCGCCCCATGAACGCCAATGCAGCTCGAATCCGGCGTTCACCCGCCATGTGGAATGGTCGTCTGAAGCCATGCCCCCAGCACACCCGAAAAAAGTCCGGCCGAAGGTAATGATCAGAGGGGGCAGGAGCGCTCGTTCAGCATCTGGAAGGAATTCTTCAGTTCTTCCGGCGATGTGGCGTGATGGGCGTTGTACAGGTCGATGATGTCACCCGGGGTGTAGCCGAAATTCATGTCACCGCCCATGGCCTTCGCCGCATTTAACAGGGCGGCCACGGCGTGGGCCCCGAGCTGGTAAGGATCTTCATTGCCACCAAGATGGATCACCTGCATCATGGTCAGATCTTCACCAAAGCGCGTATCACCAGTAAACACTTGCTTGAATTTGGTACCGTTGTCATCGTAATCATTGGATGCGCAGTGATTGCCGCTCCATCCCTGCTTACAGTCGCCAGCGCTATATGGGTCTGGCCATTCCTCAGGGTGCTGGCCCCAGTAGCCCGGTGTGCAGCCCTCGCAAGGAAGCTCTCCGGGACTGGAGTCGTTGCCGGATATCATTCCCGAGATAGTGCACCGGTGGGCCCACACGGGGCGGCTTGCCAAGGTGAGCATGACAGGCAGACCGGCCGCGCCCGCCTTGGCGAAACGCCGGCGTCCCTCATCGGGAGGGGAATCACGATGTGCCTGTTCTTCATTCAGGGAGGGAAGCGCTTCCCCGTTCCTTTCCCGGCCTTTGTTGCCCATATTTTTTTGCCCGCAGATGTTGGAAATAACCCAGTTGAACGAATGACATTAAACCATATAGCACAAAACGCACCAAGACATATGACTCATTGTTTTCAAAAGGGTATTTTTTGATTTGGCAAGCCGGGGCCGTTGATTTCGGCCCAAACTGTAAAAAATGTTGACACCCCCGGACGGCGGTTAAGTCTCATGCCGATGGAATTGCCGGTGGGAATCTGCGGATTAGTCCTGTAAAACCAGAAAGTTACGATTACGCAGGGACAAAAGGCGGCAGTGGTTGGACGGCAAACGGCTGTATAATTTTTTGACATCAGCCCCCCTGGGGGTGACATCCTGGAAATGGCATTGGTGTCCGCAACCCGGGAAGCAGGTTCCCTTTTTGCGCCTGAGCGCCGTTCTACCGCTGCAGATTCGGCAGCGCCCTCTCGCTAATAAGTCTGGCCAGGTCCTGCAATTTTGGATATCGCGCCGCAATCTCAACGACATAGCCCAGGGTCCGGGGGATATCCTGGAGATAACCCGGCTTGCCATCACGCCGATTGAGGCGGGCGAAGATGCCCGCCGCCTTGAGGTGGCGCTGCGCGCCCATGAGGTCGAACCAGCGGGGAAATTTCTTCCCATGCTCTTCACAGAGCACTCCGGCTTCCACGGCCTTTTCAAAATAGCCCAGGGCCCAGCCCTCCACCCGGTCCCGGGGCCAGCGGATGTAGCAGTCCCGCAGCAGGGAGACCAGGTCATAGGTCACCGGTCCCGCCACCGCGTCCTGGAAATCCAGGATGCCGGGATTGGGCTCGGTGAGCATCAGGTTGCGGGAGTGGTAGTCCCGGTGCACGCAGACGCCCGGTTGCTCCAGGGCGCTGTCCGCCAGCAGATCAAAGGTCCGGTCCAGCATGGCGTGCTCGGCGGCGGAAAGCTCCAGCCCCAGGTGCCGCTGCAGCAGCCACTCCCGGAACAGCTCCATTTCCTGCAGCAGCAATGCGCGGTCATAGGGCGGCAGCCCCTGTGGGGGTACGCGGCTCTGGATCAGCACCAGCGCATCCAGGGCGTCGCCATAAAGCCGGTCCGCATTGGACTCGTTCAGCACATCCAGATAGAGGGTCGATCCCAGGTCATCCAGCAGCAGGAAGCCCTGCTCCAGGTCTTCCCGGTGAATCGCCGGCACATTGAGTCCCGCCTGCCTGAAGCGCCGGGCGACAGAAACAAAGGGCCGGCAGTCCTCCTTCCCGGGGGGGGCATCCATGGCGATCAGGGTCTTCCCGTCAAGGCCGACCCGGAAATAACGGCGGAAGCTGGCGTCACCGGAGGCGGGCTCCAGGGAGAAACCGGCCAGGCCCGCCGGACCGGCCAGCCAGGCCTTCAGTGCTTGGATTCTTTCAGGCATGGGTCAAAGATTACCGCATTCGGGAGGCGGGGTGGGTGTAGGTTCAACCCTTATATCCCGACACCAGCGGCGGGCGCCGGCGCAAGCGGGGCGAAATCCGGGAAATTTTTGATGTGATCCGTCATCCCGACATTGAAGAAAAAGTGATTCTATGCGATTTTATGGCGTTCTTATAACCCGCCGGAGAAGGAGGCGCGCAAAGCGCTTCTGCAGGCGGCGGGGAAACGACGGCAACAGACTCCAGGCTCCGCTGTCAGCCGCGGCCAGGGTACAATGGCCGGCCGGACCGGGATCGAATGTTCCGGTCGAAGAAGCAACAATAAATCCAGACTCCAGAGAGACGCCGTGCCCGGACAACGAAGGATACTCCCAGCCGCCCTCAGCAGCCTGCTGATGATTCTGGCCCCCTTTGCGCTTCAGGCGGCCGAGCCCGCCTGGGAGTGCCGCATGGGCGCCGATGGCGTGAGCTGGGAGTGCTTCAAAGGCGGTCTCCCCGTGGCGCCGGAACCCCTTCCGGCCGGGCCGGAGACGGCCCCGGCGGCGGCTGCCCGGGAAGAACCACCGGCGACCACCGGACCCGCGCCGGCCGCCGTTGAGGCGGCGCCCGTCATCACGCCGGCGGAAAAGCCCGCCAGCATCGCCGCGCCCGGGCCGGCCGAAGCGCCTGCCGTGGCGGAAGAGCCGGAAACCAGGCCCGAGGCCGCGCCGGCCGTCGCCGCCGTCCCGGCCGGGCCGCAAGCCGGCCCTCTCCTCGACCGGGGCCTGAACTGGGACCGGTGCGGTCCGCTGCGGCCCGCCCGCCCCCGCCCCGCCGCCGGGGCCACGGCCGCCGCCCTGGATGAGACGACCCACATCAACGCCGATGCCGCCGAGTTCTTGCGCAAGGAAGAGGTGGGCATTTTCTCCGGCAACGTGGAAGTGACCAGGGGCGACAAGCTGGTGATTGCGGACGAGATCCGCTACAACAATATCGACGACACCCTCAACGCCCGGGGCAATGTCTTCTACCAGGAGCCCGATCTGCGCATCGCCGGCTCCGCCGCCCAGTTCAACCTGGGCGCCAATCAGGGCCACATGGATGAGGTGGAATACCGGCTGCCCGAGCGCATGGCCCGGGGCAACGCCGGACGGGCGGAGATCGAAGACAAGGACCGCTCCCATTTTCAGGACATCAGCTACACCACCTGCCGCCCCGGCAACGACAGCTGGCTGCTGCGGGCCGAGACCATGGACATCGACCAGGCCGAGGGCCGGGGAGAGGCGCGCCACGTCAGGCTGGCCGTCAAGGGGGTGCCGGTCTTCTACATGCCCTATGTCTCCTTTCCCATCGATGACCGGCGCAAGAGTGGCCTGCTGGTGCCCGCCGTGGGCCAGTCGGACGAAACCGGCATGGATGTCGCCATGCCCTATTACCTCAATCTGGCGCCGAATTACGACGCCACCATCACCCCGCGCATCATGAGCAAGCGGGGGCTGATGCTGGGCGGCGAATTCCGCTATCTCACCAAGAACCACAACGGCATCATCAAGGGCGAGATCCTGCCGGATGACAATGACCGCCCGCGGGGCAAAAGCAGCACCCGCGGCGCCTTCTCCATCAGGGAGAAGGGGCGGCTGACGCCGCGCATGACCCTGGACATGAACGTCAACCACGTCTCGGACACCGAATACCTCAATGACCTGGGGGGCAGCCTGTCCGTGTCCGCCGCCCGCCAGCTGGAGCGCCGGGCGGACGTGCAGTACCATGGGGACTCCTGGTCCCTGCTGGCGCGGGTCCAGCACTTCCAGTCCACGGACAAGTTTCTCCCCGGCGCCAGCCGCGCCTACAACCGGCTGCCGCAGCTCAAGCTGTCCCTGGAGCGCCCCAACCAGCTCTTCGGGCTGACCTATCACCTGAATACCGAATATGTCCGCTTCGACCGCAGCGCCGGCGTCACCGGACACCGCTTCGACCTGCACCCGGGCCTCAGCCTGCCCATGCGCAGATCCTGGGGGTTTCTGACCCCCAAGGTCACCGCGCGCTATACCGGGTACTGGCTGGAGGACGAGGCCGCCGGCAACCCGGATGATCCGGACCGCTTCCTGCCCACCCTCAGCCTGGACAGCGGCCTCTACTTCGAGCGCACCGCCAGCTGGTTCGGCAATGCCGCGGTCCAGACCCTGGAGCCCCGGGCCTACTATCTCTACATCCCCTACGAGGAGCAGGACGACCAGCCTGTCTTCGACTCCTCCGCCCTGGATCTGAATTTCGCCAACCTGTTCCGGGAAAACCGCTTCAACGGCGTGGACAGGGTGGGGGACACCAATCATCTGACCCTGGCCCTGACCTCCCGCACCATGCAGGCGGCCAGCGGCCGGGAGTTCCTGCGGGCCAGTATCGGATCCATATTCTACTTCAGGGACCGCAACGTCCAGCTGCCGGGGGTGCAAGACCAGGATGAGGACTCCTCCGCCATCGTGGGGGAGATCGCCTCCCGCCTGACGGAGAGCTGGAGCGCCCGCGCCAACATGCAGTGGAACCCCCATACCAGCAAGCACACGGAAAAAAGCGCCCTGCAGCTCCATTACCTGGACGGCCGCCGGCGCATCTTCAACCTGGCCTACCGCTTCACCCGGGACATAGCGGAGCAGACGGACATCTCCGCGCGCTGGCCCGTCAGCTCCCACATACACCTGGTGGGACGCTGGAACTACTCCCTGCTGCACAACCGCACCATGGAGGGATTCGGCGGCTTCGAGTATGACGGCTGCTGCTACGTGGTGCGCGCCGTCGTGCGGCAATACGTCAACAGCGCAAACGAAGACGCCAATACCGCTTTTTTCATCCAGCTCGAATTCAAGGGGCTGACCAGCGTCGGCAGCGATATCGTATCGCTGCTGGATCGCGGTATCTTCGGCTACGCCCTCAACAACTGATTTGGGCGCCCGCCCCCCGCATTGCCGTCGCGGGCCCGGCCCCATACAATAGCGTCCACTCCGTATTTTGAGTTCGACCTTCCCATGTGTTTGAAGAAATCAGCCCCGGCCCGGAGACGGCGCGCCCTTCTGGCCGCCTGTCTCGGCATTCTCTGTACCCTGGCGGCGGCCGCGGCGCCCGCGGGTGAACCCACGGAGATCGACGGCATCGTCGCCGTCGTCAATGACGACGTGGTGCTGCGCAGCGAACTGGAAAATGAAATAGCCCAACTGGCCGCCCAGCTGCAACAAAAAGGCGTCCGCCCCCCGCCCCACTCCGTCCTCGAGCGCCAGGTGCTGGAGCGGCTGATTCTCAAAAAGCTGCAACTGGAGGCCGCCAAGCGGGCCGGCATCGTGGTCGATGACACTATCGTCGACCTGGCGCTGAAGAATATCGCCACGGAAAACGACATGTCGCTTCCCGAATTCCAGGAGGTGCTGTCCTCCGAGGGCATCAGTTTCCGGGCCTTCCGTGAAGGCATCCGCGACCAGATCATCATGTCCCGGCTGCGGGAGCAGGTGGTGGTGCGCCGCATCGAGGTGACCGAGCAGGAACTGGCGGCCTATCTGGCGAAAAACTCCACCCGGCTCGGGCAGCGCTCCGACTACCACGTATTCCACATCCTGGTCGCCACCCCGGACGGGGCCTCGCCGGAGCAGATAGCCTCCGCGCAGAAGAAGGCCCGGCGCCTGGTGGAAAAATTAAGGGCGGGGGCGGATTTCAAGGAAGTCGCCATGGCCGAATCGGACGGCCGCCAGGCCCTGGAGGGCGGCGACCTGGGATGGCGCAACGCCGCCCAGCTCCCGACTATGTTCGCCGACATGCTGGCGAACATGGAGCGGGGCCAGATCAGCGACCCCATCCGCAACTCCAGCGGCTTCCATATCATCATGCTGGATGATTACACCGGCGGCGAACGCCAGGTCGTCACCCAGACCCATGCCCGGCACATCCTGATCCGCACCAACGAAATCACCTCCGACGAGGACGCCCGCAACCGCCTGGACCAGCTGAGACAACGCATCGAGGGCGGCGATGACTTCGGCGCCCTGGCCAGATCCCATTCCGATGACAAGAGTTCCGCCATCAAGGGCGGCGATTTGGGCTGGACCAACCCAGGCGACCTGGTGCCCAAGTTCGAGCAGGCGATGAGCCTGTTGGAGCCGGGCCAGGTCAGCCCCCCCTTCAAGACCCAGTTCGGCTGGCATATCGTCCAGGTGCTGGAGCGGCGCCAGCATGACAATACGGAAGAGGTGCAAAAGGCCAAGGCGCGCAACGCCATCCGCGAACGCAAGGCCGCTGAGGAGACCGAGCTCTACCTGCGCCGCCTGCGGGACGAGGCCTACGTGGAGATCCGCCTGCCGGATTTCTAAACCGGCGCGATAAGCCATCGGCCGGCGGCCCACCCTGTTTTGAAAACACCACCCCGCATCGTTGTCACGCCCGGCGAGCCGGCCGGTATCGGGCCCGACCTCTGCGTCCGCCTGGCGCAGAAGGGCTATCCGGCGGAACTGACCGCCGCCGCCGATCCCGCCTTATTGGAGCAACGGGCAAGACAACAGGGTCTGCCGCTGCGGCTTACGGAATTCGACCCTGCAAAAGAACCTTCACCTCACCGGCCGGGCCGCCTCAAGGTGCTGCCGGTAAGGCTGCGGGCGCCCGTATCACCCGGCAATCCCGACAGCGCCAACGCCCCCTACGTGCTGGAGACCCTGCGCCGGGCGGCCGAGGGATGCCTGGGCGGCCTCTTTTCCGCCCTGGTCACCGGGCCGGTGCACAAGGGCGTCATCAACGATGCGGGCCGCCCCTTCAGCGGGCACACCGAGTTTCTGGCGGAACTCGCCGGCGCCGAGGCGGTCATGATGCTTGCCGCACCTGGGCTGCGCGTTGCCCTCGTCACCACGCATCTGCCGCTGTCCGCGGTCAGCGGCGCCATCAGCCGCGAGCGCCTGGAGCGCACAGTCCGCATCCTGCACCGGGACCTGGTGCAACGCTTCGGGCTCCCCCGTCCCCGCATCCTGGTGTGCGGCCTCAACCCCCACGCCGGCGAGGGCGGGCACCTGGGACGGGAAGAGATCGAAATCATAGGCCCGGCCCTGGACGGCCTGCGCGCCGGGGGCATGAAGCTCTTCGGCCCCCTGCCGGCGGATACCCTGTTCACCCCAAAATACCTCGACCAGGCCGACGCCGTGCTCGCCATGTATCATGACCAGGGCCTGCCGGTGCTCAAACACCTGGGATTCGGCCGGGCGGTGAACATCACCCTGGGCCTGCCCTTCATCCGGACCTCGGTGGACCACGGCACCGCCCTTGAGCTGGCCGGTGGCAACCGCGGCAGCTGCGCCAGTCTCACGGCAGCGCTGGAAACCGCCATACAAATGGCCGGCGGCCTGCCGGCCGGTGAAATGTCCGGCCCGGGAAAATGACTTTATGGGGGTTGCAAACCCCGGAAATTAGGTATTTAATGCCTGGACAGGGCTGTCCGGAGCGGACAAAAAACGGTGGGCATGCAATGGCGGCGCCCCGCATACAACGCCAAGACGCAGCAGAGAACCCGGCCAAAACAACAAAGAAGATTTTTTGCGCATCGACCCCATAACAAAGCGTGGGTTAGCCTGAGCGGCACGATATCCGGCCACCTTCCCGAGCATTCGCATTCTCCTTTATACGTTACACCACACCAGTTCCCGATTGAAAACACCCTCCCCGGGGTGAGGCATGAACGCGGCACAATGCCGCACGATGGCGGCGCACCAGCGCCAGAATATGTGAAGAGGCAGCAACGATGTCAGACAGAGAAACCGGCACGGTCAAATGGTTCAACGACGCGAAGGGCTATGGCTTTATCCAGCGCGAGCAGGGTGAAGACGTATTCGTTCACTTTCGTGCAATCCGCGGTGAAGGACACCGCACCCTGCACGAGGGCCAGCGCGTTGAATTCATGGTTACTGACGGCAAGAAGGGACTCCAGGCGGAAGACGTCTGCCCCGCGGACTGATCCGCCGGGGTCGGTGGCCCGCGTCAGCCGGGGCTGACTTCGGCCACCCTTTTGCATACGCAGGCCACCTGGTCCTCGCCCAGATCCGGGAAGATCGGCAGGGAGAGGGTCTCGTGGCACAGCGCCTCCACCACCGGGAGGTCTCCCGGCCGGTAGCCCAGGTGCGCATAGACCTCCTGCAGGTGCAGGGGCTGTGGATAGCATTGGCTGGTTCCGATGCCGTGGGCCGACAGGTGCTCCCTCAAGGCGTCGCGGCGGGGGTGGCGAATGGTGTAGAGGTTGTAGGCGTGGCGGCCGCCGGCCGCCGGCTCGGGCCTGATCAAATCCAGGCCTGACAGGCGCCGGTCATACCAGGCGGCCACCTGCCGGCGGGCGGCCACCGCATCCTCGATGCGCCGCAGCTTGATGCGCAGCAGCGCTGCCTGGATCTCGTCCAGGCGGCTGTTGTAGCCCGGCTCCACATGGATGAAAGGCCTGGTGGCGCCGTGGTTGCGCAGCCGCAGCAGGCGTTCCCTGACGCCCTCGTCGCTGGTGGTGATCAGGCCGCCGTCGCCGTAGCAGCCCAGCACCTTGGTGGGATAGAAGCTGAAGCAGCCGCAATCCCCCAGGCCGCCCACGCGGGCCCCCCCGTGCATGGCGCCGAAGGCCTGGGCCGCATCCTCTATCACATGCAGGCCGTGCTCGCGGGCGATGGCGCCGAGAGCGGTCATGTCCGCCGGATTGCCGAAGATGTGCACCGGCAGGATGGCGCGGGTCTTTGGGCCGATGCGCTCGCGCACGCTGGCCGGGTCGATATTGAAGCTCCCGGCCTCCACGTCCGCGAACACCGGCGTGGCTCCCACCAGTGAAACCGCCTCGGCTGTGGCGAAAAAGGTGAAGGGGGTGGTGATGACCTCGTCTCCCGGGCCGATGCCCAGGGCACGCAGAGAGAGCACCAGGGCATCGGTGCCACTGGCCACGGCGACGGCGTACTTGGCGCCCACGTAGGCGGCGGCCTCCTCCTCGAAGGCGCGCACATTGGGGCCGAGAATGAAGGCGCCGCTGGCGCCTGCGCCGTCGATGGCCTGCATCCACTCGTCGCGCAGGTCCTGGTATTCCCGCTGCAGACTGAGATAAGGGACGCCCCCTGGGGCCCGGTTCCGCTCGTCGTTCATAGATCTATCTTCTCCTTTACCTGAAGCGCGACCTCCAGGGCCTCCAGTCCCACCCGGCCGTCAACCAGGGGGGCCGCGCCCGTGGTGACGCAATCTATAAAAGCGGCCAGTTCCGTATCCAGCGGCTTGATCGGGGCGACGTCCACCTTCTCGACCAGGATCTCCGGCCAGTCCGAACCCGGCCGGGGCCTGGGGCGGGCCGTTTCGATGCGCTGCTCTATAAAGTCCAGGGACTGGTAGAGATTCTCCTCGAACACCCGGATGCGCCGCAGCTTCTTCTCCGATACCCGGCTGGCGATGACGTTGGCCACCGCCCCGCTGGCGAACTCCAGGCGGGCATTGGCAATGTCCACGTGAGGCGTCAGCACCGGCGTGCCCACGGCGGCGATGGCGGTGATCTCGGAATTGACCAGGGAGAGGATGATATCGATATCGTGGATCATCAGGTCCGAGACCACATCCACATCCGTGGCCCGTTCCACGAAGCCCCCCATGCGGTGGGCCTCGATGAAGCGCGGCCTGGAAATGCGCCCCGCCAGGGCCATGACGCCCGCGTTGAAGCGTTCCAGATGGCCGATCTGCAACACCACCCCCGCCTCGTCGGCCAGGCGCACGATCTCGCGTCCCTCTTCAGCGCTGGAGGCGATGGGCTTCTCCAGCAGCATATGCACCCCCTGCTCCAGAAAGGGGCGCGCCACCTCCAGGTGGGCGGTGGTGGGCACCACGATGCTGACGGCATCCAGCCTGCCCAGCAGGTCACGGCCGTCGGCAAAGGCCTCGCAGCCGCACTCCGCCGCCACGCTGGCGGCCGTCCCGGCATCGGTATCCGCTATGCCCACCAGTTCCACATCGGGCATCCGGGAATAGATCAGGGCATGAAAGCGGCCGAGATAGCCTGCCCCCACCACCCCGACACGGGTCTTGTTCGTCATACATCTTTTCCTGAAAAATCCGGTTTCGTGCCCCACAGGAACGGGGCGGGCATGAATTGCGCAACTCTACCACATCGGCCCCCGGCGCTCGAACAGGGCAGGGACAGGCGGGGCCTGTCTGTGCACAACATCTTGATGTCAATCATAAAATTTGAGGTGACCCGGCGCCGGACGGACAGGGATGGGAAACGGGTTCCCCTATTCCCCGGCGCCGATTGACCCGCAAAGGCGCATTTGACTATATTGCAACGCCGGCCCCCCAACCGGGGGATGCGCCATACTCATTCGCCCCAAATACGACAGCGGGAAGACATGACGCCATGATGCAACAAGAACGCCGCCGTATGGACCGCCGCTCGAAGGTGGCGTCCCCTTTCAGCCATCACAGATTGACGGGCAGGCGCCGCACCTTGCGCCGCAGCGGCGAAGACCAGGCCGCCGCCGGGCATCTGGATCTCTACCCCAGGCATTTCATGGCGGTGGCCGTATCCATCCTGCTGTTGTGCATCCTGGACGCCCATAACACCTTGCGCCTGCTCGAAATGGGGGCCAGGGAGGTCAATCCCTTCATGGACGTGCTGATCCGGCAGAGCCCCCGGCTGTTCGTCATGTGCAAATTCCTCCTGACCGGCTTCGGCATCATCCTGCTCATGGCCTACCACAACGCCCGGACCATCATAGGGATCAGGGCGCGGGCGGCGCTCTATATGGCGCTGCTGGGCTATGTCGTACTCATCATCTACCAGTGGAGCATGTTTCCCGCCGGGAGCTGACCCCGTCCCCGGGGATACAGGGCCTGCGGCCGGTTTCGCCCCCGGTCCCCAGCGACCGCGGGCGGGATGCTTTATGCCGTATACTAAAAACAATAAAAACGGGCAGAAGCAGGCGGAAATATGGCCACCTACGCCATCGGCGACGTACAGGGCTGCTACAACGAACTTCGGCAACTGCTGGAGAAGATCGAATTCAATCCCTCCTCCGATACCCTCTGGTTCGTCGGCGACCTCGTCAATCGCGGCCCCCATTCCCTGGAGGTGCTGCGTTTCGTCAAGGGCCTGGGTGATGCCGCCATTGCCGTGCTGGGCAACCATGACCTGCACCTGCTGGCCATTTCCCAGGGCAATCCCAGGCACAAGGACAAGGACCATACCCTTGGCCAGGTGCTGGTGGCCCGCGACCGGGATGAGCTCATCGATTGGCTGCGCCGCCGCCCCCTGATGCACCACGACGCCAGGCGGGGCTACAGCCTGCTGCATGCGGGCCTGCCCCCCCAGTGGGACATCCCCACGGCCCTGGCCTGCGCCCGGGAGGTGGAAGAGGTGCTGCGGGGGCCCCGTTTCCATGATTATTGCCAGCGGATGTACGGCAACAAGCCGGACCGCTGGTCGGCCGGACTCCGGGGCATGGACCGGCTGCGCTTCATTACCAACTGTTTCACCCGCCTGCGCTATTGTGATTCAAAGGGCCGCCTGGCCTTGGGGGAAAAGGGGGCCCCGGGCACCCAGCCGAAGTCCTGTCTGCCCTGGTTCATGCACCCAAAGCGGGCCAGCCGGCATGACCGCATCATCTTCGGCCACTGGTCCACCCTGGGGTATCATGCCGGCGACAACGTCTGGGGCATCGACTCCGGCTGTCTCTGGGGCGGCCGGCTCACCGCCCTGCGGATAAGAAAGAAAAAGAAAAAGCTGAAACCCACGCACCTGCCCTGCAAGGGCGCCCGCAGGCCTGGTTAGGCGAACGGCGGCGCGCAGGATATGCTGGACACCCTGAAGACCATTGAGACCCCGGAGGGCATCGAACTCAGCCTGTCCGTCGCCGGCCCGCTGCCGCGCATCCTCGCCTGGCTCATCGATGGCCTGGCGCGGTTTTTCATTCTCTATCTTCTGATGTTCCTGCTCAGCACCCTGGATTTGTTCGGCTTCGGCCTGTTCATGCTGGCGGCGTTCATCGCGGAGTGGTTCTACCCGGTGCTGTTCGAGGTCTGCATGGGCGGCCAGACCCCCGGAAAGAAGGCGCTGGGCCTGCGGGTGCTGTGCGATGATGGCACGCCGGTGGGCTGGTCCGCCTCCCTGCTGCGCAATCTGCTGCGGGTGGTGGATTTCCTGCCCATGCTCTACGGCTTCGGGCTCGCCAGCATGGTGCTGAACCGGGATTTCAAGCGCCTGGGCGATCTGGCCGCCGGCACCCTTGTGGTCTACAGCGGGAAGATCAGGCCGCAGCCGCGGATTGGCGGGCACAGCCCAATACCTCCCCCGGCCCCCCTGACCCTGGAGGAGCAGCAGGCCATTATCGCATTCGCCGAGCGCATGCCCGCCGTCTCCGAAGACCGGGCCCGGGAGCTGGCGGCCCTTGCCGGCCCCCTGGCGCCCGCGGGGGAAGAGATCTCACCGGATCATCTGCTGGGCATCGCCAACTGGCTGCTGGGGCGCCGATGAACCAGGAACGCTTCATCCAAAGGAATGAGCCGGCCTGGCGGCGGCTGGAGGAGCTGCTGGCCAAGGACGGGGCGGACCGCCGGGCCGCTGATTTTCCCCGCATCTACCGCCGGGTCTGCCAGCATCTGGCGCTGTCCCGCTCCCGGCTCTACAGCAACCGCCTGATCGAGCGCCTGAATGATCTGGTGCTGCGGGCCCACCAGCGGCTTTATGGCAGCACCGCCACCCGCAAGGGCCGGGTGGGGGCCTTCTTCGCCGCCGGTTTCCCCGCCGCCGTGCGCCGGGAGGCCCGGCTGGTGGGGCTGGCGGCCCTGTTTTTCTACCTGCCCCTGCTCGGCATGATGGGGGCCCTGCAAATCAACCCCGACCTGGTCTACACCGTAACCGATGCGGACAACCTTTCCCGCATGGAGGCCATGTACGAACCTGGCCAATACCGCCTCGGCCGGGAACGGGATGCGGACAGCGATGTCATGGCCTTCGCCTTTTACATCTACAACAACACCGGCATCGGCTTCCGCGCCTTCGCCAGCGGCCTGCTGCTGGGACTGGGCACGCTCTTCACCCTGCTGTTCAACGGCCTGTTCATCGGCGCCATCGCCGGCCACCTCACCCGCATCGGCTATGGCGAGCCCTTCTGGTCCTTCGTCTCCGGCCACAGCGCCCTGGAGCTGACCGCCATCGTGCTGAGCGGAGCGGCCGGATTCCGCCTGGGCCTGGCCATTCTGGCGCCGGGCCGGCGCACCCGGCTGGAGGCGCTGAAACGGGCCGGTGACCGCGCCATACCGGTGATCAGCGGCGCGGCGGTCATGTTCTTCCTGGCCGCCTTCGTGGAGGCCTTCTGGTCCTCCATGGCCTTCATCGCGCCGGAGATCAAATACGCTGTGGGCATTGTCATGTGGATTGCCGTGCCGGGCTATTTCCTTCTCCTGGGACGCCGCGATGGAGCTTGACCGGATCACCACCGCCGTGCGGCCCCGCTCCCCCTGGGAGGCCATCGATCTCGGCCTTCACCTGGCCCGGCGATGGTGGCGGGAGATCCTGATCCCCTGGCTGCTGGCGGTGCCCGCCCTCGCCGCCGCCGTCTTCTATCTGCTGGCGGACTGGCCGCTGGCGGCCATCATGGTGTTCTGGCTGCTCAAGCCCTTGTACGACCGGATTCCGCTGTTTATCCTCTCCCGGGCCCTGTTCGGCGCCGCCCCCGGCTGGCGGGAAACCCTGGCCGCGCTGCCCGGCCTGCTGGGCCGGGACCTGCCCTGGACCATGCTGCACCGGATCGACTTCATACGCGCCTTCAACCTGCCGGTGCGCCAGCTCGAAGGGCTGCGGGGCCGGGCGTGCCACCAGCGATTGCAACTGCTGCAGCGCCGCGCCCGCGGCCACGCCACCGCCCTGACCTTCCTGTTCATGGGGCTGGAAGGTGTTGTCATGCTCTCCCTGTTTTGGCTGGTGCCCCTGCTGCTGCCCCGGGAAATCAACGAGGATCTGATAGAGCAGACATTCTTTCTGGCCATCCAGGGTGATGTCTTTCCATGGGTGCTGGGCGGCCTTTATGTCGTTGCCGTCGTGTTGCTCGAACCCCTTTATGTGGCCGCCGGCTTCAGCCTCTATCTGAACCGGCGCACCCTGCTCGAGGCCTGGGATATCGAACTCAGCTTCCGCCGGCTGGCCCGGCGCCTGGCCGCCGGCGCCCTGGCGCTGGCCGTCCTGGGGATTGGCGGCGCAGGCCTGCCCCAAAGCGCCTTGGCGGACGGGCCTCCAACGCGGCCCGAGGTGCATCCCCAGCGGCGGCCGTTCACGCCGGAGGAATCCAAGGCCGTCATCCAGGCGGTCCTGGGGGCCCCGGAATTCGACGCCCGGCGTGAAATAAAGGAGTGGAGGTATACCGGCGGGGAGGACCGGGACGATGCCGGATTCGACGGCTTCGATTTCGCCCTCGGCAAGTTCTTCGCCCGGTTCGCCGAGCTCGTCCTCTGGATCGGCCTTGGCGTCGCCCTGGTCCTGTTGATGCTCCACCGGGAAAAATGGCTGCGCATCTTCCGGTCGCAACCGCCCCCGGCGCCCCCCGCCGCGCCGCAGAACCTGTTCGGACTGGATATCCGCCCCGAATCACTGCCGGATGATGTGCCGGAAAGCGCCCGCGCCCTGTGGCGCCAGGGCCGTCAGCGGGAGGCCATGAGCCTGCTCTACCGCGGGGCCCTGGCGGCCCTGGTGCACCGGCAGGGCATAGCCTTTTCCAGCGGTCACACGGAAAACGACTGCCTGCGCATCCTGCGGCCCCTGGTGAGCGGGGATCTCTACGCCCATTTCCGGCGCCTGACCCGGGCCTGGCAGCAGGCGGCCTATGCCCACCGCCCGCCGGAAGAGGCGCAGGCGCTCAGCCTGTGCGACAGCTGGCATGAGCATTACGGGGGCGCCTCATGACCAGGCGTGGCCTCATCCTCGTCCTGGCGCTGGGCCTGGCCGGCGGATTCGGCTGGTGGTTCCATAACAATTTCGAATACGTTTCCCGGGAGGTCTGGCTGGGCCTGCGGGGCGAGGCCCGCACCAACCACCTGCTTGCGGCGGAGTATTTCCTGCGCCGCATGGGCGTCGAGGCGCGCAGCCTCGAAGGACCCCAGGAGCTGGACCGGCCGCCCCCTGCCGATGCCGCCCTGCTGATCGACACGGAGCGCGCCACCCTGGGGGAAAGGCGCAGCCGGGCCCTGCTGGACTGGGTCGAGGGGGGCGGGCACCTGATCCTGCGCCCGCGGCGGCCCATTGCGGAGGCGCGGCCCGGGCCCGACCCCCTGCTCGATCCCCTTGGGATAAAGGGCCGCGCCGGGCCCCGGGAATCCGGACCCGGTGTGCCAAGCGCGGAGCCCGGGGGCCAGTGCCCGGCCCCGGCCGCCTACCTGCTGCTGCCGGACGGCGAGGACCCCCTGGAGATCAAGTTCCGGCCGGACCGGACCCTCGCCAGCGGCAGCCCGGACCCGGCCTGGCAATACAGGGACGAGGGGGGTTACCGGGCCCTGCAGTATCCCTGGGGACGGGGGCGCATCACCGTCTTCAGCGACATGGGCTTTTTCAACAATCACAATATCGGCGAGTTCGACCACGCCCATCTCCTCTACTGGCTGGCGCACCAGCAGCCGGGGCCCTTCTGGCTCATGTATTCGGACGACCTCCCGCCCCTGTGGCTCTGGCTGTGGCGCCGCGCCCCGGCCGCGGTCATCAGCGCCGGGCTCCTGCTGCTGGCCTGGCTGCTGCTGGCGCCCCGCCGCTTCGGCCCCCTGCTGCCGCCCCGGCCGGCCCGGCGGCGGCGCATCATGGAGCACATCGAGGCGGGCGGGCACTTTCTGTGGCGCCACGGGCAGGCCGGGCTCCTGCTGGGGGGGCTGCGTGACGCCCTGCATGCCCGCCTCCACCAGGCGCACCCGGACCTGGCGGGCCTGCCGGCGGACCGGCTGGCCCGCCGCCTGGCCGAACTCACCGGCATCGGCGCGGCCCGCATCAGGCGGGCCCTGACGGAGGCCGCCGCCTCCAACCGGGACGCCTTCACCCGACAGGTACGGATTCTGGAAGACATCAGGAAAAAACTATGAGCGAGAACGACACAACCTCCCCGGCCGGGGCCGCCGAACAGGCCGCCGCCACCGCAGGCCGCATCCGCAGCGAAATCGGCAAGGCCCTGGTGGGCCAGGCAGATGTCCTCGAACAGGTCCTGATAGGGCTGTTCGCCGCCGGCCACGTCCTCATCGAGGGCGTTCCCGGCCTGGGCAAGACCCTGCTGGTGCGCGCCCTGGCCCGCACCTTCGACGGCCGCTTCCAGCGCATCCAGTTCACCCCGGACCTGATGCCCAACGACGTCACCGGCCATGTCATGTTCGACATGAACAGCAACCAGTTCCGGGTGCGCCGGGGGCCCGTGTTCACCAACCTGCTGCTGGCGGACGAAATCAACCGGGCCCCGGCCAAGACCCAGGCCGCCCTGCTGGAGGTGATGCAGGAACAGCAGGTCACCCTGGAGGGCAAGGGCATGCCGGTGCCGCTCCCCTTCATGGTGCTGGCCACCCAGAACCCCATTGAACAGGAGGGCACCTACCCCCTGCCCGAGGCCCAGCTCGACCGCTTTCTGCTCAAGATCCTCATCGGCTATCCCAGCGAGGCCCACGAACGGGAACTGGTGCGCTGCGTGACCGGCGGCCAGGTTGGCGACAGCCTGGACGTGTCCGCCATCGAGACCCTGGTGAAGCCCGGGGCCGTCCGTGAAATCCAGGCGGTCGCCGCCGGCCTGCGGGTGGACGAAAAGGTCAACGAGTATGCCGTGAACATCGCCCGGGCCACCCGCGACTGGCCCGGCATCACCCTGGGCGCCGGCCCCCGGGGGGGCATCGCCCTGATCCGCTGCGCCCGCTCCGCCGCCCTGCTGGCGGGCCGGGATTTCGTCATCCCGGACGATGTGAAGGCCGTGGCCCTGCCGGCCCTGCGCCACCGCATCCAGCTTTCGCCGGAGCTGGAGCTGGAGGGGCAAACGCCGGATCAGGTGCTGGAGGGGCTGCTGGAGCGGGTGGAAGCACCGAGGACATGAAAACTGAAAACCAACAACTGACAACTGAAAACTGACAACTGAAAACTGACAACTAAAAACTGAAAACCATGTTCCCCCTCCCCGGCATACCCCTTTTCCGGCTGCTGTGGCTGCTGCTGGCCTTGGCCCTGCCAACCGCCTTCTGGCCGGGGCTGCTTCCCTACTGGCGGGGATTGGCCGGGTTCGGCGGCGTAGTGGTGCTGCTGGATCTGCTGCGGCTCTGTTTCGTGCCGGTCCCGACGGCGCAACGCAGGGTGCCCGGCCACCTCTCCGCCGGCCGCTGGCAGAAGGTGCGGCTGCGGCTGCACAACCCCGGCCGGCGAAGCATGCGCCTGGAGGTCTTCGACCACTATCCCGCCGGCGCCGGCCTGGAGGGCCTGCCTCATTCCATCAGCCTGCCCGCCGGCGGCTGGGGCGGGTTCCATTACCGCATCCGTCCCACCGAGCGGGGCGAATGGCGCTTCCCGCGGATCCAGTACCGCCTGCACTCCCCCTGGGGCCTGTGGAAACGCAACCACGAGGCCGGACTGGAGCATGTGGTGCGGGTCTATCCCGACTTCGCCGCCGTCGCCAAATACATGCTGCTGGCCGGTGACAACCGGGTGGGCCAGATGGGGGTGCGCAAACGCCGGCGGCGGGGGGAGGGGCTGGATTTTCATCAACTGCGCAAATTCCGGGAAGGGGACTCCCTGCGCCAGATCGACTGGAAGACCACATCCCGGCTGCGCCAGCCCATCGCCCGGGAGTATCAGGACGAGCGCGACCAGGAGATCGTCTTCCTGCTCGACTGCGGCCAGCGCATGCTGGCCAAGGACAGCGAGCTCTCCCACTTCGATCACAGCCTCAACGCCATGCTGCTGCTGGCCTACGTGGCCCTGCGCCAGGGGGATGCGGTGGGGCTGATCACCTTTGGCGGACCCCGGCGCTGGCTCAAGCCCGCCAAGGGGCGCAACAACGTCAACCGGCTGCTCAACGCCCTCTATGACCTGCAGCCTACCCACCAGGTGGCGGACTACCTCGAGGCCGCCAAAGGCCTCATGGCCCGGCAGAAAAAGCGTGCCCTGGTGATCCTGGTCACCAACCTGCGCGACCAGGACAACGAGGACCTGGTCCCCGCCGTCCGCGCCCTGCGCCGCCGCCACCTGGTGCTGCTGGCCAGCCTGCAGGAACGGGCCATCCTGGACATGCTGGAAAAACCGGTGCGACAATTCGAGGACGCCGTGCGCATCGCCGCCGCCCATCACTACCAGGCCGACCGGCGCCGCGCCATCGAACGGCTGCATGCCCAGGGCATCGACAGCCTGGACGTCACCCCGGAATCGCTGTCGGTGGAGCTGGTCAACCGCTATCTCGACATCAAGGCCGGCGGCAGGCTTTAGGCGCCGGGCGGTAACCAATCAAACACCCATCAAAGGAGAATCACCATGCGTTGCCACAAAGTGGACTACAAAATCATCGGTCACGAGATGCAGCTGGCCGAAATAGAGCTGGATCCGGGGGAGACCGTGGTGGCCGAGGCCGGGGCCATGACCTACATGGAGCAGGACATCGAGTTCGAGACCAAGATGGGCGACGGGGCGGACCCGGACCAGGGCCTGTTCGGCAAGATGTTCAGCGCCGGCAAGCGGGCGCTCATGGGCGAGTCCCTGTTCACCACCCACTTCACCAACCGGGGGGACGTCAAGCGCCGGGTCGCCTTCTCCGCCCCCTATCCGGGCACCATCGTGCCCCTGGACATGGCCCGATACGGGGAGCGCATCGTCTGCCAGAAAGATGCCTTCCTGTGTGCCGCCCTGGGCACCAAGATCGATATCACCTTCAACAAAAAGCTGGGCAGCGGCCTGTTCGGCGGTGAGGGCTTCATTCTGCAGGAACTGGAGGGGGACGGCATGGCCTTCATCCAGGCCGGCGGCACGGTGGTGGAAAAAAGGCTGGACAACGAGACCCTGCGCGTGGACACCGGCTGCCTGGTGGGCTTCACCGACGGCGTCGACTACGACATCAAGCTGGCGGGGGGGCTGAAGTCCATGGTCTTCGGCGGTGAGGGGGTGTTCCTGGCCACCCTCAGCGGCACCGGCACCGTATGGCTGCAAAGCCTGCCCTTCTCCCGCATGGCCGACCGAATCCTGGAGCACGCCCCCAGCGAGGGCGGCAAGGAGCGGGGTGAGGACTAGCCCGCCTTCAGGTACAATAGGCGGTTTCCAATTTTCAAGGGGTCTTGATGTGGAGCCGCTCAAAGGCACGACAATTCTTTCCGTCCGCCGCGACGGCCGGGTGGTGATCGGGGGCGACGGCCAGGTCTCCATGGGCAATACGGTGATGAAGGGCAACGCCCGCAAGGTGCGCCGCCTCTACAAGGAGCGGGTGCTGGCGGGCTTCGCCGGGGCCACCGCCGACGCCTTTACCCTGTTCGAGCGCTTCGAGGGCAAGCTGGAGAAGCATCACGGCCACCTGACCCGCGCCGCCGTGGAGCTGGCCAAGGACTGGCGCACCGACCGCTCCCTGCGCCGGCTGGAGGCCCTGCTGTGCGTGGCCGACGCCAAGGCATCCCTGATCATCTCCGGCACCGGCGATGTAATCGAGCCCGAGCACGATCTGATGGCCATCGGCTCCGGCGGCGCCTTCGCCCAGGCGGCGGCCCGCGCCCTGCTGGAGAACACCGGCCTCGGCGCCCGGGAGATCGTGGAGAAGGCCCTGGGCATCGCCGCCGACATCTGCGTCTACACCAACCACAATCTGATCATCGAGGAGCTGGAGGCCGAATAGGCGCCAGAGGATTGTCCGCTTACCATGTCTGAAATCACCCCCCAAGAGATCGTCCGCGAGCTGGACAAGCACATCATCGGCCAGACCGCGGCCAAGCGCTCGGTGGCCATCGCCCTGCGCAACCGCTGGCGCCGGGCCCAGGTCCCCGACGAGCTGCATGACGAGATCACGCCCAAGAATATCCTCATGATCGGTCCCACCGGCGTGGGCAAGACCGAGATCGCCCGCCGCCTGGCCAGGCTGGCCAACGCCCCCTTCCTCAAGGTGGAGGCCACCAAGTTCACCGAGGTGGGCTACGTGGGCCGGGACGTGGAGTCCATTATCCGGGACCTGGCGGACTCGGCGGTCAAGATGGTGCGCGAGCAGGAGATCGAAAAGGTCAGGGAACCCGCGAAGCAGGCCGCCGAGGACCGGGTGCTGGACGCCCTGCTGCCGTCGGCCACGCCCAGCAGCTTCGAGGCGGACAGCCAGCCGGCCTCCACCATCAGCCCGGCCACCCGGGAGAAGTTCCGCGACAAGCTGCGCGCCGGGGAGCTGGACGACAAGGAGATCGAGATCGAGGTCAGCGGCTCCACCCTGGGGGTGGAGATCATGGCCCCCCCCGGCATGGAGGAGATGACCAGCCAGCTGCAGGGGCTGTTCCAGAACCTGGGCGCCCAGCGCACCCGCCAGCGCAAGCTGCGCATCAAGGATGCCCTCAAGCTGCTGGAGGATGAAGAGGCGGGCAAGCGCATCAACGAGGAAGACCTCAAGCTGCGGGCGCTGGAGATGGTGGAGCAGCACGGCATCGTCTTCCTGGATGAGCTGGACAAGGTGGCCAGCCGCTCGGAGTACGGCGGCCCCGACGTCTCCCGCGAGGGGGTGCAGCGGGACCTGCTGCCCCTGGTGGAGGGCTGCACCGTCTCCACCAAGCACGGCATGGTCAAGACCGATCACATCCTGTTCATCGCCTCCGGGGCCTTTCACCTGTCCAAGCCGTCGGACCTGATCCCGGAGCTGCAGGGCCGCCTGCCCATCCGGGTGGAGCTGGACGCCCTCAGCTCGGAGGATTTCACCCGCATCCTCACCGAGCCGGACGCCTCCCTTACCGATCAGTACAAGGCCCTGCTGGCGACGGAAAACGTCACCCTGGAGTTCACCGACGACGGCATCCACCGCATCGCCGAGATCGCCTGGCAGGTGAACGAACACACCGAGAACATCGGCGCCCGCCGGCTGCACACGGTCATGGAGCGGCTGCTCGACAAGGTCTCCTTCGAGGCCGCCGAGCTGGCGGGCCGGACCATAACCGTGGACGCCGCCTATGTTAACGAGCAACTTTCCGAACTGGCGTCAGATGAAGATCTGAGCCGTTATATCCTGTAAGGGGCGAACCTATTACCATGTCAAAACCTGTTCCCACCGAAATCAAGCTGCACAAAAAAACCCGCATCCTCGAAGTCACCTTCCAGGACGGCGCCCGTTTCGAGCTGCCCTGCGAATACCTGCGGGTCTTCTCCCCCTCCGCCGAGGTGCGGGGGCATGGCCCCGAGACCGCCACCCTGCAGGTGGGCAAGGAGAACGTCAACATCATCAACATCGAGCCCGTGGGCAACTACGCCGTGCGCCTGGATTTCGACGACGGCCACAACTCCGGCTTCTACTCCTGGGACTGCCTGTACGAGCTGGGCCGCGACCAGGAGGCGAACTGGGCCAAGTACCTGGCGGACCTGGAGGCCGCGGGCCACAAGCGCCAGGAACATTAGCCTTTAGCCTTCAAATATGTGAGCACAAAGCCATGACGGAAAACGACACCACCCATTTCGGATTCAAAACGGTGAGGAAGGAGGAGAAGGCCGGGCGCGTGCGCGAGGTGTTCGATTCGGTCGCCACCCGCTACGACCTGATGAACGACCTGATGTCCTTCGGCATCCACCGTCTGTGGAAGCGCTACGCGGTGGAACTGGCCGGGGTGCGCCGGGGCCAGCGGGTGCTGGACCTGGCCGCCGGCACCGGCGATCTCTCCGCCCGCTTCGCCGGACTGGTGGGACCGGACGGAGAGGTGGTCTTCTCCGACATCAACGCCAGCATGCTGGAGCAGGGCCGCAAGCGCATGGCGGACGAGGGGCTGGTCGGCAACGTGCGCTACGTCCAGGCGGACGCCCAGTACCTGCCCTTCCCGGACAACCGGTTCGACTGTGTCACCATCGCCTTCGGCCTGCGCAACGTCACCGACAAGCAGCTCGCCCTCAACAGCATGTTCCGGGTGCTCAAGCCCGGCGGGCGCCTGCTGGTGCTGGAGTTCTCCCACGTGGAGCAGCAGCCCCTGAAGGCCGCCTATGACCTCTACTCCTTCAAGCTGCTGCCAAAGATCGGCAAGGTGGTGACCAACGACGAGGACAGCTACCGCTACCTGGCCGAGTCCATCCGCATGCACCCCGACCAGGAGACCCTCAAGAAAATGATGGAGGAGGCGGGCTTCGAGCGCGTCGAGTTCTTCAATCTGACCGGGGGGGTCGTCGCCATCCACCGGGGGTTCAAGCTGTAATCATGAGCATTGCCGAACTCTTCTGCGCCGGCCTGGAAGAGGCCCTCAACCAATATATCGCCCTGGACCCAAAGGCGCCGGAACAGTTGGCGCAACTGCATGGCCGGGTGATCGCCCTGGAGATCGCCGGGCCGGAGATCCGCCTGTTTCTGGTGCCCGGCCCCGGGCGCATCCAGGTGATGCATCTGCACGAAGGTGAGCCGGACTGCCTGCTGCGGGGCTCGCCCCTGGCGCTGGCCCGCCTGGGGGCGGCGGAAGAGAAGACGGACGAGCTGTTCGGCGGCCGCATCGAAATCTCGGGCGATACCGAGCTCGGCCGCCGCTTTGGTGAAATCCTGGGGTCCCTGGAGATCGACTGGGAAGAGGCGCTGGCCTGCCATACCGGCGATTTCGTCGCCCACGATATCGTCAGCGGTGCGCGTTTCGTCGCCGACCGGGGCCGCCGCACCCTGGACAGCCTGGGGCGGCATCTGAAAGACTACGCCCAATCGGAGGGCCGGCTGCTGCCCACGCGGGAGGAAGTCCAGGCCTTCCTGTCCCAGGTCGATGTGCTGCGCGATGACGCGGAGCGCCTGCAGGCGCGTTTCGACCGGCTGCGGGAGCGGCTTTTCGCCGCCCCGGCGGGTGACGGCGGGACGCAACCGTGATCCATCCCGCCCAGGCCCTGCGCCTGCTCCATATCAGCCGGGTGCTGCTGCGCCACGGACTGGATGAGGTGGTCCTGGCGACCCACCTGTTCCGGCCGGTAAGGTTTCTGCTCTATCTGTCCCCCTCCTACTGGCTGCGCCGGGACAAGCTGCCCCCCTTCCCGGTGCGCATCCGCCAGGCCCTGGAGGAGCTGGGCCCCATCTTCATCAAGTTCGGCCAGATCGTCTCCACCCGGCGGGATCTGCTGGACGAGGACATCGCCGACGAGCTGGCCAAGCTGCAGGATGCGGTGCCGCCCTTTCCCGGCGTCCAGGCCCGCGCCATTATCGAGAAGGCCTACGGCCAGCCCCTGGAAGAGGTCTTCGACACCTTCGACGAGACCCCGCTGGCCTCCGCCTCCATCGCCCAGGTCCACGCCGCCCGCCTCAAGAACGGCGACCAGGTGGTGGTCAAGGTGCTGCGCCCCGGCGTGGAGAAGGTCATCCGCCGGGACGTGGGCATTCTCTACACCATGGCGGAGCTGGCCAACCGCTACTGGAAGGGATCCCGGCGGCTGCGGCCCCTGGAGGTGGTGCAGGAGTACGACAAGACCATCAGCGACGAGCTGGACCTGACCCGGGAGGCCGCCAACGCCTCCCAGCTGCGGCGCAACTGGGAAGACAGCCCGGTCCTGTACGTGCCCTCGGTCTATTGGAACCTGACCAGGACCAACGTCCTGGTGCTGGAGCGCATCTACGGCATCCCGGTGGGCAACGTGGATGAGCTCAAGGCCCGCGGGGTCAGCATGCATCAACTGGGGATCCAGGGGGTGGAGATCTTCTTCACCCAGGTCTTCCGCGACAACTTCTTTCACGCCGACATGCATCCGGGCAACATCTTCGTCAATCCGGACAACGGCCAGTACATCGCCGTGGACTTCGGCATCATGGGCACCCTCACCTCTGAGGATCAGCGCTACGTGGCGGAGAACCTGCTGGCCTTTTTCAACCGGGACTACCGGCGGGTGGCCGAGCTGCACATCGACTCCGGCTGGGTGCCCAAGAGCACCCGGGTGGATGAGTTCGAGGCCGCCATCCGCACCGTGTCAGAGCCCATCTACGACCGCCCCCTGAGCGAGATCTCCTTCGCCCACTTCCTGGTCAACCTGTTCCAGACCGCGCGGCGCTTCGATATGGAGGTGCAGCCCCAGCTGGTGCTGCTGGAAAAGACCCTGGTCTACGTGGAGGGCGTCGGCCGCCAGCTCTATCCCGAGCTGGATCTGTGGGCCACCGCCAAGCCCTTCCTGGAGCGCTGGCTGGACGAGCAGGTCGGCCCCAGGGCCTTCGCCCGGCGGGTGAAGGACTCCCTGCCCCAGATCTCCGAGAATCTCCCGGAGCTGCCGCTGCTGGCCCACCGGGTGCTCAGGGAGGCCGCCCACGGGGAGCTGGAGCTGAAGTGGAAATCCAGGGAGCTGGAAGAATTCAGAAAGGAGGCCAGGCGGGCCGGCCAGGCCACCGTCGCCGCCATCAGCGGCGGCGCCATGCTGATCGCCTCCGCCCTGCTGCTGACCCTGGGTTCCGGGGCCCCGCTGCCCGCTACGGCCGTCTCCATCGCGGGCGTTGTCCTGGGGGGAGGCGGGGGGCTGATCCTGGCCCGCGCCTGGCTTCGGGGCGGCTGATGCCGGCCGGGGCCCTGCGTCCAGGCATTTCCGAACCCTCAGTTTCTCCGGTCCAGGCGCCGGTACCCGACGGCCTCGCTGACGTGGCGGGGCTGAATGGTCTCCCGGCCGTCGAGGTCGGCGATGGTGCGGGCCACTTTCAGGATGCGGTGGTAGGCGCGGGCGGAGAGCTGTAACTGTTCCAGCGCCCGGTGCAGCAGGGCCTGCGCCTTCTCTTCCAGGGGGCAGGTCCGTTCCGCCTCGCGGCTGCCCAAGGCGCTGTTGGGGCGGCCGGCGCGGTCCAGCTGGCGCTGGCGGGCCGCCGCCACGCGTGCACGAATACTGGCGCTGGCCTCCGCGGATTCGTCGGCGGGCCGCCCGAGCATTTCCGTGGCCAGGCGGGGGACCTCGATGTGCATGTCGATGCGGTCCATCAGGGGGCCGGAGATGCGGTTGCGGTAGCGGGCGACCTTGTCGGCGCTGCAGTTGCAGTTGCGGCTGCTGTCGCCGCGATAGCCGCAGGGGCAGGGGTTCATGGCGGCCACCAGCTGGAAGCGGGCGGGGAATTCCGCCTGCCGGGCGGCCCGGGAGATGACGATGCGGCCGGACTCCAGGGGCTCCCGCAACACCTCCAATACCCGCCGGTCGAATTCCGGCAGCTCGTCCAGGAACATCACCCCGTTGTGGGCCAGTGAGATCTCGCCGGGGCGCGGATTGCTGCCGCCGCCCACCAGGGCGACGCCGGAGGCGGTGTGATGGGGCTGGCGGAAGGGGCGCCGCCGCCAGTGTTCGATCTTGAATCCCTGGTCGCTGATGGACAAAACGGCGGCGGTCTCCAGGGCCTCGTCTTCGGTCATGGGCGGCAGGATGCCGGGCAGGCGGCTGGCGAGCATGGACTTGCCGGTGCCGGGGGGGCCGATCATCAGCAGGCTGTGGCCGCCGGCGGCGGCGATTTCCAGGGCCCGCTTGGCATGGGGCTGGCCGTGCACGTCCGCCAGGTCGGGACCCTGGGGGGGATGATCGGCCATGGGCGGCGCGACATAGGGCGGAATGCGGTTGCCCTGGGTCAAATGCTCGCATACCTCCAGCAGGTGCCGCGCGGGATGGATCCTCAGCCCGCCGGCCAGGGCCGCCTCGGCGGCGTTTTCCAGCGGCGTCACCAGTGCCCGCCCCGCATAGCGGGCCGCCAGCGCCACGGGGAGCGCCCCCTTGACGGGACGCAGTTCGCCGGAAAGGGCCAGTTCGCCGATGAATTCATAGCGCTTCAGGGCCTGGGCCGGGATCTGCCCCGAGGCGGCCAGTATGCCCAGGGCGATGGGCAGGTCGAACCGTCCCCCCTCCTTGGGCAGGTCCGCCGGGGCCAGGTTGATGGTGATGCGCCGGGCGGGGAATTCGAAGCGGGAGTTGATCAGTGCGCCGCGCACCCGGTCCTTGCTTTCCTGCACCGCCTTTTCCGGCAGGCCGACGATGGAGAGGGAGGGCAGGCCGTTGGCCAGGTGGACCTCCACGCAAACCAGGGAGGCGTCGATGCCCTCGCGGGCGCGGCTGAAAAGAACAGCGAGTGACATGTCAACCGTCCATGGCCGGGATGATGGGGCGTCAGTCCTGCTGAGCGGTCTTGTCGGCGAGCCGTTGTTCCAGATCGGCTATTTGTCGTTCCAGCGCATCCAGCTTTTCCCGGGTGCGGGCCAGAACCGCCGCCTGCACGTCGAACTCTTCCCGCGTCACCAGATCGAGGTGGGCAAGGCCCGCCTCGAGTCCGGCCCGCAGATTGTGCTTCAGGTCCTCCTGCAGGACCTGGATGCCGGTGGGCACGGTTTTCGCCAGACGCTGGGCAAGGTCATCAAGTAACTTGGAGTCGATCATGCGCCAACCTTATCAGTTCCCCCTCATAAATCGCAAGTAATAGCTGCCGTGGCCACCGCCACGCGCACCACCTTGGTGCGTTAATTTGGTGCAGGCCGGTTTTTCCATTCATTTTGGTGCGTCTTGCCGGTGCGCACTTTTTGTGACTACGGTTTAACCAACGGTTTTATAAGTAAAAAAACAGTTGGCACAGAAGGTGCAAGAGTGCGGGGGAAAGTCGGGGCACCAAGGTGGGCCGGCAAATATCAATTTATTGGGGGTAAGAACAATGAAATTATGCAAGTTGATCCTGGCGTGCGGTGCCCTTGCGGGCCTGGGGGTTTCCGGTGTGTCTGTGGCTGAGGAGGCCAAACCGCACAAAGAAGCGCACCTTCATGTTGCCGATGAGGCACATGAATTCAGCGCGAACGTGGCCTTGAGCACCGACTATGTTTGGCGCGGTGTTTCCCAGACCGATAATGGGCCGGCCATTTCCGGCGGGTTCGATTATGCCCATTCCAGCGGCCTCTATGCCGGCGTCTGGGCTTCCAACGTCGATTTCGGCGATGGCGACGACTCCAATATCGAAATGGATATCTATGCCGGTTACGGCGGTGAATTCATGGGTGTGAGTTTTGATGTCGGCGTTCTTCACTATGACTACGCCAGCGAGAACAACAACAACTTTGATGAGGTTTATGTGGGGCTTGGCTATGGTTTCCTGAGTGCCAAGGTTTCATACAGCAGCGACGGTTTTGGCGAGTCCGACGACGCCACCTATTACGAAATCGGCGCGGATTTTGAGCTGCCATGGGGGGTCGGACTGGCCCTTCATGCCGGTCGTTATGATGTCGATGCAGGCTCAGAAGACTATAGCGACTGGAGGGTTTCGCTCTCCAAAGAGCTTGTGGGACTGAACTTTGAACTGGCCTATACGGATACTGATATGAGCGACAGCGAATGCACCTCCTATGCAGGTGACGACAACCTGTGCGATGGCCGTGGCGTATTCACCGTTTCGAAGGAATTCTAAGACATTCAATCAACACGCCCTTTCCTGGCCGGGCGTTGAGGAGAAAGCAGCAATGAAACTAGTTTCAGCAATCATCAAACCCTTCAAGCTGGACGACGTGCGGGAGGCGCTCTCGGAGATTGGCGTTACGGGCATCACCGTGGTCGAGGTCAAGGGCTTCGGGCGGCAGAAAGGGCACACGGAACTTTACCGCGGCGCCGAGTACGTGGTGGATTTCCTGCCAAAGATCAAGGTCGAGGCGGCCGTGGATGATGCCCTGGTGGATCAGGTGATCGACTCGATCAGCGCCGCGGCCAAGACCGGCAAGATCGGTGACGGCAAGATCTTCGTATACGACCTGAATCAGGTGATACGCATAAGAACCGGCGAGACCGGCCCCGAGGCACTGTAAATAAATACAATAACCGAGAGAGGCTACTACCATGACATTTTCAAGCTTGGGGGCCAGGCGCCCCTTACTGGCGGCCTTGATCCTGGCCGTCGCGCCGTCGCTGGCCATGGCCGAAGACACCCTCAGTTCAGGCGATACGGCCTGGATGCTGACGGCCACCGCCCTGGTGCTGTTCATGACCATTCCGGGTCTTGCCCTGTTCTATGCCGGCATGGTGCGCAGCAAGAATGTGCTGTCGGTTCTGATGCAGTGCTTCGCCATCACGGCGCTGATGACCATTCTCTGGATGGTGTTCGGCTACAGCATGGCCTTCGAGGACGGGGGAGGACTCAACGCCTTCGTCGGCGGTCTCGGCAAGGCGTTCCTGGCCGGTGTCGGGGTGGACTCCCTGAGCGGCACTATCCCCGAAACCGTGTTCATGACCTTCCAGATGACCTTCGCCATCATTACGCCGGCCCTCATGGTCGGCGCCTTTGCGGAGCGCATGAAGTTCTCCAGCATGCTGCTGTTCATGGCCATCTGGTTGTTCGTCGTCTATGCCCCGGTCTGTCACTGGGTCTGGGGCGGCGGCTGGCTGGGCGGCTGGGGTGTCCTGGATTTCGCCGGCGGCACCGTGGTCCACATCAACGCGGGTATCGCCGGCCTGGTGACGGCCATCGTGCTGGGCAAGCGCAAGGGCTACCCGACGACGGCGATGCCACCGCACAACCTGTCCCTGACGCTGGTCGGCGCATCCATGCTGTGGGTGGGCTGGTTCGGCTTCAACGCCGGCAGCGAACTGGCGGCGGATGGTGTCGCCGGCATGGCCATGGCCGTCACCCAGATCGCCACGGCGGCGGCGGCGCTGGGCTGGATGTTCAGCGAGTGGCTGTCCCATGGCAAGCCCAGCGTGCTGGGCATTGCCTCCGGCGCCGTGGCCGGGCTGGTGGCGATTACGCCGGCATCCGGCTCCGTGGGCCCCATGGGGGCGCTGGTGATCGGCGTCGTCGCCGGCATTGGCTGTTTCTTTGCCGCCACCAGGCTCAAGCGCGCCTTTGGTTATGACGATTCCCTGGATGTCTTCGGGGTGCATGCGGTGGGCGGCATAATCGGCGCCATGCTGACCGGCATCTTCTCGGCGAGCGCATTCGGCGGAGCGGGCCTTGGCGATGGAAACAACACCGTTTTCGCGCAGCTTGTCGCCCAGGCCGTGGGAGTGATCGCAACTCTCATCTACTCGGGCGTGGCAACTGTTGTCATCCTGAAGATTGTGGGTTCCGTCACGGGCGGCTTGCGCGTAACCGAAGAGGAAGAGGAAATCGGATTGGATCTGTCCTGCCATGACGAAAGGGGGTATATCATCTGATACGGCAGTACCATCCGCAAAGAAAGAACGGGCGCTTCGGCGCCCGTTTTTTTATTCGCCATGGCGCGCCCGCGTCTTCGTGGGCGGATGTATAAAGGTGTTTGCCGTGCCGCACTATGGTTGTGCGCGGCCCGTCGAAAGTGCTCCATATCCATGCATGATTTTTCATGTTCATGCCGTCTGGTAAAAAGCCTCCAATAGAAACAACGACATAAAAAATGGCACGCTTCCTGCTTTGATGTGGCAAGCGGATTATTCGATCAATTACTGGCCAAATATATAGTAAGTGGCTTAGAGGCCATTATTGTCTGGGGAAACATAAATGATAAAGGCGGCGCGGCGGTTTTTGGTGTTCACATTCCTTTTATGCGGTTACGGCGCAACCGCGTATGCCGGTGATTCAGCGCCCGTAATCGACGGGGCGGATACGGCATGGATCCTGGTTTCTTCAGCCTTCGTCATGCTGATGGTGCCCGGGCTGGCCTTCTTCTATGGCGGCATGGTGCGCAGGAAGAATGTCCTCAATACCATCATGTACAGCTTTACGGCCTTGGCCGTCATATCCATACAGTGGGCCATCATGGGTTATTCACTGGCGTTCGCCCCGGATGTCGGCGGCTTTATCGGCAGCCTCAAGTGGCTTGGCCTGAGCGGCGTGGGGGCCGAGCCGGGCGATTATGCCGATACCATCCCCCATGGCGCATTCATGATTTTCCAGATGATGTTTGCAATCATCACCCCGGCGCTTATCAGCGGCGCGGTTGCGGAGCGCATGAAGTTTTCCGCCTATGTGGTGTTCATCGCCATCTGGTCGACCATCGTCTACGACCCTATCTGCCACTGGGTCTGGGGCGGAGGCTGGATCGGTGACCTCGGCGCCTTGGATTTTGCCGGCGGCACGGTCGTGCACATCAGCTCCGGCGTTTCCGCCCTCGCCGCCGCCATGGTGCTCGGGAAAAGGAAGGGGTATGGCCGGGATCACATGCCGCCGCACAATCTTCCCATGACCCTGCTCGGCGCCGGCCTGCTCTGGTTCGGCTGGTTCGGATTCAATGCGGGCAGCGCATTGTCTTCCGGCGCCCTGGCCAGCAGCGCCTTCGTGGCGACACAGATCGCGACGGCGGCGGCCATTCTCGGCTGGGTGTGGATCGAGTGGAAACAAAGAGGCAAGCCAACCGCCCTAGGCGCGGCGTCGGGCGCCATTGCGGGATTGGTCGCCATCACCCCGGCGGCCGGATTCGTCGGCCCCATGAGTTCGATTCTGATCGGTTTCGGCGCCGGCATCGTCTGCTACATGGCCGTGAGCCTGATCAAGCCCATGCTGGGCTACGACGATTCACTGGACGCCTTTGGCATTCATGGCGTCGGCGGTGCCTGGGGGGCGCTTGCAACGGGGCTGTTTGCGTCGCTGTCGGTAAACCCCGGCGGCGCGGACGGCCTGTTCTTCGGGGATGCTGGGCTGCTGTGGAAGCAGATCGTTTCCATCCTCGGAACCGGCATCTACGCCTTTGTGGTGACCTATGTCCTGCTGATCATCCTGGATTCCGTCATCGGCCTGAGGGTGACGGAGGAAGAGGAGCAGATGGGTATCGATTTGTCCGAACACGGTGAAGCCGGGTACACGAACTAAAGAGAAGAATCATGTCAGTTGTCAACAACAATGCGGAACGAAGACGCTTTTTGAGCGGCGCTTTCATGACCTTTGGGATAACCCTGGGCCTGGGGACGCTGGGTGGAAGATTCATTCAGTTTCTGATGCCCGATGTCGCGGAGAAAAAATTCAGCGAAATCCTGCTGGGGCGCGTGGATGATTTCAAGGGAAGCAGTGCGAAATTCGTCGATGTCGCCGGCAAGCAGGTCGCCTTGCTGGAGACGGACCAGGGGTTCAGCGCCTTTTCCAGAAAGTGTACGGATCTCGGCTGCCTGATCTCCTGGGACGACTCGAAGGATCAGTTCATCTGTCCCTGCCATCAGGGTGTCTTCGACCGCAATGGCAAGAATATAGCCGGGCCGCCGCCGCGCCCCCTCGACCGCTTCGAGGTGGTTAAAAAGGGCGAGAACATCTACATCAAAGTGGAAGTGGCGTAACCCGGATGGAGACGACGGCGGCCGAAATAAAGGAGAAGTCCTTCAGGGAAAAGCTTATTGATGTGATCCAGGAGGAGGTTCCCGATCATCTCAACAGCTTTGCCTACTGCCTCGGGGCCACGCCCCTGATCCTGTTTCTCATCCTGGCGGTAAGCGGTGTTTTATTGACCTTTTACTACATCCCCTTCCCCGGCCAGGCATACGGCAGCGTAAAGGCGATTACCGAAGAGATCTACCTGGGATGGTTCATCCGCGGCGTCCACCGGGCGGCGGTGAATCTCATGGTCGCCACCTTGCTGCTGCACATCGTGCGGGTTTTCATAACCCGGGCGTACCGTGACGGCGGTGAAATGAAATGGCTGCTGGGCGCGGCGCTGTTTTTCACCGTGCTGGCCTTTGGCTTCACCGGCTATTCGTTGGTGTATGACAACGTGTCCTACTGGGGCATGACGGTGGTGACCGACATGATCGGCCAGATCCCGGTGGTGGGCAAATCCCTGTTCCTGCTCCTGCGGGGCGGGGAGGATATAACCGAGCTGACGCTTCTCAGGTTATACGACCTGCATACCAAGATACTTCCGCTGGTGATCCTGGTGCTCATCGGCGCCCATATCGTCGCCATCCGCACCATCGGCTTCGCAAAGGTGGACGGCAACGGCGGGACCCATCCATTCTATCCCGAGCACGCCCTCAAGATGACGGCCATCGCCATCATGCTGCTGATCGTCATTGTCAACATGGCCGCGATCTTTCCGCCTGTCATCGGTGATCCCGCGAATCCCCTGGAGGTGGCGTCCGATGTTTCCCCGCCATGGTATTTCTCCGCCATATACCGCTGGATCATTATTGCGCCGAGGGAGGCCGGACTGTTCAGCGTCTTTGCGTTTTTCATCGTCTTTACCATCTATCCCTATATCGACAGGGGCTTTGCCGACCGGGGCGCCAATATGCTGCGGATAAACCTGGCCATCGGCATCCTGGTGGCGGTTTTCTTTGCGCTGATGACCATCTGGGAAGCACTGGTATGACCACGCCAAAACAGCGAATTCAAGATTGAGGTTGGATCCATGCAGGAAGAGAAAAACGATACGAATCCGGCGGAATCACCGGAACATATAAAACGCTCATCGGATTCCTACGATGAGCTGAAGGCCGGCATGGCAAGTGCTGCGGCGGCCTTCGGAAGGTTCAGGGAATCGGTCGCCAGGGGGATGCGCATCCTGTTTGCCGACGAGGAGAAAGGCGACTTCAATCTCATGAAATACTTCATCGGATTGTTGAGCCTCATTCTTTTTTTCGCCCTGACGATGGTCGGATATGTCAGCGTGAAAGAGAGCAAGATGGAGGTCAAGCCGGTCATCATGGAGGCCAGCGAGCAATGCATTGACTGCCACGTGAGAAAGGGCATCAGCGCAGGGGCGGTAAGGGACTGGAAGATGTCCGCGCACGCCGCCAAGGGTATCGGCTGCAACGAGTGCCATATCCCGGCCAAGGGCGCCCCCGAGCGCATCGTCGCCATGCCCACTGCCTGTGAGGATCCCAACGTCCGGCGGGAGGTCTCCTCACGCAACTGCAAGCAGTGCCACAGTGACAAGGTCGCCGAGTTTATGAAGGGCAAGCACTCCAAGGCCTGGCTCGCCATGGAGGCCATGCCGACGACCAAGGATCAGCCGGACGCCATCATGGCGGGTGAAAAAGGCTGCGGGGCCTGTCACAAGATCGGCCGGGATGAAGGCCAGTGCGACTCATGCCATACCCGCCATCTCTTCTCCGCCGCGGAGGCCAGGCGCCCTGAGGCCTGCGGCACCTGCCACATGGGGTTCGACCATCCCCAGTGGGAGATGTACTCGACCAGCAAGCACGGCATGATCTACCAGACGGAAAAGAACGACTACGACTTCAGCAGGAAGATCGGGGACTGGTACAAGGAACCGTTCGAGGCCTCGTCGAAGACCCCGCGCGCGCCGGTTTGCGTAACCTGCCACATGCAGGACGGCGGGCACGATGTCTCCACGGCCTGGGGCTTCCTGGCCCTGCGGCTTCCGGAGGAGGACGAGGAGTGGATGGGCTACCGGGTCAGGATCCTGCAGGGGCTGGGCGTGCTGGACGCCAACGGCAAGCCCACCGAGCGGCTCGGTGCGGTGAAGGCGGCCCAAATGGCCAGGCTGACCAGGGAGGAGTGGGAGGCCGAGCGCAGAAAAATGCTGAACGTATGCAGCCAGTGCCACGGTGAGACCTGGGCCAGGGAGGAGCTGGAAAAGATCGACGGCCTGATCAAGGAGGCCGACAGGCTCATGGCCGAGGCGGTGGACATCGTGGAGGGGCTCTACCGGGACGGCATCCTGCCGCGCCCGGCCGACTATCCCGCGGGTGTCGACCTGCTGCGGTTCTACGAAGTCCAGAGCGGGATCGAGCAGACCCTCTACGTCATGTTCCTGGAGCACCGCATGCGGACCTTCCAGGGCGGCTTTCATTCCAACCCGGACTATCTGCACTGGTATGGCTGGGCCGAGATGAAGAGGGATCTGGTGGAAATCAGAGAAGAGGCCCGCCGGCTCAGGGAGGAGCACAAAGGCGGATAGGCCGGCGGAAAACGGGGGCTTCAACCCCCGTTTTCCGCCTTAGCGGAAGAAAGGCGGATCAGGACGGCGTTTCCAGCGTTTCATGGGTTCCGTCGCAGAAGGGCTTGTTCTTGCTCTGCCGGCATCCGCACAGCGCGACCTCCCGCCGCTTGGCGATTTCGATCCGGAGTGGTTTGAGGCCGGTGCCCGCCGTATCGTGGGTCCCGTCGCAGAAAGGCTGGTTGTCGGACAGGCCGCAGCTGCACCACCAGTATTCGCCGGGCCCGAGTTCCACCACATAAGGGCCGGCCTGGGTCTGTTTGGGTTCAGTCATGGTATCTCCTCCTTGGGAAGATAGTACTGCGTAGGCCAATGGTAATGCATGGGCATAATGTTTGCCCGCCTGATGTACAGTATGCCCCTCCATGGGCCGCCAAAAGCCCTGCAAACTATAGGTGTATTTCCGGGCGCGGGCAAGGCATTTGGTGCGCGCCCCATGTTGCCGGTAAGATCGCGGCATGAATGCAGAGACCCCCCTTGTCCTGGTTGACGGCTCGTCCTACCTTTTCCGCGCCTATCACGCCCTGCCGCCCCTGACGAATTCCAGGGGCGATCCCACCGGCGCGGTGGTGGGGGTGGTCAATATGCTGCGGAAACTCATCGAGGACTACCGGCCGGCCCGCATCGCCGTGGTGTTCGATGCGCCGGGGGGCAGTTTCCGTAACGAGATCTACCACCAGTACAAGGCCCACCGCCCCCCCATGCCGGATGACCTGCGGGTCCAGATCGAGCCCCTGCACGAGATCATCCGGGCCATGGGGCTGCCGCTGCTCATCGTTCCGGGCGTGGAGGCGGATGACGTCATCGGCACCCTGGCGGCCCGGGCGGCGGAGCAGGGCATGCCCACCATCGTTTCCACCGGCGACAAGGATCTGGCCCAACTGGTGAATGACCGCATCAGCCTCATCAACACCATGACCGGCAGCCGCCTGGACCGGGAGGCCGTGATCGAGAAATTCGGGGTCCCGCCGGAGCGCATCGTGGACTATCTCGCCCTCATCGGCGACAGCGTGGACAACATACCCGGGGTGCCCAAGTGCGGGCCCAAGACGGCGGCCAAATGGTTGCAGACCTACGGCTCCCTGGACGGGGTCATGGCCCATGCGGACGAGATCAAGGGCAAGGTGGGAGAGAATCTGCGAAACAGCCTGGAGCAGTTGCCCCTCGCCCGGGAGCTGACCACCATCCGCCGTGACCTGGACCTGGACCGGGGCCCCGAGGACCTGAAACCGGCGGCGCCGGACAAGGAGAGGCTGCGGGAACTCTACAGCCGTATCGAATCCAGCCGCCTGCTGGCCACCCTGGATGACCAGGAGGAGAAGGCCGGGGCGGTGGAAGCGATGGAAAGGCGCTATGAAATCATTCTCGCCCAGGCGGATTTCGACCGCTGGATGGAGAAGCTGGAGCAGGCCGGACTGTTCGCCTTCGATACCGAGACCACCGGCCTCGACTACATGCAGGCGGAGCTGGTGGGGCTTTCCTTTGCCGTCACCCCCGGCGAGGCGGCCTATGTGCCCCTGGCCCATGACTATGCAGGCGCCCCCCCGCAGCTCGACCGCGATGCCGTGCTGGCGCGCATGCGGCCGCTGCTGGAGGACCCGGGCCGGCCCAAGGTCGGCCAGAATCTGAAATACGACATGAGCGTGCTGGCCCGCTACGGCATCGAGCTGGAGGGCATCGCCTACGACACCATGCTGGAATCCTATGTGCTGGACAGCACCGCCAGCCGCCATGACATGGACTCCCTGGCGAAGAAATATCTGGGGCTCGCCACCACCAGGTATGAAGACGTGGCCGGCAAGGGGGCCAGGCAGATCGGCTTTAACCAGGTGGCCCTGGAGCAGGCGGGACCCTATGCCGCCGAGGATGCGGACATCACCCTGCGGCTGCACCGGACGATATGGCCCCGGCTGGAGAGTGAGCGTTCACTGACAAAGCTGTTCCGGGACATCGAGATGCCCCTGGTGCCGGTGCTCTCGCGCATGGAGCGCACCGGGGTGCGCATCGACACCGCCATGCTCAAGGCCCACAGCCGGCAACTGGCGGAGCGCCTGCACGAGCTGGAGCGGCGGGCCTACGAGATCGCGGGACAGCCCTTCAATCTGGGTTCCCCCAAACAGATCGGCGAGATCTTCTTCGACCGGCTGAAGCTGCCGGTGATCGCCAAGACGCCCAAGGGCGCGCCCTCCACCGCCGAGGCGGTGCTGGCGGAGCTGGCCGAGGACTATCCCCTGCCCCGGCTGATCCTGGAGCACCGGGGCCTGAGCAAGCTCAAGTCGACCTACACCGACAAGCTGCCGCGCCAGGTCAATCCCCGGACCGGGCGGGTGCACACCTCCTATCATCAGGCGGTGACCGCCACCGGGCGGCTGTCTTCCTCGGACCCCAATCTGCAGAACATCCCGGTGCGCAACGAGGAGGGGCGGCGCATCCGCCAGGCCTTCATCCCCGAAACGGGCTGGTGCATGCTGGCGGCGGATTACTCCCAGATCGAACTGCGCATCATGGCCCATCTCTCCGGCGACGAGGGGCTGCTGAAGGCCTTTGCCACCGGGCAGGATATCCACCGCGCCACCGCCGCCGAGGTCTTCGGGGTGGCGCCGGAGGAGGTGAGCGGCGAACAGCGCCGCTCCGCCAAGGCCATCAATTTCGGGCTGATCTACGGCATGTCCGCCTTTGGCCTGGCGAAGCAGCTCGGCATCGAGCGCCAGGCGGCCCAATCCTATGTGGATCTCTATTTCCGGCGCTATCCGGGGGTACAGCGCTTCATGGACCGGATCCGTGAACAGGCCCGCGAAAAGGGCTATGTGGAAACCGTATTCGGCCGCCGCCTCCACCTGCCGGAGATCAATGCCCGCAACGGCCAGCGCCGGGCGGCGGCCGAGCGCACCGCCATCAACGCCCCCATGCAGGGCACCGCGGCGGACATCATCAAGCGGGCCATGCTGACCCTGGATGCCTGGATCCGGTCAGAGCGGCCGGCGGTGCGCATGATCATGCAGGTGCATGACGAACTGGTGTTCGAAGTGCGGGAGGATCAATTGGGCGCGGCGGAAGAACGCATTCGCCATTTCATGGAAACGGCCGCCGATCTGACGGTGCCCCTGGTGGTGGATGTGGGGGTCGGGGACAATTGGGACGAGGCCCATTGAATAGTTTACGGTTTGCGGTTGTCAGTTGACGGTCAACCGTAAACGGGTAAAGTTTTTTTGAACTTTCTTGAAATGCCCCAGTCATATCATCACACGTCACATGACGTTGGGCCTGATCCCCCCCTTTTTGAAAAGGCCCTTGTTCCCGGCAGCCCCAAGCCGGGAAAACATTAATCCCGGCGAATTTCCGTTTGTTCGCCGGGATTTTTTTTATCCAGCCCGAACCACCGGTCGAGGACGCCATGGGCCTCATCGACGCCCTGGCGCTTCAGGGATGAAAAGAGCTGGACGCTTACCGCATCCCCATGGGCCGCGGTGTCACGCCGGACCCTGAGCAGGATGTCATTGGCCGGGCCCCTCTTCAGCTTGTCCGCCTTGGTCAGCAGGATATGGGTGGGCAGGCCGTGATAGGCGTTCCATTCCAGCATCTGCCGGTCGAACGCCGTCAACGGATGGCGGCAGTCCATGAGCAGGATCAGGCCGCGCAGGCAGCGCCGGTTCTCCAGGTAACCGGCCAGTTCCTTCTGCCATTGCCGCTTGACGGACTCGGCGACCTTGGCGTAGCCATAGCCCGGCAGGTCCACCAGGCGTCTTTCATCGTCCAGGATAAAGAAATTGAGCAGCCGGGTGCGCCCCGGGGTCTTGCTGGTGCGGGCCAGCGCCTTTTGCCGGCAAAGCACGTTGATGGCGCTGGATTTGCCGGCGTTGGAGCGGCCGGCAAAGGCGACCTCGATCCCCTCATCCGGCGGGGCCTGGGTGATGTTGGCGGCGCTGGTGAGGAACCTGGCGCGGTGGTAGTAAGGGTTCATGGCGTATGAAAACGAGCCGGCGGGCTGTTCGCAAGCCGGTCAATCTAATCGGCGCGCTTCCAGTGGCCGGATTTTCCGCCGGCCTTCTCCAGCAGCCGGACCTGCTCGATACACATGCCCCGGTCCACCGCCTTGCACATGTCATAGATGGTCAGCAGGGCGACCTGGGTGGCGCACAGGGCCTCCATCTCCACCCCCGTCTGGCCGCGGGTCTCGACGGTAGTGCGGCAGTGGATGGAGGAAGTGGCGGCCTCCGGCGTCAGGTCGATCTCCACATGGGTCAGGGCCAGGGGGTGGCACAGGGGCACCAGGTCCGAGGTCTTCTTGCTGGCCATGATGCCCGCGATGCGGGCGATGCCCAGGACATCCCCCTTTTTGTGTCCGCCCTGTTCGATCCGGGCCAGGGTCTCCGGCTGCATGCGAATGCGCCCCTCGGCCACCGCCACCCGGGCGGTTACATCCTTGTCACCCACATCCACCATGTGGGCTTCGCCAGATTGGTTGAAATGGGTCAGGTCAGACATGGTTACGAAGATACAGGCGACAAGTGACAAGTTGCAAGTGTTGGATTTTTATTGCAGCCTGCAACTTGGCATTGTTAAAAATTCGGCTTTTGCGGGGCTTTTTGATAATTTTTGACGCTGGCGAGGATCTCCGCCTTGGCCGCCTCCGCATCGCTCCAGCCCTCCACCTTGACCCACTTGCCCTCCTCCAGGTCCTTGTAGTGTTCGAAAAAGTGGGCAATCTGGTTCAACAGCCCCTGGGGCAGATCTTCGGCATTTTCCACGTCTTTGTAGAGGGGACTGACCTTGGCGAGAGGCACGGCCAGGATTTTGGCGTCGGCGCCGGACTCGTCGGTCATGTTCAGCATGCCGACGGGGCGGCAGTGGATCACGGTGCCGGTCAGCAGGGGAAGGGGGGTCACCACCAGCACGTCCACCGGGTCGCCGTCGTCGGAGAGGGAGTGGGGGACATAGCCGTAGTTGCAGGGATAATGCATGGCCGTGCCCATGAAGCGGTCCACAAACATGGCCCCCGTCTCTTTGTCCACTTCGTACTTGATCGGGTCCGAATGGGACGGGATCTCGATTATCACGTTGATGTTGTGGGGAATGTTCTTGCCGGAACTGACTTTGTCCAGATTCATGTTTCGCTGCCTTGGGGAGAATAAAAAGAGGCCGGGGTGGCCGGCCTGCTCGGGGCGCTTAAGATAACGGATCAGGGCCTGTGGTTACAAGATTTTGTGGGAATCGGGAGTAAAAAACTTGCGCCTATAGTGGAAAAAGTGTACTTAATTACCACTACCGCCTTATACAGGGAAAAAGATTCCATTTTGCGCCGCGTGGTGGCACTCTCGCAGAAAAAGAGAGGCGTTGCTGCGCGGCGCAAAGCATGGGGCTTTGAAAATTTTTCACCTTAAGAGAATAACGTCTATCAACTGGAGGAACCCATGAGTCTTGGCGCTTTAATCCCCCCCTTGCTGGGCATCGGCGGTCTGGCCGTCGCCTACTATATCTTTCAGCTCGTAAAAAAATACCCGGAAGGCGAGGACAAGGTCGCCAAGATTGGGGAGGCCATCCATGAAGGCGCCATGGTTTTCATGCAGCGCGAATACCGGATGCTGGGGGTTTTCTCCGCGGTTCTCGTCTCCCTGCTGGCGATCTTTCTCGGCGTCGGCACCGCCTTCGCCTTTATCGTGGGCGCCGCCTGCTCCGCCGGCGCCGGCTATATCGGCATGAACACCGCCACCCGGGCCAATGTCCGCACCACCACGGCGGCCCACACGGAAGGCCCGGCAGCGGCGCTGAGCGTGGCCTTTTTCGGGGGATCCATCATGGGGCTGGCGGTGGCCTCGCTGGGCCTGCTGGGATTGGGAACCCTGTATCTGATCTTCGGCGGCGATCCGGAGACCGCCCATGTCATCCACGGTTTCGGCATGGGGGCCTCCACGGTGGCCCTGTTCTCCCGCGTGGGCGGCGGCATCTACACCAAGAGCGCGGATGTTGGCGCCGATCTGGTGGGCAAGGTGGAGGCCGGCATCCCGGAGGATGACCCCCGCAACCCCGGCGTCATCGCCGACAACGTGGGCGACAACGTGGGGGACGTGGCCGGCATGGGCTCGGATATCTTCGAGTCCTACTGTGGCGCCATGATCGCCACCATCGCCATGGCCTCCACCATGGCCGCCGACGTCATTGATCCCCTGGGTGAACGCCAGGCCCTTATGTTCCTGCCCCTGGCGCTGGCCTCCATCGGGCTGCTCTGCTCCATTCAGGGTATCTGGCTGGTGAAGTACTTCTCCGGCAAATCCCCCGAGGTGGCGCTGCGCATCGGCACCACGAGCGCCTCGGTGATATTCATCGTGCTGGCCCTGATCGTGGTGGCCGCCTCCGATCTCAGCATGGGTATCTGGGTGGCCGTCCTGGGCGGCGCCGTGGGCGGCGTCATCATCGGGCTGGTGACGGAGTACTATACGGCGGGGGCCCCGGTGAGGCATATCGCCCAGTCGGGGGAAACCGGCCCGGCGACGGTGATGATCTCGGGGCTCGCGGTGGGCATGCAGTCCGTCGCCGTACCGCTGATCACCATCGCCTGCATCATTCTCATCTCCAATTATTTTGCGGATCTCTATGGCGTCGGCATCGCCGCCGTCGGCATGCTGGCCACGGTGGGCATCACCATGGCCATCGACGCCTACGGCCCGGTGGCGGACAACGCCGGCGGCATCGCCGAGATGGGTGGCCTGGGGGAGGAAACCCGCAAGATCACCGACTCCCTGGATGAGCTGGGCAACACCACCGCGGCCATCGGCAAGGGCTTCGCCATCGGCGCCGCGGCCCTGGCGGCCCTGGCCATTATCACCGCCTATGTGGAGACCATTTCCCATCACCTGCCGGGCTTCAGCCTGAAGCTGGGCGATCCCATGGTGCTGGCGGGCATGTTCCTCGGCGGCATCCTGCCCTTTCTGATCGCCTCCATCACCATGACCGCAGTGGGCGACGCCGCCTTCGACATGATCAAGGAAATCCGGCGCCAGTTCCGCGAGATCAAGGGCCTGATGGAGGGCGAGGCGGAGCCGGACACCGCCCGCTGCGTGGATATCGCCACCGCCGCCGCCCTGAAGAAGATGATCCTGCCGGGTGTGCTGGCGGTGGCGGCGCCGGTGGTCGTTGGCGGCATCCTGGGCCCGGCGGCCCTGGGGGGCATGCTGGGCGGCGCCCTGCTGGGCTGCGTCCTGATGGCGCTGATGATGGCCAACGCCGGCGGCGCCTGGGACAACGCCAAGAAGTATGTCGAAAAGGGCAATCTCGGCGGCAAGGGCTCCGACGTCCACAAGGCGGCGGTGGTGGGCGATACGGTGGGCGACCCCTTCAAGGATACCTCCGGTCCCTCCATGAACATCCTTATCAATGTGATGGCCATCGTCAGCCTGGTGATTGCGCCGCTGTTGGTCTGAGCCGCCGCCGGATAAGGGCCCGGAAGGCCGCAGAGAGAATCATTCTCTCTGCGGCCTTCGTGCTTGAGACATCCAGAAAAGGGGGGCTTTCCTGCCAGGGGGCAGGGGGGCGCCTAAAGCCTGGACACCCGCTTGCCGATAATCTCAAAACGGCGGTCATTGCAAGGGTATCCGGGTATCGACATGAAAGATTCATCACGAGACAGGGAGCACTATGTTTCAGCGCTCATCCACAAGAGTTTCTATCATGACGAGCGGCTTGATACCCCGACCGTTATAAAGGCCTACGACAAGATCGAAAAGATACTGCTCAAATCCAGCTACCTCACCTGCATCACCATCCAGATCGACCAGCTCAGCGATATCGAATACCTCTACGGCAGTTCAACCTATAACGCCTTGCTGGGTGAGACCAAGGAAGTCATCAGGGAGATGAGAGAGCGCTATTTCCGGTCCGAGGATATCTTCCTGGTCGATTTGTTTGAAAACGACACCTTCATCATCTTCCTGGCCGAGCCGCGTAACGAGGAAACCAAGATCCTGAATCACCTCGACAGAATTGTGACCCGGGCGGAGCAGAGTATCGAAAAACGGATTTTCAACCTGTTGTTTCCCTATACCAAGGAATACGCAAAGCCTTCGGTGGGCTATGCATTGGTCATAAACAACCCGATGATCAACAACATGCGGCTGATCATGCAGTTGATCAGCAGCTCCAAGCGCATGGGCCATTTCATGGCGGAAAAGAGCGCCTACCGGAGCCGCTACCTGTTGCAGAAGGTGATTCTGGAGAAGGACATCACCAGCGTTTTTCAACCCATCGTCAATCTCAAGACGCTGGATGTGCTGGGATACGAGGCCCTGTCACGGGGCCCGCGGGACAGCGTGTTCAGCAACCCCTTCCTGATGTTCCTGCTGGCCGCCGAGTACGGACTGTCATTCGAGTTGGACTCCATCTGCAGGGCCAAGGCCTTCGAGAGCGCGCGTGCGCTGGATTCGGATAAGAAGATCTTCGTCAACACCCTGGCCATGACCATCCATGATCCGGAATTCCGCGGCGCCTATCTGGAGAAGCTGTTCGAAGACATGAAGATCAAACCCGAGAATGTGGTGTTCGAGATCAATGAAAAAGTGGCGATCGCAAACTACGAGCTCTTTCGCAGCTCCCTGAAGGACTATTCAGACATCGGTATCGTTCACGCCAGTGATGACGTCGGCACGGGTTACTCGGACCTGGAGCGCATCATGGAGCTGCAGCCGGGGTTCATGAAGGTCGACATCTCCCTGGTGCGCGATCTCCATAACAGCCACATCAAGCAGGAGATCATCAAGGCCATGGTCAGCCTGGCCAAGGGGCTGAATTCCGAGATCGTCGCCGAAGGGATCGAAAGCGCCGAGGAGTTCGAGGCGCTGAAGACCCTGGGTGTGACCTATGGCCAAGGCTATTTGTTTGGCAGGCCGGCGGAGAAGTTGGTGTCCGTGGATAAGGGCTTCCTGAAGAAATAGCGCCCGATTCATGTCCGTGGTTTTTTCAGGGCGGACATGATCTGCTCCATATAGCATTCCGCAACTTCCATAGCGGGCTTCTCCCCGGCCCTGGCCAGGAGGTCCCCGATCTTGCGGCGGTCTCTTGGAGAGAGGCGGGCAAGGAGGCGGGCCTGCCGTTGGTGAAAGGCGGCCAGGCGCCTTGGGGTGACGTCCGCGGCGCACAGGTGTTGCCAGGCGTTGTAGATTTCAACCCGGGCAAGAAAGCTGCCGCCGCGGGCGGGATCCCTGATGCCTGTTTCATCCTCAACCGGCAGCAACCCGTCATGGGCCATCAGCATCCCGGCGAAGATACCGGGGCCTTCGGCCCGGATATGACCGGTTTTGTCGAAGACCGGCGTGTCCCGCAGGCCGCAGCTTGGGGAGCGCGATTTCAGGATAAAGCCGCAAATGCCCCGGGACTGGCATAGCCAGGCGCGGGAGAAGGACTCCAGCGCCCGGGTGACGTCAAGGCCGGGATCTTCGAGCCCCAGGGCCAGGATGTGTCCGGGGTCCCCGACCAATCGGACCGGCGGACGAGGCACGCCCAGGCCGGCGCCCACCTCGGGGCATACGGGAATGAGTTCGAACCGGCTGGAAAGGCCGGAGCAGATCAGGTCGTCCCGTTTGTCCGTGCCGTCATAGCGGACGGCTTCGCCGAGCAGGCAGCCGCTGACCCCGATCTTCGGTTTCGGGTCACGGCTCATGGTTTCCGGGGAAACCCTAGCCCGCATTTCTCACCAGGATTTGGATTTTTGGGGCAAGCTGGCGAAGCAGGTTGGACGATCGGCCGCAGAAGCATAGCCGTAGCTATGATTCAAGGCTGATCGTTCAAGATGCGAAGCCAGATTGTTCCAAAAACCAAATA
>DRKS01000004.1 GCA_011051655.1 Sedimenticola sp.
CAATGCCAATCCGCTGTGGCTTATAATATCGGCATTCGATTGCTCAATTTTGAAACGCTTCATTTTTCACTTACCAGGTGATTTTCTTGATGCCTGGATTTTAACAAAACAGACGTTATTTTTCGGCATAAAATGCTGTTTTAGCACTTATGAAGCTACGGATTCAGGTTTATCTTTTACCAATCCTAATTTATAAAATTGATGAAGTACTAGCTGGCCCGAGGCGGCGCTAAACCGCCTTTCGAATGCTGTCGACCAGCCGCCCCATGGCGGGATCATCCGGGCGGCCTTTCCCCGTCAGCCACTCCTGCAGCAGTTGATCGGGATATTCCAGCAGTTCGTTGAAGCGCTCCCTGTCATCTCCCGGCAATACCGCATACCCCTGGTCCAGAAAGGCCTCGAACAACAGGTCCAGTTCCAGCAGGCCCCGCCGGCATTGCCAGCGCAGGCGTCTCATATGGGTAGCCGTTTCGGGGGCGGCCATCTCGTTCGCGCCTCAGGGTGTTCCTACACCGAGTGTTTGAGCATCAGCGCCTTTATGTTCCCGATGGCCTTGGTGGGATTCAGCCCCTTGGGGCAGACATAGGCGCAGTTCATGATGGTATGACAGCGGAATAATTTGTAGGGCCCGTCCAGGGCGTCCAGGCGCTTCTCCATGGCCTGGTCCCGGCTGTCCGCGAGAAAGCGCCATACCTGCAACAGGGCGGCAGGGCCGGGGAACTTGTCCGGGTTCCACCAGAAGGAGGGGCAGGCGGTTGAACAGCAACCGCACAGGATGCACTCGTAGAGCCCGTCCAGCCTGTCCCGGTCTTCGGGGGACTGGAGGTTCTCCACCTCCGGTTCGGGGTCATAGCGAATCAGGAAGGGCTGCACCGAGCGGTACTGCTGGTAAAAGCCCTCCATGTCCACGATCAGGTCGCGGATCACGGGAATGCCGGGGAAAGGCCTGACTTCCACCGGCTCCTTCAGGCCGGCCAGGGGGGTGATACAGGCCAGGCCGTTAAGGCCATTGATGTTCATGCCGTCCGAGCCGCAGACGCCTTCGCCGCAGGAGTGGCGGAAGGCCAGGGTCTCGTCCTGTTTCTTCAGCTCCAGCAGGGCCTCGCGCAACATCATTCCGGGGCGGATATCCTCCAGCTCGAAGTCCTGCATGTAGGGCTTCTCATCGAACTCCGGGTTGTAGCGATAGATCTTGAATTGCATTTTCAATAGACCCTTTCCTTCGGCGGAAAGCTTTCCACCGACATGGGCTTGGTCCGCACCGGCTTGTAATCCAAGGAATCGGTCTCCAGGGAGTAGAGGCTGTGCTTCATCCAGTGGGCGTCATCCCGCTCCGGGTAGTCCACCCGGGAGTGGGCGCCGCGGCTTTCCTTGCGCGCCTCCGCCGAGTGCATGGTGGCGATGGCGATATCCGCCAGGTTTTCCAGCTCCAGGGCCTCCACCCGGGCCGTGTTGAACACCTTGGATTGATCCCGCAGGCGCACGTCGGGTATACGCGCCCGGATGGCCCGGATCTGCTCCACGCCCTCGCGCATGATCTCCTCGGTGCGAAATACGCCGCAATGATCCTCCATCGCCTGCTTGAGGTCGGCCCGCACCGCCTCCACCGTCTCGCCGTCGCCGGTCTTCTCCCAGCGCGTCAGGCGGGCCATGGCCCGGTCGATGCCTTCCTGATTGGGGGGGCGGTGATAGCGGTTCTTTTTCAGAAACCCAAGGATGTGATTGGCCGCCGCCCGGCCGAACACCAGGATGTCCAGCAGGGAGTTGCCCCCCAGGCGATTGGCCCCATGCACCGAGACGCAGGCGCACTCGCCGGCTGCATAAAGGCCCGGCACCTCCTCCTCCGGGCTCTCGCCATGGGGCACCACCACCCGGCCGAAGCGGTCCGTCGGGATGCCCCCCATGACGTAATGGGCCGTGGGGAAGACCGGTATGGGGGTGTCCGCCGGGTCGATATGCAGGAAGGTGCGGCAGGTCTCACGAATGCCGGGGAGGCGCTTGGCCACGATATCCGATCCCAGATGATCCAGCTTGAGCAGGACATGATCGCCCCTGGGGCCGCAGCCGCGCCCTTCCCTCACCTCGATGGCGATGGCGCGGCTGACCACGTCGCGGCTGGCCAGGTCCTTGGCGTTGGGGGCGTAGCGCTCCATGAAGCGCTCGCCATCCTTATTCACCAGGTAGCCGCCCTCACCCCGGGCGCCCTCGGTGATCAGCATGCCCTTGCCCGCGATGCCGGTGGGATGAAACTGGAAAAACTCCATGTCCTGCAGCGGGATGCCCGCCCGCAGCGCCATGGCCATGCCATCACCCGTATTGATATGGGCGTTGGTGGTGGTGCGGTAGAGCTGCCCGCAGCCGCCGGTGGCGATCAGAGTGGTCTTGGCCTCGATCACCAGCGGCTCGCCGGTGGCGATATCCAGGGTCAGGGCCCCCAGGATGGCGCCCTCCCCGTCCCGGATCAGGTCAATGGCGAAATATTCATCGAAGAAATGGGTCCGCGCCCGGATATTCTGCTGATAGAGGGTGTGCAAAATGGCATGGCCGGTGCGATCCGCCGCCGCGCAGGTGCGGGTCGCCTGGGCGCCGCCGAAGTCCCGGCTCTGGCCGCCGAAGGGCCGCTGATAGATGCGGCCGCTGTCCAGCCGCGAAAAGGGCACGCCGGCATGCTCCAGCTCATACACCAGGTGGGAAGCGGCCCGGCACATATATTCGATGGCGTCCTGGTCACCCAGGTAATCGCTGCCCTTGACCGTGTCATACATGTGCCAGTGCCAGTTGTCCGGCGTCACATTCGCCAGGGCGGCATTCACACCACCCTGGGCCGCCACGGTATGGGAGCGGGTCGGAAAGACCTTGGAGACCACCGCCACATGGGCCTCGGCCCTGGCAAGCTGCAAGGCGGCGCGCAATCCGCCGCCGCCGGCGCCGAGGATCAGGGTGTCGAATCTTCTTGTTTCAATGCTCATTCTGTTGTTGGAAATCTCAGGCTATCCGCGCCAGTATCACCACCTGCAACCCCCAGGCCCCGCAGGCGATCAGCGCCAGCCCGGTGAGCGCCAGCAGCACCAGCCGCAGTCCAAAGGGTTTCACGTAATCGATCAGCACGTTGCGGACGCCCACCCAGGCGTGCAACAGGAGGGAAAGAAAAAACAGCAACAGGGCCATGCTGATGTAGGGATGGGCAACCCATGAGCGCCAGGCTTCGTGGGAGGCCGGGGGCGCAAAAACGAAACAGCCGATGAGATAAACAAAAAACAGCCCCAGGTAAATGGCGCTCAGGCGCTGCACCACCCAGGCGCGAAGCCCCGCTGCACGGCGCCCGCTCACAGCGCCACCCACACCACGAAGGCCACCGGCGGCGCCGCAACCAGCACGGCGTATGCGGTCCGAATGAAGGTGGGTTTTTCGACGCCCCGGTCGAGATCGATGGCGATGCAGCGAAGGCCCGCCAGGATGTGGTGAACCAATCCCCAGATCGCAATGAACAGGATGCCCTTCACCGGCAGGCTGTCCAGTATGGCGATCGCCCGGCTAAAGCCCCGGGGGCTGCTCAGGGAGAGATCCAGCAGATAGATGCAAAAGGGGATAAGGAAAAACATCAGGACGCCGCTGATGCGGTGGCCAACGGACGTGATCGCATTGATGGGAAGCCGGATGCGGCGCAAGTCGAGATGGACGGGACGCTTTTTTGTTTTTGTCATTCCATACACACTGAACTGAGAGATAACTTCGCCCGAAGATCCTGCTGCATTCTCCCACCTCCCGGGCGGCGCTCGATGCCGGATAGTATAGACGAATATCCCGGCCGCTACCCCCTTGAAGGAGCCCCTGCCTCCGGCCCGACGGGTTCGATGTGGTCGATTACAAGCTGGAGGCTGCGCGCACCGCGGAATTCGTTTACGTCCAGGCGATAGGCGCAGCGGGCCTGCCCGGCATGGGGCAGGCTCTCCACTTGGTTGAAGGCGATGGCGTCCAGTTGGAGCCCGCTCCCCTCCGGCGACAGCAGCAGCTTCAAATGGCGTTCCCCCACAATGCGTTGGTTGATGATGCGAAACTCGCCATCGAACCGGGGCTCGGGAAAGCCCTGTCCCCAGGGCCCGGCGCTGCGCAGGCATTCGGCCAGATCCAGGTTCAGTTCATGCGCCTCAAGGGGGCCGTCGGTATGAATCAGGCCACAGAGGTCTTCAACACCAAGGTGGCGCCGGACTTCTTCATCGAAGGCCGCGCTGAACGGCTCGAACTGCTCTTGGCGCAGGCTGAGGCCGGCCGCCATGGCATGGCCGCCAAAGCGTTCGAGGAGTCCCGGATGGCGGGCGGCCACTTCCGCCAGGACGTCACGTATATGCAGCCCCGGCACCGAGCGCGCCGAGCCCTTGAGGGAGCCGTCCCGGGCGGGGGCGAAGGCGATGACGGGCCGGTGAAAATGCTCCCGGATGCGGGCCGCCAGGATGCCGGTCACGCCTTGATGCCAATCCTGGCGGTGGATGCACAGCCCCAGCGGCAAGCGGCTCCCTTCCTGGGCCAGCAGCTCATCCAGGCCGGCCAGGGCCTGTTGCAGCATCTCACCCTCGATACGCCGCCGGGTCCGGTTCAGTCCATCCAGTTGGAGCGCCATTTTCCGTGCGGCGCCGGGGTCATCCGTCAGCAGGCAGGCAATGCCTTGGGACATGTCGTCCAGGCGTCCGGCCGCGTTCAGCCGCGGGGCGATGGCGAACCCCAGGTCCGCCGCCACCAGCCGCGCCCGGGAACGGTTCGCCGCCTCGATCAGGGCGTTGATCCCGATGCAGCCCCGCCCCGCCCGGATGCGCCGCAACCCTTGCTGCACCAGGATGCGGTTGTTGTGATCCAGCGGGACCACATCCGCCACCGTGCCCAGGGCCACCAGGTCCAGCAAGGCCGCCAAGTTGGGCTCGGCCAGCCCCCGGGCCTCGAACCAGCCCCGCTCCCTCAGCCGCGCGCGCAGCGCCAGCATGACGTAGAAGATCACCCCGACACCGGCCAGGGATTTACTCGGGAAGCCGTCGCCGGGGAGATTGGGATTGACCAGCACGGCGGCGTCCGGCAATTTCTCCCCGGGGATGTGATGGTCCGTCACCAGCACCGGCACGCCGGCGGCATTGGCCGCCGCCACCCCCTCTATGCTGGAGATGCCGTTGTCCACCGTCACCAGCAGATCCGGTCCCTGCTCCAGCGCCTTTGCAACGATCTCCGGCGACAGGCCATAGCCGAACTCGAACCGGTTGGGCACCAGAAAACCCACATCTTCCGCTCCCATCAGGCCCAGGGCCCGCACCGCCAGGGCGCAGCTGGTGGCGCCGTCCGTGTCAAAGTCGCCCACGATGAGGATTCGCCCTCCCTGCTCCAGGGTCCGGTGCAGCAAAGCAGCCGCCTCGGCCGTCCCGGAAAGGAGAGACGGCGGCAACAACCGGTCCAAATCCAGCCTCAGCTCGGCCTCGCAACGGATGCCGCGCGCCGCCAACACCCGCCTCAGCACGGGATGCAGCTCATCGGGCAAGGCGTCCCCCCGGGCGGCAACCGGATTGCGGATGATTTTTTTACTGAAGGCCGTCAAAATAGATCCTCGAATTCTTTACGGGAAAGCACTATCAGGCATGCATACTATCGAAAACTGGTCTGCCCCGGCGCAGATTTTTTCACCCGAGGCGGGGCGGCTGCATCTCTGGCGCATCGATCTGGACGCCACCGGGGAAAAAGATCCCGCCCATCTGCTTTCCGAGGATGAACTGGAGCGCGCGCGGCGTTTCCTGAGCGATGAGGACCGCCACCGCTTCGTCCGCGCCCGCAGCGCCATGCGGACCATCCTGGGCCAATACCTGGAAACCGCTCCGGAGGAACTGGCCTTCGTCTACGGCCCCCAGGGCAAACCCTTCCTCGTATCCCCGGCGACGGTGCTCGCCTTCAATCTCAGCCACTCCGGCGGCCTGGCCCTGCTGGCGGTCTCCCGGGAAACGGCGCTGGGCATCGACCTGGAGCGCCCCCGCGACCGGCCCAACCTTCCGGCCATCGCCCGCCGCGTCTTCGACGCCGAGGTGCAACAGGAGCTGGCCCGGCTCGACGGCGCCGCCCTCACCCAGGCCTTTTTCTTCTTCTGGACCGGCCTGGAGGCCCGCATGAAGGCATTGGGCAACGGCATTTTCACCACGCGCCAGCCCACCCGGGACGCCGATCTGAAAATCCGGCATTTCATACCGGAAAAGGGTTATATGGCGGCCGTGGCCATGGAGCAGAACACGCCGCCCCCCGCCGACTGGGAAACCTGGCTGTTCACATGACCCCGGGGGGCTTGGCGGGTATGATGTGCCGCTCATCGAGACAGCAAAGAGGATTTCCATGACCAAAAAGGGAGTACTCGTCACCGGCGGCGCCGGCTATATCGGCAGCCACACCCTGAGGCAACTGGGCGAGGCCGGCGAACGGCTTGTCACCCTGGACAATCTCTCCACCGGGTTCCGGGACGCCGTGCTGTTCGGGGATTTCATAGAGGGAGACACCTCCGACCAGGAGCTGGTCGGCCGGATACTGCGGGACTATGACATCGAGGCGGTTCTGCACTTCGCCGCCCACACCATCGTGCCGGAATCCGTATCGAACCCCCTGAAGTACTACGGCAACAACACCTGCGCCACCCGCAGGCTGCTGGCGTGTTGCCAGGAGGCCGGGGTCAGGCACTTCATCTTTTCCTCCACCGCCGCCGTCTACGGCATCCCCGAAGGCGGCAAGGCCTGGGAGGACAGCCCCACCGCCCCCATCAACCCCTATGGCAGCTCCAAGCTGATGAGCGAGTGGATGCTGCGGGACCTCTCCGCCGCAACGGATCTCGGGCACGTCATCCTGCGCTACTTCAATGTGGCGGGATCCGATCCCCAAGGCCGCATCGGCCAGTCCACCCGCGAGGCGACCCTGTTGACCAAGGTGGCCTGCGAGGCGGCCGTGGGCAAGCGCGAAAGCGTCGCCATCTTCGGCACCGACTACCCCACCCCGGACGGCACCGGCGTGCGCGATTACATCCACGTGGAGGACCTGGCGGCGGCCCACCTGAGGGCGCTGGATTACCTGCGCGCCGGCGGGGCGTCCACCACCCTCAACTGCGGTTATGGCCACGGCTATTCGGTGCGGGAAGTACTCGACGCGGTGGAGCGGGCGAACGGAAAACCCCTCAACATTATCGAGCAGGGCCGCCGCCCCGGCGACCCGCCCCAGCTCATCGCCGGCGCCGGGCGGATACGCCGCGAGCTGGGCTGGGAGCCCCGCTACGACGATCTGGACACCATCGTGCAGACCTCCCTGGCCTGGGAGCGCAGGCTGCTGAAAGCCGCGCCATGCGCATAAACATGCTGGGCGCCAATTTCAAGTCGCGCACCGCACTCATGTTGGTTTTGTGCCTTGCGCCCTGGGATCAAGCCTTGAGCGCTGAACTCAAGGTGTTGCTGCGATACGATGACTTTTCACACGCGAGCAATCCGGTTCTGGAACAAAGACTCTTTGACGCCGCAAGAAAGGGCGGAGGGGGAGTGCTCGTGGGGGTAATTCCTTTTCCTGGCGAAGGTTATCCCGAAGGCGACACAGGAATGCCAATGCTTATGCCAAAACTGCCGAGCAATAAAATCGACCTGCTCAAGCAGTTTGCAAACAATGGCACCATCGCGATCGCCGCCCACGGCTTTAATCATAGAGACAACGTCCCAACGGCGGAGAACTCCGAGTTCGCCGGGTTGCCGGAAGCGCTGCAAGTCAAACTCCTGGGTATGGCCAGGAACTCGCTTGAAACCGCCGTGGGAACGGAGGTCATCTCATTCATACCTCCCTACAATCAATATGACGCCGCAACCCTCTCGGCGCTTGAAGACGCGGGGTTCGGACTGCTCTCCGCGGGATTGCACGGTCCGGCAATAAATTCCAGCCTAGCCTTTCTTCCGGGCGGACCATATCCCTACCGCATTCGGCAGATTATCGATTCTGCCATCGCCAACGGTCATCTCGATGCCATCATTGTCTCCACTATCCACCCCTATGACATCAGCGAAAGCGGCGCCGAACTACCATCATTCAGGAACAACAAGGGGCAAATCAGCATTCAGCAGATTGAGAATGTTATCGCGTGGCTGCAAGCTCAGCCGGACATTCGCCTGGTATCAGTCGCCGAGCTGATCCGGGAGAAGGAGGATCTCTCGGCGGATCGCCTCAATGCGAACCGACGCCTGCGCAAAAGCATCATCTCCCGACAACGGCTCCTGCCGAAAGCACTAAATCTCTATCCGCTGGATGGGCTTTATTACCCGGCAGACAGGGCAAACAGCATGTACGCCTGGCAGATTACCGTGGCAACCATATTCTATCTTCTGATTGCGGCGGCAGTTGCATTTCCAGCCCATCGGCTCCTCTCGCTTATCCCGGACCGACACGAAAGGCGCTCGATGCAAATGGCCACTGGCCTATCCATGCTTGGCCTTGCAGCGGTCGTTTTCAAGTCAATGTTTAGCGGGTTCTATTTATCTTCCGCCACTATTTTGGCAAGCTTGCTCGGTCTTGTTGCCGGCATGGCGGGCCATAGATGGTTGCATAGCTCATAAAGCCATCCAATGGAAACCCTGCATGTCTTCATCCTCGCCCTGCTCCAGGGGTTGACGGAATTCCTGCCCATCTCCAGCTCGGCCCATCTCATCCTGACCCCCAGAATACTCGGGTTCGCCGATCAGGGACTGGCCTTCGATGTGGCCGTCCACATGGGGTCCCTGCTCGCCATCATCGGTTATTTCCGGCATGAGCTGCGCGTCATGCTGGGCGACTTTTTTACCTCCCTCAGGCCCGGGGGAGAGGCGACGGAGAACTCCCGCCTGGTCTGGCTGCTGGCGCTGGCCACGGTTCCCATCGTGATATTCGGCGCCCTGTTCAAATCCCTGGTGGAGACGGATCTGCGCACGCCCCTGGTGATCGCCGCCGCCACCATCGGCTTCGGCCTGCTGCTGTTGTGGGTGGATCTGCGCGGCGGACACCGGCGCGACGAGCATCAGCTCGGCTGGAGGGAGGGGCTGACCATCGGCCTGTTCCAGGTGCTGGCGATCATCCCCGGCACCTCCCGCTCCGGCATCACCATGACCGCCGGCCTGATGCTGGGGCTGTCCCGGCGGGCGGCGTCCCGCTTCTCCTTCCTGCTCGCCATCCCCACCATTCTGATGTCCGGCGGGCTGGTCACCCTGGAACTGCTGCAGAGCGATGTGCCGGTCAACTGGGGGGATCTCCTCCTGGGGGTCACCCTCTCCTTCATCGCGGCCTACCTGTGCATTCATTACTTTCTGCGCTTTATCGAGCGCATCGGCATGACCCCTTTCGTCGTCTACCGGCTGCTGCTGGGCGCGGCCATCCTGGTTTTCGCCCTTTAGCCTGCCCGGCCGATGCACTCATACCGGAAGCCGGCCTGGCGCATCTGCCCCGGCTCATAGACGTTGCGCAGGTCGATGAATACATCGCCTTTCATCAGTGACCTGACCTCCTCCAGATCCAGCCCCCGGTATTCGTTCCATTCCGTCAGCAGGACCACGGCGTCCGCATCCTTTAGCGCCTCGTAGGGGCTGGTGCAGTAGCTGATGCCCTCGGGCAGCAGTTCCGCCGCCTCTTCCATGCCTTCGGGGTCGTGGGCCTTGATGATGGCCCCCTTTTCCGTCAACGCGGGCAGAATGGAGAGCGCCGGCGCATCACGCATGTCATCCGTCTCCGGCTTGAAGGTCAGTCCCAGCACGGCCAGGGTCTTGCCCGCCTCGCTGCCGCCGAGGGCGTTGCGGATCTTGCCCACCATGCGGGCCTTCTGGGCGGCGTTGACCTCGATCACCGCCTCCACGATCCGGCTCGAGGCGCCATGTTCCTGGGCGATGCGCACCAGCGCCAGGGTGTCCTTGGGAAAACAGGAGCCGCCATAGCCGGGGCCGGTATGCAGGAACTTCCTGCCGATCCTTCCGTCCAGCCCCATGCCCTTCGCCACGTCATGCACATCTGCACCCACTTTCTCACAAAGTGTCGATATCTCATTGATAAACGAGATCTTTGTTGCCAGGAATGCATTGGACGCATACTTGACCAGCTCGGCGCTTTCGAGGTTGGTCACATGGATGGGTGCTTCGATCAGATTGATCGGGCGGTACAACTCTCTCAACAGGGCCTCCGCCCGTGCGCTCTCCACCCCGATCACCACCCGGTCCGGACGCATAAAGTCACCGATGGCGGCGCCCTCACGCAGGAACTCGGGGTTCGAGGCCACGTCGAACTCGGCGGCCGGATTCTCTTCTTTGATGATTCTGTGGACCTGCCGGGCGGTACCCACCGGCACCGTGGACTTGTCCACTATGACGGTATAGCCATCCAGGTGCCGGGCGATTTCCCTTGCGGCCGCATAGACATACCTGAGGTCCGCATGGCCGTCCCCCCGCCTGGTGGGGGTGCCAACAGCGATGAATACCAGATCGGCCTTGCCGACGGCGGGCGCAAATTCCGTCGTAAACCCGAGCCGCCCGGCCTCCATGTTCTTCTTCACCAGTTCATCCAGTCCCGGCTCGTATATCGGGATCTCGCCCTTGTTCAAATCAGCTATTTTCGCCTCATCGACATCCAGGCATGTCACATTGGCGCCAAATTCCGCAAAACAGGCCCCTGACACCAAGCCGACATAACCGGCACCGATCATCGTTAATTCCATTTTTGTTACCTTTTGTTTATTGACTGACTGCCCAATTTACTCACGCTGGGGATAAAAACAAAGCACCTGGCCATACCGCCCATGGAGCACAATGCCGGTGCTTTAAATTCCTGAGATGCGGTTATTTGAAAGACCTGCCGCAATATCTTGTAACAACTTGTTTTACAAAAATAAATTCAAATCCTCCAAGGCGGTTTTTCATGATTAATCCACACTCATACGCTGGTTAATATACTTGAGGGTAATGGTTGATTACTTTAGACTCGACCGCGGTCTGAATGGGCGGTATTTTCTGTTGGCGCAGATCGGTACTCTTCACCCCATGAGCCGCAGTTGACAGTATACAGAGGTTTTACAGGCGCCTCTCTTTCCAATATGTCGAATTGGAAGGCCTATGCTGCTCTGTTCCAACGCTAGAGTTTCATGCGCGAAAGTGTGGAGATATAGCTGTATGGCTGACAAACGAGTTGTATTCTTCCTGCATCCCGCGCTCCTGTTCGCCTTGTGCCTTACCTTACCCGCGACAACCATGGCCGGCTCAGGCACCATAGTCGGTTCAAAACATGATCTGAGCTCGGGAACGACCACCGAGATATGCGTATTCTGCCACACGCCACACAGTTTCAATAACGATGTCAACAGGGACGGCGTCAACGACGTATCCGTGACGGCGGCCGGCGGTCCCGCCATGGCCCCCCTCTGGAACCGGAGGCTGTCCACGGTCAACGGCATGTTCACACCCTACAAGAGCGCCAGCATGAACCAGGACTGCCCGGACACGCCCAGCCCGGTATCCCTCGCCTGCCTGAGCTGCCACGATGAAGTCGGCGGTGGGGCCGTGCTCCCGAGCGGGGACAACGAAATGCATACCCTGGTGAACGAACCCAATCTCGGAAACTCCGAGCCACAGTGCACGGCATGTCATCCGAGTGGCAATCTACCCGGAAGCTGGTGGCAAATCGGGCCCGATGTCTCCAATGAACATCCGATTTCCATCGACTATGCGACGACCTACAACGCGGACCCCTGGTTCAAGGCGCCGCCCAGCTTCCAGCGGGGCTGGAGCACCGTACGGCTGTTCAACGGCAGGGTGGAATGCCCGAGCTGCCATAACGCGCATGATCCCACCAATGTCCCCTTTCTGCGCGTGAGCAACAGCGGCAGCGGCCTTTGCTATACATGCCACGACAAGTAACCCCCTTCCAGGCGCGGACCCAAAGCCGAAATTCCCCTACGGCCGATATGATTTTGCACAACGGCTGATATAATCGGTCCAATCCCAGTATCGAACCGAAAAAAAGGGGGAGGAACCATGGCTGCATATACCACTCGGGACATCCGGAACATTGCTCTGGTGGGGCATGCCGGCGCAGGCAAAACCACACTGGCTGAAGCCCTTCTGAAGGAAGCGGGGGCCATCCAGACCCCCGGCACCATCGAACGCGGCGACACCGTCTGTGATTTCGATCCCCAGGAAAAAGAGCTGCAACACTCCCTGGATTCGGCCATTGTCAGTCTCTCCTCCCAGGGAAAGCACATCAATCTCATCGACACACCGGGATACCCGGATTTCCTCGGCCGCAGCATCAGCGCCCTGCCGGCGGTGGACACGGCCGCCATCGTCATCAACGCCCACGCCGGCATAGAACTGGTCACCCAGCGCATGATGGAGGCCGCCGCCGGCCGCAACCTCTGCCGGGCCATTGTCATCAACAGGATCGACGGCGCCGGTGCCGATCTGCCACAACTGCTGGAAAGCATCAAAGAGACCTTCGGCCCGGAATGCCTGCCGCTCAACCTGCCTGCAGACGGCGGCAACAAAGTCATCGACTGTTTTTTCCAGCCGGGCGGTGAGGCGACGGATTTCTCCTCGGTGGCGGAGGCGCACACCCAGATCATCGACCAGGTGGTGGAGGTTGACGAGCAACTGATGGAGCTCTACCTGGAGCAGGGCGAGGATCTGGAACCCGAACAGTTGCACGATCCGTTCGAGCAGGCCCTGCGCGAAGGGCACCTGATCCCGGTCTGTTTCGTCTCTGCCCATACCGGCGCGGGCATCCCGGAGCTGCTGAACATCTTCGCCAGGCTCATGCCCGATCCCACCGAGGGCAACCCCCCGCCTTTCGTGAAGGGCGAAGGGGAAGATGCCAAACCCATTGAAATCACGCCCGACCCCGCCCTGCATGCCGTCGCCCACGTCTTCAAGATCGTCAACGATCCCTTCCGCGGACGCCTGGGCATCTTCCGCATCCACCAGGGCACGGTCACACCGGAGAGCCAGCTCTACATCGGCGACGCCCGCAAGGCCTTCAAGGCGGGGCACCTGTTCCGCATCCAGGGCAAGGACCAGATCGAAACAAACCAGGGCCTGCCCGGCGACATCTGCGCCGTGGCCCGCATCGAGGAGATCCACCTCGACGCCGTATTGCACGACTCCCACGACGAAGACCACTATCACCTGCGGGCCGCCGAATGCCCCCGGCCCATGTTCGGGCTGGCCATCGAAACGACAAAACGGGGGGATGAGCAGAAGCTTTCCGACGCCCTGCACAAGCTGCAGGCGGAGGACCCCTGCTTCCGGGTGGAACACAATGCGGCCTCCAACGAAACCGTCATTCGCGGCCTGGGGGAGCTGCACCTGCGCATGATCCTGGAACGCCTGAAGGAACGCTATCATGTCGAGGTCGACACCCACCCCCCCAGCATCGCCTACCGGGAAACCATCCGCACGAAGGCCGAAGGCCACCACCGCCACAAAAAGCAGACCGGCGGCGCCGGCCAGTTCGGCGAAGTGTTCCTGAGAATCGAGCCCCTGGAGCGGGGCGCGGGCTTCCAGTTCGGCAATGAAGTGGTGGGCGGCGCCATCCCCAGCCAGTTCATCCCGGCGGTGGAAAAAGGCGTGCGCCAGGCCATGGAGGAAGGCGCCATCACCGGCTATCCCCTGCAGGACATCCGCGTGGTGGTCCATGACGGCAAGCACCATGCCGTGGATTCCAAGGAAATCGCCTTCACCACGGCGGGCAAAAAGGCCTTTCTGGACGCGGTATCCAAGGCCAAACCCATGGTGCTGGAGCCGCTGGTCAACATTCAGATCACGGCCCCCAATGCCGCCATGGGGGATCTCACCGGGGATCTCTCCAGCCGGCGCGGCCGGGTCAGCGGCACCGAGTCCCTGCCGGGCGGGCGCATCGCCATCAACGGCGAGGTGCCGCTGGCGGAGCTGGATGGCTATGAATCGCGCCTCAAGTCCCTGACCGGGGGGGAAGGCAGCTACAGCATCGAGTTCAGCCAATACGCTCAGGTGCCGGCCAATATCCAGAAGGAGCTGGAAAAGGCCTTTCAGGAGGGGCGATAGCGGGTATTATTGAAAAACTGCTATCCTGACAGTCTTCGCGGCGGGGGCGCCGCTCCTACCCGGAGGAGCGGCGCCCCCGC
>DRKS01000005.1 GCA_011051655.1 Sedimenticola sp.
ACGATCGGCCGCCGAAGCATAGCCGTAGCTATGGTTCAAGGCTGATCGTTCAAGATGCGAAGCCAGATTGTTCCAAAAACCAAATAGGACAGAGTATAAATTAACCGCCATCACCTTATGAGGCTAAGTACATTGAATTTCATAAATTTCTCAATTAACCGGGTCCGCCTGGTGATAAATGCGGGTTAATGGTAGAGGTGGTCAAGATCCGAGGAGGTGATGCCGGAACTGGGCTCGTCCAGCACGATGCGGCCGTCGCGCAGGGCGACCACCCGGCTGGTATAGGCGAGCGCCAGGTCCAGATCGTGCATGGCGAGCACGACGGTATCGTGACGCTCATTGATGTTGCTCAGCACCACCCGGGCCTGGCGCTCGTCGACCGATGAGACCGGCTCGTCGCCGATCAGGATCCGCCCCTCTTGGTACAGGGCCCGGGCGACGGCGGTGCGTTGCCGCTGCCCGCCGGACAGCTCTCCCACCGGCTGGAACAGCTTCTCCTCCAGTCCCAGGCGCCGGGCTATCTCACTCACTGCCTCCACCTCCCTGGATAACGGCCGGATCAGATTGGCCAGGTTGTACCATGCGGAATGGCGCTGCAGCCGGCCCATGTAGATGTTGTGAAAGACGGACAAGGCCTTCACCAGGCCGAGGTCCTGGGGCACCAGGGCGGCGTCGGCCCTGCATTGCTGCTGGCAGAGCCTGAGCAGCGTGGTCTTGCCCGCGCCGCTTGGCCCCACCAGGGCCACCCGCTCACCGCGTTCGATGCACAATGAGACGTCCCGCAAGACATGGTGGCCTTTGTATGAAGCATCAATATTGCGCAGATCAATCATAGTGTTCGCCCATCGAGCCACCGGAGATCCCTCCGGGCCAGGCTGGCTGCCCCTGATTATTGCGAAAGCCGTGCAATGTACTGAATGAGAGAATAACAGAAAATAAAAAAATCGCAGAAAAACAACAAGTTGTATCAATTAATCAATTGACTAATTGATTGTTTTCGCATGTGCCAACATGCAGGAACCGGGGGGTTGGAATTCCTGTTCTTTTTTTCTCAAACCTTCCTTATGGTGGCTATGTTATCGAACCATCCCTGTTGACCCGATACCGGGTCGGGGTTTATCTGCATAATCGAATTTGGGGCATAGCCGGCGCCGTTTCCTCCTTTTGCTTCTGACCACCAGATGTTTTCATCAACATCCCTGTCCGGTTTTGCAAATGTGAAATTGCGATAAGGAATATCTCCCTTTCCGGCCATGGCCGTTGCGGTTCTTCCATATTCCCAGTGTCCGCAGTGGTTGGATATGGCGATGACCTTGGGGTGAATGGCGTCGGTAAGATGAACCCTGACCCTAAGGTCACCCACCCTTGAACCGTCAGCCGGTATTGCTTTGTCGCCGAATGCGCGGTAAGGGTGTCTCCATGTTGTTACAATAACCTCGTCCCCTTCCCTTAACCTCAGTCTTTTTCCGGCCTCGCGGTTGATCCACATGGGGTTGTAGTGCCATATCTCCGAGAGCCACTTTTGGTTGGCCGTTCTGCTCTGGGTATGGACGTTCACCTTGAATGTGGTGAGGATAAACTTTTCATCATCGACCCTGACTTCCTGGTGACCCGGGATCGGATAGTATGTTGGAAGCGCACTGTAGATTCCGTCCAGCTTTGATCCGTCCAGGTTACGGGCGTTTTCCCCGGCCTTAACGATATCCTCCTGGTAGATCTCAAAGAGCCCCGTCTTCATCCTGTGAAAGCCGTGGTAAGCCTTGCCGTTTCTTATGACGCCGGCAATTCCTTTCTTTCCCTTTCTTTTGAGCACCTCTACTTTTTTGCCGTTCTTCAAGGTAATCGTTTCGCTGAAGGTATCCTTTATCTTTTCCGGCGGGAGCTCCCATTTGAAGAATTCGTAACCCTTTTTCCCCCTGTAGGCAGGATGAATGTTTGCCGGGAAGTCCTCCTGAACATATACACCGTCCCTCTTCATCCGCTCAAAGCCGCCCACCCCTTTTTCGTCCGGCGGGATGTTGGCAAAGACCTCTTTCATGTACGCCTCAGTATCCTTCCATGGGAAGTATTTCTCCATGCCGTGACCTATTCTGTGGGCGAGTTCATGGAGGATGTCCCTCACGTCCCTTGCCTCGCCCAGCGGCTTTACGACAGGCTGCCTGAGACCCACATAAGGGACATAGTCGTAGGCGTCCCACTGGTCATGGTCGTACTTTTCAAGGAATGTTCCGTCGGGCAGGATTATGTCCGCAAGGGCGGTCTGTTCGGAATAGAATGCGTCTATGGCCACGTGGAAGGGGATGATATCTTCGTCAAGAAAGACCTCTTTCGTAATGGTCGGCCCTTCAGGCCAAGTGTATGCTGCATCTATACAGTATCCCATGTAGACGCTGACCTTCTCCCTGGCGTTTTTCCAGTAGAGGAAATTATTGCCTCCAACCTTCTTTACCCAGCTATAGGGGTATTCTGGCGGGAAGGCTACCTTGGATTTCTTTTTCGGTTTTCTGGGGAAGGGCTGGGGCTCGTTGAGCCTTATCCCCCACTCCTTGTGCTTTCCCTTGATTGAATACTGGAAGCCGCCGGGCATCCCGATATTGCCTGTGAGGGCATTCAGGGTATAGACCGCCCTTGCCGTATAAAAGCCGTTTGAGTGGGCGTGGGCGCCCCTGTTGAGAAAGGCGATGCATCTTGGTGCGGCGGCGGCAAACTCCTTTGCAAGTCTCCTGATATCGGCTGCCGGCACATCGGATATCTTTGCGGCCCACTCGGGGGTGAAGTCCCTGTACGCGGCTTTAAGCTCCTCTACGGTTGTTGTGGTCCAGGTTTCTATGAATTGTTCGTCGTGGAGACCCTCGGAGAGGATAGTGTTGCCCATGGCAAGGGCGATGGCGCCATCGGATCCTGGAAAGAGCGGATGCCACTCGTCGCTCTTTGCAGCGGTATTGGAGAGCCGGATGTCAAAGGTCACGAGCTTGGCCTCGTTCTCTATGATTCCCTCCATCGCCCTTTTGGATATGTAGTGGCCTCCCTGATGGCATTCAAAGAAGTTTGAACCGAAGTTCAGTATGTACTTCGTATTCGCAAAGTCCGACGAGTCGAAGTCTATCCCTTTCCCCCAGAGGCTGTTGAGCCCCCTCCTGAGGTTGTTTGAGCATATGGAGGTGTGATTGAGGTCATTGGGCGTACCGTATGCCCGGCAGAATCTTTTTTTGAGGCTGCCGAGCTTGGACCTGCCATGGTGAAATACGAACTCCTCTTCTTTTCCGGCCTCCTTGAGCCTTATCAGCCTCCCGGCTATCTCTCCAAGGGCCTCGTCCCAGCTTATCCTTTTCCATTTGTGCTCTCCTCTTTTCCCGACCCGTTTCAATGGGCAGGTTATCCTGTCGGGGTCATAGAGCTGATTCAATGCGGCCTGCCCCTTCGCACAGACCGTGCCCCGCACATTTGGGTCGAGTGGGTTGCCGTCTATCTTGACCGCCCTTCCGTTCTTGACCCTGACCAGGATGCCGCAGGAGGTCGTGCAGTTGAGGCACATGCTCGGGATATGTTCGACGCCGGTGTCCCTCTTTTCGTCACCGCCGGGGCCTGGCAGTGCCGCTGCGTTCAGCGGAAACAGCAGAGAGCCGGTCATGGCGGCCGAACTTTTGAGGAAATCTCTTCGATTGAATTTCCTGCTCATCTTCCGGCCTCCTGCCATCTCCAAACCTCGAGAAAGGTCGGGTCAAACTGCTTATGGCCCTCGATTACGGCCTCCATCTCCGGTGTAAGCCCTATGTAGTAGACGTTGACATCCGGAACCTCGCGCGCTTTCATCCTTACGACATGCAGCCTCTCCCCCTTCCAGATGCTGCCGTCCCACTTCCTTATATACCGTGAAATTGCGCTGCCGGGATCGCTGATGTTGCCAAAGTATATTGCCTCCGTGTTGCAGGTGGTAACGCAGGCCGGGGGTTCCCCGGCCCCTATATTCCTTGTTGTTGCGCAGAAATCGCAGAAATCAATGCTCTTTTCGTAAGGATGGACAAAGGCGCCGCCATAGGGGTCTGACCTTATTATTTTTTCTATCTCCCCCGGGTTATAGGAGGGCCTTTCCCTGTTTTTTCTGACGATGCCGTTTTCGTCAAGAACGATGGAGCCGTCCCTGCATGACTTGAGCATGGGTGAGTCCTTCCCCGCCTGGGCGCATATGGTGGGTATGAATGCCCTTTTTATGTCCGGGTATTTTCCATACTCGAAGGTGTTAACCCTTATCCTGAAGACCCCAAGAGGGATGCCGTGCTCTGCCTTGCAGGCGGTCTGGCAAGCATAACAGCCGTTACATCTCCTAAGGTCAAAAAGGATGGCAAACCTTTTTTTTGACATGTGGTTCTCCGGATCATTTGGCATCCATCGGCAAGCGCCGGACTGGCCGGCGCGGCCCCAGCCCGGTGCTCGCCTGCTGGTGGGACCGGTTTGTTGACGACAAGGATTTGCTTGAAATTCAGTCTATCAGCCCAATGGAGCGGCCGACATCCAGAATTGGCTGGTAGTCCTCGTTGCTGGCCGGCACGAAGCCGGAACGGGGAAAGGAGGCCAGCAGATCAGGGTCCTTGAGTCCAAGCAGCGCCTGGCGGACCCTGTCCTTGAATCCTGCGCCGAAGCGTTGGTCGACGTCGCCGCGGATGCTCCACTGATAGTCGGGATAGGGCGGGGTCTTCCAGATGATGGAGACCCTGGCGGGGTCTATCCTGCCCGCCTTCATCTCGTTTTCCCACACCTTGAAATTGACGGCGCCCACCTCGTACGCCCCGGATTGCACCAGGGCGATGGTCTTGGAGTGGTCGCCGCTGAAGCCCACCTTCCTGAACACCGCCTCGGGGGCCTTGTTGAAGGCCTGGCGGATATAAAACTCCGGCATCAGGCGTCCCGAGGTGGAGCCTTTGGAGCCAAAGGTAAAGGTCTTGCCGGCAATCCCCAGCGGGAATCCGCTGCTTTTCTTCAGGCCGGTGCTGGCGTTGGCGATGAAATAACTCACGAAAGCCGTATCCTCCCGGCCCTGTGCAATGGCCTCCGAGCCCTTGACCAGATGCCGGGCGCGCACCCCGGAGAGGCCGCCGAACCAGGCGAGTTGCACCTGGTCGTTACGAAAGGCGGTCACGGCCGCGGCGTAGGATTTGACCGGAATGTACTTGACCTCGACTCCCAGTTCACCGGAGAGGTATTTGGCGACCTTGTCGAAACGGCTGCGCAAGCGGCTCTCGTCCTCGTCCGGGATGGCGGTAAAGGTGAACGTGGCCGCCTGGGCCGCGCCGCCCGCAATGAGGATGGCGGTCAGCAATGACGTGATCAAACGCCTTATTATGGGAAATTTCACTGTTTACATGCCCTTGTGGTCTGGAAATATGCCCCCAGCAGGCCTGGCGGCCCGCGGGGTTTGTTCGATCGGGCGGGCAGTATAACAGAAAAGCAAAAATTACAGCAAAAACAAGCGGTTGTATAAATTAATCAATTGATTAATTGAGTATGGAGGGGTTATTTCAGGTCGGTCTCAACCGGATGCCCGGCCTTTTTCCATTCCGGAAAGCCGTCTTCCAGCCGCTTTGCCTCAAAGCCCTTTTTGCGCAGTCTTTCCACGGCGTCGAACGACATGAGGCAGTAGGCGCCGCGGCAGTAGGCCACGATCTCCTTGCCTGAATCGAGCCCCTTTATAAAGCCCTCGAGTTCGTTGATGGGAACATTGATGGCGCCGGCGACATGCCCGGCGGCATATTCATCGGGGGGGCGGACATCTATGACGGTGACGAGCCCGTCTCTCGCCCGCTGCAGGAGTTCCTCCGCCGGGATGGGTTCGAGATCATCCTTTTGCTTCAGGTAGGTGTTGATCAACCGGTCGACCTCGGCCAGGTTGTTCTCGGCGATGTGCCGGATGATGCCGAGCAGGGTGATGGTGGAGTCGTCCGAGAGACGGTAAAAGACCTTTTGGCCGCTTTTGCGCGACTCCACCAGTCCCGCGCCGCGGAGATGCTGGAGGTGCTGTGATGTGTTGGCGACGGAGAGCCCGGATACCTTCGCCAGGGCGTCGACCGCTTTTTCGCCCTGGGCGAGAAATTCCAGGAGTTCCAGCCTGCTGGAGCTCGAAAGCGCCTTGCCCACTCGCGCGAGCTGTTCGAAGAGTAGCTTTTTGGGACTGCCGCCCGGCATGGAAGGTCTCCGCTGGCCCAGGATGACGGGAATGCCTTTTGGCATTCCGTTCTTTCGTTGCCACAGGGCAACGGCGGCTATTTTATACGAAATGACCGAGCGTTGCGTTCAGCTATTTGTGGGGGCTGCGTATCTGCCAGTCGCCGGCCTATCCATGGGACGGGTCGATGCGATCCAGAAAGCCGCCGCCGATCTGAAAGAGATAGATGAAGAACCGGACGGACACCAGGCCCAGGAAAAACAACCAGCCGCTCACATAGGCTGCGCCCGCGCATATGAGCACGATTGCGGTGAGAAAGGAGGTGACGAACAGCCAGTAGAAGAGGATCAGCCCCGAACCCTGCTGTACGTTTACCCATTCGGTCAGCCAGGGCGTTATGGCCTCTACCTGGGTCGATAATCGCTGATAGCGGTTTTGAGAATTCATTGCATCGCTCCTGTATGCCTTAAATTTAAGGCCTCTGTATGACTGTTAGCGGCCGTTTTACCGGTCCTTTGAGCATATTGCCTCCAATATGTGAAAAAGTGGTCGGCCAACTGTTCGCAACCATTTGAATATCATGGGTATATTTCCGGATTTGCCGACCGGCCCGGGCCGGTGGAAACGGGACTCTTATTTCGACAGCCCGGCAAATATATAATTCGGGCAAAAGGGGTTAAAATCGAATCCATTCCAGCCGCTACCGTGTCGAAGAAGGCGCGTCTACAGGGGCAAAGCATCCAGGCGGTACAGGAGCACAGGGTGACAGCAAAGACAAATACCGACACGGGCGCGCACGGTGGAGCAATGCGGCGTTTGCGCGTGCTGAGCTACAACATCCAGGCCGGGGTGGATACCCAGCGCTACCGCGACTATGTGACCCAGAGCTGGAAGCATGTATTGCCGCACCGGGAGCGCCTGCAGAATCTCAACCGTATTTCCAATCTGCTGCAAAACTATGACCTGGTCGGCCTGCAGGAGGTGGATTCGGGCAGCCTGCGCAGCGGTTTCGTGGACCAGACGGAGTATCTGGCCCATCGCACAGGTTTTCCCCACTGGTACAAGCAAATCAACCGCAGCCTGGGCAAGCTGGCCCAGCACAGCAATGGCCTGCTGAGCCAGATGCGGCCGACTTCCATTACGGAGCACAAACTGCCCGGCCTGCCCGGCCGGGGGGCCATCCTGTGCCGCTTCGGCACCGGCGAACAGGGGCTGGCGGTCTGTATTTTGCACCTGGCCCTGGGGCGGCGTGCGCGCATGCGCCAGGTGGCCTTCGTCAGCGAGTTATTGAGCGGCTATCCCAATGTCATCATCATGGGTGATCTCAACTGCGGATGCGACTCTCCCGAATTGCAACTGCTGATGGACAACATCAGCCTGTGGGAGCCCTCCTGCCGCGAAGGCACCTTCCCGAGCTGGCGGCCGAGGCGCAAACTCGATCATATCCTGGTGTCCCGCTCGATGGGCATTGAAAATGCGCGGGTGCTGGATTGCTCATTCTCCGATCACCTGCCCATCAGCCTGGATGTGCTGCTGCCGGAGGATATAGAGGTCGCGGCCTGAGCGCGGGAGATGGCGTCCGATGTCTGAAGAAGTCGACTGGAAGGAAAAATACCGCGCCCTGGTCGAGCAGCACGAACATGAGGAACTGGACCGGGCGGAAACCGAAAAGCTCCTCTGCCGCACCATAGTCCGCCTTACGCTCGCCACGGCCGGGCTGGATTCGAACCTGGATCCCACTTTGCGGAAAATCCGCAATGCCCTGCGCCACGGCGTCAGCCCGTCGCTCAAGAAGACGCTGACTTCCCTGTCGGACGCCTTGATGCATGCCGGTGAACAGCAGGTCCAAGAGTCCGGGGGCGAGCCGCAGCCGGATCTGTTTCAAAGGTTGCTGGACAGAACCAGGCTGTCCGGCAATCCGGCCCGCCGGCTGAAGCAGCTCTCATCCCAACTGATGGCCGATCCGGCAAGCGCCACCGATGAACAATTGGACGAACTTCTTGCCCTGATAGCCCCCGAGGCCCCTCCTGCCGCCGCCGGGCCCGGATTGTTCGGCCGGCTGTTCGGGCGTGAGCCGGCCGCCGCCCCCGGCTCGCCCGCCGAGCCCAACCGGGTGCTGCTGAGGCTGCTTGAAAAGCTGAACTGGCCGGGACATCTGGCCGCGGACATGGCCGCCTTGATGGAACGGCTCGGGCCCGGCTCCGGCTCCGGCGCCTGGATCGCCGTCCTGGAGGATTTTGGCGGCGTGGTCACATCCGCCCTGGCCGATGTGCAGACGGAAATCAGGGCCACCGAGAGCTTTCTGAGTGATCTTACGGTTCGTCTGCAAGAACTCGACCGCCACATGAGCGGCAGCCAATCCATGCGGGAGGCCTCGAGCAAGAGCGGGCGGGAGCTCAACGATGCGGTAAAGGGAGAGGTCGGCCAGATTCGCCACAGTATCTCCATCGCCACCGATATGGCCGAGTTGAAGGCGAATATCGCCCGCCGCCTGGACACCATCCAGGGCCATATCGACCACCATCTGCAAGAGGAGCGCAAGCGGCAAAAAAAGGCGGAGCGGACGGAGCAGGCCCTGCGCAAGCGCCTCTACGCCATGCAGAAAGAGGCGGGCAGCCTGCGCACCAAAATGGCGGAGGCCAAATCGAAGGCCCTGGAGGATCCCCTGACGGGACTGCCCAACCGCCTGGCCTACGAGGAGCGGCTGGCCAATGAATTCGCCCGCTGGAAACGTAGCGGAAAGCCCCTGGCGCTGCTGGTGTGGGATGTGGATGATTTCAAGCAGATCAACGACCGTTTCGGACACCAGGCGGGAGACAAGGCCTTGAGCGTTATCGGGCGCATATTGAGCCGCCGTCCCCGGGAGACGGACTTCGTCGGCCGTTACGGGGGCGAAGAATTCGTCATGCTGCTGGTGGATTCCCCCATCGAGAACACCCGGGCGGTGGCCGAAGAGATCCGGCAGGATGTGGCCAACAGCGGTTTCCACTCCTCGGCCAATGAGCGGGTGGCCGTGACGATCTCCTGCGGCATTTCTGAATTTCGGGAAGGGGACAACCCGGAGGCGGTATTCAAGCGGGCGGACGAGGCCATGTACCAGGCCAAGCGTAACGGCAAGAACCGTATTGTGGTAATTTGACCCGGTTCATTCTTTGGCCTGTTTTCTCATGAAAGTGTTTTTGATCCGGCTCATCAGGGCCTACATGTACCTCGTCAGCCCCCTGCTGGGCAACAACTGCCGCTATTACCCGAGCTGTTCCCACTATACCCAGGAGGCCATCGAACTCCACGGTGCGGGCTGCGGGCTCTGGCTGGGCCTGAAGCGGGTGCTGCGCTGTCACCCCTTCCATCCCGGTGGCTTCGACCCGGTGCCGCAACCCGGATCAAAAAAACATCCGGTTGATAATTGACCCTCTTTGCAGCTTCGGCCGCTCCTTTCAGGCTGACCGGAATGACCGCGCAGACATCTTCACGCCGCCCCGGTGCAAAGAAAAAAACCACTGCTTATGACCTCCCAACCGAAGGAACAAGAAGAGAACCGCAACAATGGGCAACTCATTACTCGATCAGTTGAAAAAAGCCGGCCTGGTGGATGAAAAGCAGGCAAAAAAAGGGCTGCAGGAAAAGCGCAGGCAGGAAAGGCGGCAGCGCAAGAATAAAACCAATATCTCCGGAGAAGAGAAACGGCGCCTGCGGCAGATGCAGGCGGAGAAGGCCAAACGTGATCGTGAGCTGAATCTTCAGAGAAAGCAACAAGCGGAGCTCAAGGCCGGGCAGGCCCAGATAGATCAGCTGATCGAAATGAATCGCCGCTCCGGCCATGAGGGTGATGTCCCCTATAATTTTACCGATGGCAAGATCATAAAAACGATCCATGTGTCGGAAGCGATTCACAAACAGCTTGGCCTTGGCAGGCTGGTGATCGCCAGGCTGAAAGGGGGCTATGAACTGGTGCCGGCGGCCGTCGCTGAGAAGATCTGCCTCCGTGATAAAACGCGGGTGATCCAGTGCGGCGGGCCCCGGCAAAGTGATGAAGATGATTACTATGCCGATTACAAGGTGCCGGATGACCTGATGTGGTGAAAGGCATCTTTTTCCGGCGGTTCTGGTGTGCCCTTGACCCCAAAAGTCCCATTTGCCATAGTGCGCCGCATATCGGTTTACCCGGCAAGATCAAGATGTGAGCGCTTAAATTATGATCGAGCTTTGCAAGTCAAAAGAATTTGTATTGACCCTTGACCCCGTTGAAGTGGAGGAGCGGGTGCCGGCGGTGTCTTTCGATGTGGTCGTGGAAATGAATTTGTCATACCAGAAGGCAAGGCTGGAAATACAGGCGTGCTGGTTCGGGAATGACGCATTGAATGATTTTGAGAGCCGGTTGGGTGATCTGATACAGCAGGAATCGGGAGATGTGGTTCTGGCCAACATAAAGGGCAAGCCTGTCCTGACCATCAGCAAAGCGGGCAAGAACATCAACTTTATCATCGAGGCGACCGACACCATGGGCCTTGGCAAGGCAAGGATAGAGGTGCCGGGATATTCATCCGAGCTGCAGGAAATATTGGGCCGGATCAAAAGCTATCCGAAGAGCTGGTAGGCATTCTTTAGCGTTTCTGTTGGGATTGTTATTCCCCCATTGTCGCCTTTTGCGGATACAGGGAGCAGGCTTGACGCCGGCATGATTCCTTAATCCAAAGGTATGGTTGATGTTACTATATACGCACTTGGCGTTGTATTGCCGAGGCAGGGTCAGTAAGCCAAAAAT
>DRKS01000006.1 GCA_011051655.1 Sedimenticola sp.
CCAGCACCTCGTTGGCCACCACGGCGCCGCGGAATCCCGGGTCCGGCAGCGCATCCAGCCATTCCACCCGGTCCAGCAGGTGCGGCGCTCTCGCCGCCAGGGTCTCGCGCTGGCGCTGGCGCAGGTCGGGGCTCAGCTCCAGGATAAGGTAGCGCCCGGGCAGGCTCGCCAGCGCCTCCAGCTCCAACAGCAGATCGGCCGCCAGCGCCCCGGTTCCGGCGCCGAATTCCAGCAGGTCGCCCCCGTCCAAAAACGCCAGCACCTGCCGGCACTGGCGCGCCACGCAGCGGCCGAACAGGGGCGAGATCTCCGGCGCGGTCACGAAATCCCCGGCCTCGCCGAACTTGCGCGCGCCAGCGGCGTAATACCCCAGCCCCGGGGCATAGAGGGCCAATTCCATGAACCGGTCGAAGGCCAGCCTGCCCTCCTGCTGACTCATCTCCCGGCGAATCAGGCCGGCCAGCCAGCTGCTGTGCTCCCAGGCATCCGGCGCGGGCTCAGGCAGCCCCGCCGGAAATGTACCCGCACCTTGGCGGGAGGATTGGATCTTGGACATAGGCTTCTCGATAAGTTGACTCCTCCAGGAAGATCCTTTTCACTCGGGGTTCTGTAGTTTACCAAGCCCGGAGTCTCCCGTGCCCGAGATAGAACACCGCCTCGCCGGCAAAGTCGCCCTGGTCACCGGAGCGGCCCATCGCATCGGCGCCCGGATCGCCCGCACCCTGCACGGGGCGGGCATGGATATTGTGCTGCACTACCGGCGATCGGAGAAGGCCGCCCTGGCGCTGCAACAGGAGCTGGAGGCGCTGCATCCGGACTCGGTCATGCCGCTCCAGGCCGATTTGCATGAAACGGAGAATCTGCCGGAGCTGATCGAATGCATCCGCGGCAAATACGGCCGCCTGGACCTGCTGGTGAACAACGCCTCCAGCTTCCATCCCACCCCGGTGGGCGAAGTCACCCCGGACCTGTGGGAAGACCTCATCGGCACCAACCTGAAGGCCCCCTTCTTCCTGGCCCAGGCCGCCGCGCCGCTGCTGCGCCAAAGCGGCGGCTCCATCATCAATCTGGTGGATATCCATGCCGAACGCCCCCTCAAGAACCACCCCGTCTACTCCATGGCCAAGGCCGGCAACGCCATGATGGTGAAGGCCCTGGCCCGGGAACTGGGCCCGGAGGTGCGGGTCAACGGTATCGCCCCGGGGGCTGTCCTGTGGCCGGAAAGGGATATGCCGGAGAGGGCCAGGGAGGAGATCCTGGCGCGCACGGCGCTGCGGCGGCCGGGCAACCCCGGGGATATCGCCCGCACCGTGCTTTTTTTGGCGCGGGACGCCGACTACATCACAGGGCAGATTATTGCAGTGGACGGGGGACGATCGGCCCAGCAATAGATCCGTTTCGCCGCCTCAGGCCACCTTCTCCTTCAGGCTCAGCTCGGAAAACAGGCGATAGGCCGGCTCCCTGAGCATCATCGCCGCCACATGGCGGGGGCCGGCCAGCAGTTGCCTCCGGCCTTCCTTTACATCCGCAAAATAAGGGATCCGGGTGCCGCGGTGCTCGCAACTGCCCCCCGCCTTGATCATTTTCAGATTCAGCCGGCCGACAATCCGCGCAAGGGCCGGGCTGATCAGAAAATAACAATATCTCACATCATTGTTCTTGGTCCATTCATAGAGGGCCCTCAGCAGCCCGACCAGGATCTCCGGCTCCTTGCGCCGCTCCTTTTTGTTCCAGTGTTCGGCCGCCGATTTGCCGTCGATGACCTCGTAAGGGAGCCTCCGCTCATGCCGCCGGCGGCGGAAATCGCTGACCATGCACAATCGTGAGATTTCGCCAATGTGCCTGTGGTCGATACCGGCTATGAGGCTCTTGTCGAGGTTTTCGCAGATATGCTCCGCCGGCAGGTCCCCGTACCGCCCCAGGACCAGGCGCATGGTCGCTATCCAGTCATGGCTCGAACGGTCCCGTATGAGGAAATGCACGGCATGCTCATCATATTCGTCGCACTCCTTGCCATCCGGAAATGCGGCGGGATCCTCAAATCCCGTCTCGGAACAAAATACCCGGTAGCGGAGACGATAATGGATATCGCGCGCCTCTTCGGTATCCGCAAGCACAACCTCGAAATGGGTGTCGAACATGGCTGTCTCCTTTGGGCAGCGCCATGCTTTTTATTGTTTTTGCATGATGTTTTTATGGAATCATCAGGGCTGGACATCCCATCCCCAGTATATCGTGGGCCGGGAACACCCCAGATCCACTAAAAATAATGGGAAATTATATCCTGTTTTTCATCCGGAAATAACCGCCGCAAGCCGGGGGAGGCTGAAATATTTTTCAACAGCCGGCCTTATGGGGAAGTTATTGGGTGAGCGCTTTTGCAAGGAACCGGATGCGGCGATCCGTATACTCAACGGCTTGTTTCTTTTTCTGCGCCTCCAGGTATTCCCGGGCCTCCTGCTCGCTGACCCCGGCATCACGCGCAAACTCAACCAGGCCCACCTTGGCCAGAAGCACACCGGGCCGCTTTGCATCGGGGGTCGCCGAGCTTTTTATATCCTCCAGCGCATGGATCATGCGGTAGATTTTCGAGCCCCGGAGATCGGCCATGAGGGCCGCGATAAACTCATCGGCGCGGCGGATGCGCGCGGCAAGAAACTCAAACATATCCTGCACCAGGCCCGGCTGCTCCTCCAGGCCGCCATGAAAATCCGCTCGATCCAGCGCAATGAGCTCCACGTTGGTCAGGGCCGTGGCGTGGGCGGAACGCGGCTTGGCGTCGATCAAGGACAATTCACCGAACATGTCGCCTCGCCCCAATGTAGCCAGGGTATATTCCCCGGCCTCCTCACCGGAAGTCCGGGAGATCCTGATAGCACCGGTGTCGATAATATAGGCCTCGTGGCCGGCATCACCCTCCTGGAACAGGGTCTCGCCGCTGCCCAAAATAACGCGCTGAAAACGGTTGGCGAAGATTTCCAGAAACTTCCTGCTTTCTATGAGATCGCCAAAGGTCCAGTTATAGAAATCCTCGAATGAAGCGGCCATGGGCTGCACATGGTCCCCGATGGTCTCCACCCACAGCTCATCGCTCAACGGCTCGAAGCCCATCCGGGCATACATGGACGCCGTCTTCGCACTCGGTGTCGTGATGACATGGGTGCCTCCCCACATCCGCCCCATGCCCGCCCCCATTTTCAGCAGGGCGCGTATGACGTCACGGCGGTTCCGCCAGTCGGGGTGAATGGCCAGCATCCCCGCACTCCCGAAACTGGGGGGAGAATCATGGTCACGCAGCCATTCCTCAGTGATCCTTTCCTGGTAATCGGAAGAATCAAAGATATCATCCGGGGGCAAGCCAACGCCCGCATCCAGATTGATGCGCATGGTGCCAACGGGCTCTCGATCACAGTACGCAATAATATTTCCGACCGGAGGCAGGGCGTCAAAACGATCAGACACCGTGCCGGATTTTTTTGAAGGATCCCCCTTCAGCACCCCTTCACCTTCCACATAAACCCGATAGCGCAGGCGAAAGACATCATTCAGCTCTTCAGCGGTTTGCGCGATTTTTATCCTGACCGACATTGACGGCATCTCCCGGGCCAGCCTTTACAAGCGATATGCCTAATATATATCTGGAATAGTAGCGCAGGCCAACCTTATCCGCTATTCAGGCTGTAGCACCGATGAGACAAGGCCAGGAAATCCCTCTGGACAGCAGTCTGGCCGTGCACACCTGCACCTTGAGCTTGCCCCCGGGCCAGCAGATGCCGTAGCGCCCGCACAGCCGTTTCTGCGCCTTCCAGGCAATGGCCTGCGCCGCTTTACGGCGTGATTACGTGGTGCCGGCAGACGAGGGGCTAAAAAATCTACTGACATGGCAAAGCTATGGTGCTTTTTCGGCGAACAAAAAAACAAGCCGGACTCCCGCCAATCGGGAGTCCGGCTTGTTTTCATCGAAGAAGCCAGCTATGTGCTGTGCCAGGAAGCCGGACCAACCATGCTTTCCTGTAACCATAAGTTGGCCAAAACGGCCAACTTATGATTGCATGCGCAGCACTGACCTATAGATTTTTGGTGGGCCCGGTAGGACTCGAACCTACGACCAAGGGATTATGAGTCCCCTGCTCTAACCAACTGAGCTACAGGCCCGGGATGGCTCCCCTCAGAGAAGCCGCTTCAAATGTGAATGGGAAGAGATGGCATTTTCCCGTTTTTTCACCGGTTGTTAATATTCGTTGTCCAGGAAGCTCTTCATGCGCTCCGAGCGCGTGGGGTGGCGCAATTTGCGCAGGGCCTTGGCCTCGATCTGGCGAATGCGCTCGCGGGTGACGTCAAACTGCTTGCCCACTTCTTCCAGGGTGTGGTCGGTGTTCATGTCGATGCCGAAGCGCATGCGCAGGACCTTGGCCTCACGGGAGGTCAGGCTGGTGAGCATGTTTTGGGTCGCTTCGCGCAGACCTTCGACCGTGGCGGAGTCCACCGGGGACACCACGCCGGCGTCCTCGATGAAGTCTCCAAGGTGGGAGTCTTCGTCATCGCCGATGGGGGTTTCCATGGAGATGGGCTCCTTGGCGATCTTGAGCACCTTGCGCACTTTGTCCTCGGGCATTTCCATGCGCTCGGCCAGCTCTTCCGGGGTGGCCTCGCGGCCCATTTCCTGGATCATCTGCCGGGAGATGCGGTTCAGTTTGTTGATGGTCTCGATCATATGCACCGGGATGCGGATGGTGCGGGCCTGGTCTGCGATGGAGCGGGTGATGGCCTGGCGGATCCACCAGGTGGCGTAGGTGGAGAATTTGTAGCCGCGCCGGTATTCGAATTTGTCCACCGCCTTCATCAGGCCGATGTTGCCTTCCTGGATCAGGTCGAGGAATTGCAGGCCGCGGTTGGTGTATTTTTTGGCGATGGAGATCACCAGCCGCAGGTTGGCTTCCACCATCTCCTTTTTGGCCCGGCGGGCCTTGGCCTCGCCAATGGACATGCGGCGGTTGATTTCCTTGATTTCGCTGATGCTCAGATGACATTCCTTTTCGAGATCCAGCAGGCGCTTCTGGGCGCGCAGGATCTCATCGGCATGCTGTTCCAGGGCGGCGGAATAGGCCTTGCCGGCGCTGATCTGGGCGGGCAGCCAGTCCAGGTTGGTCTCATTCTCCGGGAAGGAGGTGATGAACTCTTTCCGCGGCATCTTGGCCTGGGTGACGCACAGGTCCATGATGGTGCGCTCCTGGGTGCGGATCCGGTCGATGGTTCCCCGCAGCGAGGAGACCAGGGTGTTGAATACGCGGGGCACCAGCTTGAATTCCAGGAAGATGTCGGACACGGCCTCGCCGGCCTTGCGGGTCCGGTCGTCATCCCGGCCGTATTTGGTCAGACAGTTGATCCAGGATTTGGCCTGCTTGTGCAGCTCGGCTGCTTTTTTGGCCGCCTCTTCCGGGTCGGGGCCGGTGTCGATCTCCTCTTCCTCCGCGGCTTCATCCTTTTCGACCTTTGCGCCGGTGGTGTTCGGGCGGGCGATTTCGTCCGGCTCATTGGGGTCGATAAAACCGCTGATGATGTCGGTCAGGCGGGTCTCGCCCCGCTCGAACTTATCCAGCATGTCGAGAAGAAGGGTGATGGCGCCGGGGAAGGTGGCGAGGGCAGCCGATACCTGGCGCAGGCCGTCCTCGATGCGCTTGGCGATTTTCAGTTCACCTTCCCGGGTAAGCAGCTCCACCGTGCCCATTTCGCGCATGTACATGCGCACGGGATCAGTGGTGCGGCCGAATTCGCTGTCCACACTGGCCAGGGCGGCGGCGGCGGCCTCGGCGGCGTCCTCGTCGGCGGTTGCGACCGCTTCGGCGAGGGTCTGGTCGTCCACGTCCGGCGCGGTTTCGTGCACCAGGATGCCCATGTCGTTGATCATCCGGACGATGTCTTCGATCTGCTCCGGCTCAACGATGCCGGGGGGGAGGTGGTCGTTGACCTCTGCGTAGGTGAGGAAGCCTTGCTCCTTACCCTTGGCGATCAATTGTTTAAGCTCAGACTGCTGCTTTTGTTGATCCATTTCCAACCTGGTGCCGATGGCGTTAATAATGTGATAGAAACAAACGATCTAGTTTAGCATGTGAAACGGGGCTATTCCAGGTCCGGGGCCTTTTTAATGTCATTGTCCGCCTGTTCCCTGAACAACTGATTCAACCGTTGCTTTTCCTCTTTAGAGATAGTGCTTTGACGGGCTTTTTCAAGTAATTGTTCCGTCTCTTGCTCGCGGAACTGGGCCTGCAGGCGCAGGAGGGCGTCTCTGAATTCAGCGTCCTGGCCGTTTGCCGGAAGATCCATGGCGGCCAGCTTACCGAGGTAGCGTCCCTCTTTCCTGTCGCGCCAGTGCTCAAACAGGGCGCCCCTGCTGATGGCGGGGTTCGCCTGAAGGGTTTCGAGCAACTCCTTGAGCAGGTCGATACCAGGGGCCTCCAACCCCTTCCACTCCGTGGGGAGGCCGGGTGTCCGGGCAAGTTCCGGATGCTGCAGCAGCAGGGCAATGGCCAGGCGCACCGGGGTCATGGGCTGAAGACCGGATCGCCCGGGCCGGGAGAGCACCCGCTTGTTTCCGCCGGTGGTTTTGCTGCTCAAATGCTTCGGGTCCAGGCCCACGAGTTCGCCCAAATGTGCGTACATCATGTCGCGGAAGACCCCTGGCGGCAGTCTGGCCAGCAGGGGCCTCGCCAGCTCCGCCAGGCGGGCCCGGCCGTCCAGGCTGTCCATATCGACCTGTTCGGCGAGCTTCTCGAACAGGAATCTGGAGAGGGGCATGGCGTCGTCGATGCGCTTTTCGAAGGCCGCCGTTCCCTCCTGGCGCACCAGACTGTCCGGGTCCTCCCCCTCGGGCAGGAACAGGAAACGCACCTCCCGGCCCTCGCGCATCAGGGGCAGGCTGGTGTCGAGGGCCTTCCAGCCGGCGTCGCGCCCGGCGCGGTCGCCGTCAAAGCAGAAGATGATCTCCGGGGCGGTGCGGAACAGGCGCGCCAGATGATCGGGGGTGGTGGCGGTGCCCAGGGTGGCCACGGCGTAGCGGATGCCGAACTGGGCCAGGGCGACCACGTCCATGTAGCCCTCCACCACCAGCAGGCGCTTTATCCGGCGCAGGGCCTTGTGGGTCTCGTGCAGGCCGTACAGTTCGCGGCCCTTGTGAAATACAGGGGTCTCGGGTGAATTCAGGTACTTGGGTTTTGTATCATCCAGGACGCGGCCGCCAAAGCCGATGGTGCGCCCGCGGTGGTCCCGGATGGGGAACATGATGCGGTCGCGGAAGCGGTCGTAGCAGCGGCCGTCGGATTCCGAGGTCATGCCGGCCTCGCGCAGTTGCTTCAATCCTTGCGGGTCCCCGCCCAGGTGCCGCATCAGGTTGTCCCACCCCGGCGGGGCGTATCCGATGCCGAAGTCGTTGGCGATTTCGCCGCTGAGCCCCCGGGCCTTCAGATAATCGATGGCGCGGCCGGCCTGGGGGTGGGTTCTCAATTGCCCGGCATAGAACCGGGCGGCCTGTTCGAGGGTTTCGTAGAGCGGGCGGCAATCCGGCCCGGCCTTGCCGCCGCCCTCGCGGGGCACCTCCAGACCGGCCTGCTGGGCCAGTTCCTCCACCGCCTCCACGAAGCTCATGTTGTCGTATTCCATGAGGAAGCCGATGGCCGAGCCGTGGGCGCCGCAGCCGAAACAATGATAGAACTGCTTGTCCCGGCTGACGGTGAAGGAGGGGGTCTTTTCGTCGTGGAAGGGGCAGCAGGCCTGGTAGTCCTTGCCGGCCTTTTTCAGCGGCAGGCGCCGGTTGATGAGGTCAACGATATCGGCCCGGCTCAGGAGGTCGTCGATGAAGGCGGTGGGAATTCTGCCAGCCATTGGCGGAGGCGGGCGGTGTGGATGTCAGCTGCCGAGTCGCTGTTTGACCAGGGCGCTCACCGCGCCCATGTCGGCGCGGCCCTGCATCTTCGGTTTGAGCAGGCCCATGACCTTGCCCATGTCGCGGATGGACGCCGCGCCGCTGTCGGCGATGGCTTCGGCCACCAGGGCGGCGATTTCCTCCTCGCCCAGGGCCTGCGGCAGGTACTCTTGCAAGACCTCGATCTCGAAGGCCTCCTGTTCGGCCAGCTCCGTGCGGCCCGCTTTCTCGTACTGGGCGATGGAATCGCGCCGCTGCTTGACCATCTTGTCCAGGATGGCCAGGGCCCGGGCATCGTCCACCTCGGCACGGCTGTCGACCTCCGACTGCTTGATGGCGGCCAGGATGAGCCGGATAACGCCAAGCCTGCGCTTGTCACCGCTCTTCATGGCGGCCTTCATGTCGCCCTGGATACGCTGTTTCAGCATGAGATAGATCTGACGACCGGGAGGGGGGCGGAGCGGATCAGTACTGGCGCTCCCAGCGGCGGGATTCGCGCTGTATCTTTTTGATGTTACGCTTCACGGCGGCGGCGGCCTTGCGCTTCCGCTCGGCGGTGGGCTTTTCGTAGTATTCGCGGCGGCGGACTTCGGCCAGGACACCGGCCTTCTCGCAGGAACGCTTGAAGCGGCGCATGGCGACCTCGAACGGCTCGTTTTCTTTGACGCGTACGTTTGGCATCTGTTACCTCTGTTTGAAGAGCCCGTCACCCGGGCCGGAAAGTCAAGGGCGGAAATTCTACTGCCTGCCGGGCAAGTTTGCAAAGAGAATTGGTATGCGTGTGCTGGGGATCGAGACCTCCTGCGATGAGACGGGGGTTGCCATTTACGACAGTAATGCGGGGCTGCTGGCCCATGTCCTTCACAGCCAGGTCGAAACCCATGCGGATTTCGGCGGGGTGGTGCCCGAGCTGGCCTCACGGGATCACGTGCGCAAGACCCTGCCCCTGATCAAGGAGGCGCTGGCGGAGGCGGGCCTGGAACGGGACCGGATCGATGGCGTCGCTTATACGGCCGGGCCCGGACTGGTGGGCGCGCTGCTGGTGGGGGCGGCCGTCGGGCGCAGCCTGGCCTGGGCCTGGGGCGTCCCTGCCGTACCGGTGCACCACATGGAGGGCCATCTGCTGGCGCCGATGCTGGAGGAGAACGGACCGGCGTTCCCCTTTGTCGCCCTGCTGGCCTCCGGCGGCCACACCCAGCTGGTGGAGGTCCGGGGGGTGGGCCGTTACGAGGTGCTGGGGGACTCCCTGGACGACGCGGCGGGGGAGGCCTTCGACAAGACCGCCAAGCTGCTGGGGCTGCCCTATCCCGGCGGGCCGGAGCTGGCCCGGCTGGCCGCCTTGGGCGACCCGGACCGCTACCGCTTTCCCCGCCCCATGACCGACCGGCCCGGGCTGGACTTCAGCTTCAGCGGCCTCAAGACCTTTGCGCTCAACTGCCTGCATGCCGAGTTGCCGGAAAATCATTCACTGGATGAGCAGGCGGCCAGGCAGACCAGGGCCGACATCGCCCGGGCCTTCGAGGAGGCCGTGGTGGACACCCTGGCCATCAAGTGCCGGCGGGCGGTGCGCCAGACCGGCTGCAAGACACTAGTGCTCGCCGGCGGAGTGAGCGCTAACAAACGGCTGCGCGGGCGCATCCGGGAGGTCTTGGACAAGGAGGGGGGAAGGGCATTCTATCCACGGCCACAATTCTGCACCGACAATGGGGCCATGATCGCCTACGCGGGATGGAGACGCCTGGCGGCGGGGCAGAGTGAGCCGCTGCGGTTCAATGCGGATCCTCGCTGGAAACTGGAGGCCTTGCCGCCGGCGTAGGAGCGGCGCCCCCGCCGCGATGACCAGCCTACAGATTAAACTACCGTGCGAGGTCATCGCGGCGGGGGCGCCGCTCCTACTTGTTGTCGAGCCGGCCTTCGCTGCCCTCCAGCAGCTTGCGGATATTGCTGCGATGACGCCAGAACAGCAGGGCCGTCATGACGACGGACATCAGCGTCAGCTCGGGGGAGCGGGTGAACAGCCAGATGACAAGAGGCGCCAGCGCCATGGAGACCAGGGCTGAGAGGGAGGAGATCTTTACAACCCAGGCCATGAACAGCCAGACGGCCGCCACGGATGCGCCGATGAGCCAGCCCAGGCCGAATTGCACCCCCAGCGCGGTGGCGACGCCCTTGCCGCCCCGGAAGCGGAAGAAGAGCGGATAGAGGTGGCCGAGGAAGGCCGCCATGGCGACGGCCGCCAGGGTGGCATGCCCCAGCCCCAGGAGATGGGCGGCAAACACGGGGACGAAGCCCTTCAGGCTGTCCCCCAGCAGGGTGACCGCCGCCGCTTTTTTGCCGCCGATGCGCAGCACATTGGTGGCGCCGGGATTGTTGGAGCCCTCGGTGCGCGGGTCCGGCAGCCCCATCAGGCGGCAGACGAGGATGGCGCTGGAGACCGAGCCGAGCAGGTAGGCGGCGATGATGAGGATGGCGTCGATCACGGATGCCAGGCATTCCCGGGTTCAAAAGTCGCTGGGGATTTTCGGGGGTCGGGGCCGGGGCGGTCAAGGTCATTTTGTTATTCGCCGCCGCTGATTTACCATTCCGGCTGAATGAGGCAAGGGTTGGGCGACCGGTTATGGATATTGTTTTTCTGCGCGGACTCCGCATTGACACCGTCATCGGCATCTATGACTGGGAAAGGCGCATCAGGCAGACGGTGGTGCTGGACCTGGAGATGGCCGCGGATGTAGGCAGGGCCGCGGCCACGGACAGCATCGAAGACGCGCTGGACTACAAGGCGGTGGCCAAGCGCATGATCGAATTCGTGGAGCAGAGTGAATTCCAGCTGGTGGAGACCCTGGCCGAACACTGCGCCCGGATCGTCCGCGACGAGTTCGGCGTGCCCTGGCTGCGCCTGACCCTGAACAAGGCCGGCGCGGTGCGGGGCGCCAGCGACGTGGGCGTCGTCATCGAGCGCGGCGGGCGTTGAGGATGCCCCGTGTCTGGCTCAGCATCGGCAGCAATATCGATCGCGAAAAGCATATTCGCGGCGCGCTAAGGGCGCTGCGGGACACCTTTGGCGAGCTTGTGATTTCGCGGGTGTACGAAAGCGAGGCCGTCGGCTTCCAGGGCGCGCCCTTCTACAACCTGGTGGTCGGCCTGGACACGGACTGGCCGCCTGCCGCCCTCAACCGCCATCTTCACGATATCGAGCGGGCCAACGGCCGCAGGCGGGATGGCGGGAAATTTGCCTCCCGGACCCTGGATATCGACCTGCTGACCTATGGCAACGAAGTCATTGGCGACGGCCTGATCGACGTGCCCCGGAAAGAGATCACGGAATATGCATTTGTGCTGCTTCCGTTGTCCGAGGTGGCGGGGGCCCAGCGGCATCCGGTGGATGGCCGCACCTACCGGGAGCTGTGGGAGGCGTTCCCCCGGAACAGCCAGCCGGTGTGGCCCATCAGGTTTGATCCCGCCTGACCGCTAAAATTGTGACACCGGTTTTGCCCTCCCTCGGAATTTATGCCGGTATTTTTCTGGTTTTGATGTATACTTTGCTTTGATTTTAGCGTGCAACCCATTGCGTGCTCTAAAAAAATGCTAACCAATATCCAGCATCTCATCGGCCTGGGCAGGCCGGCGCACCCCCTGAGGCGGTACGCCCGGCTTGGGGTTTTGGCATGGCTGGCGGGCGGGCTGCTTTTCCCCGTGCTCAGCCTCTCCGCCGGCCAGGGGGATGGAAGGGCCCTGGCCCAGCGGGTCTATGACCGGGCGGATGGAAAAGACGTCAGCACCCGGGCCCTGATGGTTCTGACCGAGAAAGGCCACCGCCCCCGCCAGCGGAACATGTATACCTATGCGATGGAGAGGGGCAAGGGCGAGCGGTGGTCCCTCACCCGCTTTACCAGGCCCGCCGACATCGCGGGCACCGGCCTTCTGACCCTGGATTATCCTGGCGACAAGAGCGATCAATGGCTCTATCTGCCGGCCCTGGACCGGGTCCGGCGGATTGCATCCTCCCGCAAGGGGGGGCGCTTCGTCGGCTCCGACCTGTTCTACGAGGATCTGCGGGACAGGGAGGTCGACATGGATCATCACCGCCTGGCGGGAAAGGGCAAGGCGGGCGGCCTGATGTGCGACATCCTCATCAGCACGCCGGTGGATCCCGGCAATTCGGTTTACTCCAGGCGGATAAGCTGGATCCACCCCAAGACCCTTGTTCCACTCCGGGTGGACTATTACCAGAAGGGGCGCAAGAAGCCGGTCAAGCGCATGAAAGTACGCAAGATCAAAAAGATCCAGGGTTACTGGACAGTCATGGACAGCACCATGTACGACCTGAAGACCGGCCACAGGACCCGGCTGGTGACGAAGGCGATCAAATACGACCAGGGGTTGCCCGAGGCGCTGTTCTCACGCCAGGCGCTGGCGGATGATTCCAGGGAGAAGAAGTACCGTCCTTGACAGCGGGCCATAACCGATGAAAGCCGTAACCCAGATTCCATGCCTTTTGCTTGCGGCCCTGCTGGTCTCTCCGGCCTGGGGGGAAGGCCGGGATATGCTCCCGCCCGAGGCGGAGGAGCAAGAAACAATCATCGAAGACGATGCCGCTGTTTTGATCGAAGAGGACGGGATCACCACGGCCATCGAAATCGAGGACGATGCCGAAGAAGCCGGGGAGACGGATGAGGTCATCCTGGAGGAGGACGGCGCGGTCATCGAAGAGGCGTTTCCCGGCGGGGAGCCGGCGGACTATGAAGATGACGCCCAGCTTGCGGACGCCGGGCGGGAACCACGGGCAAAGAGCGGCCTTTCCGCCGGCATCGACGAGGCCTGGGCGGAGGCTGGGTATGTAACGGATCCGAATGCGGCGGCCAACACCAGCGATTACCTGCATGTCGCCTTCAGCGCCCGCTGGGACTCCGGCGGGGCCTGGGAGGCCCGGCTGGCGGGCCGGGTGGACGGCTATTACCAGTCGGGCAGCCAAAGCCCGGGGCGCACCCAACTGGATTATGGCGAGAGCTTTATCCGCTACCGGGGCGGCGACTTCCGCATCACGGCCGGCACGCAGACCATCATCTGGGGCCGCATCGATGAACTGCCGCCGACGGACCGGCTCAGCGTTTTCGACCTCTCCCGCTTCATCCTCGATGATCTCGCAGACCGGCGCCGGGCGCAGCCCGCGGTCCGCCTGGAATACTTCAACGACGCCGGCAAGCTCGACCTGGTCTGGCTGCCGGACTTTCGGGAAGCCAGGCTTCCGGGGCGCAGCAGCATCTGGTTCCCGGTGGACCGGCAAAAAGGCGAGCTGCTGGGGCTCGAGTCCACGCCGGCCTCGCGGGCCCTGGTCAAAGCAGGCACTTTTACCGAGCACGCCCCGGATGGCGATGGCGGCTTCGGGGCCCGCTACAGCCACACCGCATCCCAATTCGACTATGCGCTGACGATCCAAAGGGTCCGGCAGTCCACCCCCTACTACGAAATGGTCAGCCCCGGCCGTTACAAGGCCCGGTATCCGCGTTCCTGGGTGATGGGCGGCGATCTCGGCTATGAAGCGCTGGGCGCCACCTGGCGGCTGGAGGGCGCCTACCTCAGCGAGATCCCCGTTACGAAAAAGGATGCCACCTATACGACCACCGAGGGTATCGGCTGGGCGGCGGGGGTCGAGTTCTATCCGGGCGATGGCGACGTGCGCGTCAATCTGCAACTGGTGGGCAACAACCTGATCGACGCGCCCGGCATCCGTGACCGCAAGGAAACCTACAACTTCAACGGCGAGGTCGAAAGCCAGTTCGCCCACAACCGCTGGCGTGCCAAGACCCGCTTCTTCGTGGGGCTGGACAAAAAGGACATCTATCTCAATCCTGAGGTCGCCTACATCGGCTGGGAACCCCACGAGATCTATCTTGGCGCGCACTACTTCGATGGAGCAAACGGCACCCTGGGTGGTTTTCACGAAGACCACTCCCTTCTGACCCTTGGCTGGCGGGCCAAGTTCTAGATCTTGAGATTTTAGAGGAGCGGTAATGTCTCGCCAAGGTGGCGCGCTATAGCGCAAATTATATAAGGGGGATGACCTCATATAAAACCAATGTATGGAGGTAATATGAAGACAAAAGATTTTCCTCGCGAAATATTTATTCCACCTGAAAGCAGAGGCGGAACTGGCTTAGGCCATCGAATATTATGAGGAATGCGAGAAGGGCCTTGGGCATGATTTTTCAGTTGAAGTCTATTCGGCTATTGAGCGAATCGCATCGTTTCCAAAAGCATGGCCGTTTATTGAAGAAAAAGTGAGGAGGTCTTTGGTGCGAAGGTTTCCCTATGGAATTTTATATGCCGAAGGAAACAAAGAGATATTCATAGTGGCGATCATGCACCTGCACCGGGAACCAGGCTATTGGAAACCCAGGATTTAAGGCCCTTCTTTCAATTGCCCCGCAGATTCTCCGGCCAACGGCATAAAATTCATGTTTAATCTGCGTTAGAAAAGGTGCATGGAGACACCGTTTACAAACCCAAGGATGGAATTCGCGGCTGATTCGCTTTTAAACTGGGACTGCGGCATTACGCCGTGAGCGATTACAGACTTTCTGCAACGACAGAATCCAAAGTCACCCGATGAAAGACGAGCGCACACGCCGCACCAGGCTCGACCATTCGCGCAAACCCATTGCGATTATCCACGATGGCGTCTTCGTCTATGCAAACCCGGCGTTTCTCAAGCGCCTGGGTTACGATGATTTTGCCGGCCTCGAAGCGATCACGGCGCTTGACATGGTATCGCAGCACTATCGGGACCGGTTCCGTGATCACCTGAAGCAGGCGGAGGCTTTCCCGCAATCCCATCCGGATCTTCCCTCAACCAAGATATCGCTACGGAAGAATGACGGATCGCATCTGATAGCAATCGTACAGTCGCACCAAACGACGTTCGAGAGCGAAAAATGTATCCAGATCTGTTTTCGGACAAAAGAGGATACATCACTGAAAAACACCATCCTCAACCTGCCATGGAAGCTTTACCTGAGTATCGTATTTTTAGTGGTTTTTACGCTCCTGCCGCCAGTGCTGCTAACACGGCTCAACATCAACAATGCGCCAAAGGTCTTCATGCCGAAGGATGCGCCTGCCGTCATCGCCGATGATGCTTTGCGTGAGTCCTTTCCCAGTGACCAAGTCATTATCCTGCTGTTTGAAGGAGTGGCGCTATTTTCTGACGGGTTTTTACAGGCATTCGACGACCTCGCCGAAACGCTCCAATCCGACCCCAGAATAGATGACGTTATCTCGGTCACGACCCAGGACCATATTGCCGGCAGCGTTGACGGCTTTTCAGTCGAGCCTTTGATTGACGTCGCCAAACTGGACGAGTCGCGCCCCAAACAGCGGCAGCGGCGCGTGGTCAGTGATCGTTTTGCCAAGGACATGCTTGTCGCAGGCGATGGATCCGCGCTGGCAATGGTTGTCGTGCCGGCCGCAGATGAGAACAGCATCCAGCGTCTTCGGCTTGAGGAATCCGTTCTTTCGGCGGTTGATCAAACCCGCCTGGCAGGGTATCTGAGCGCGGTCTCCGGGCAGCTTGCCGTCGATGTAGCGGAATTTCGATCCATGCTGCGGGATAATATGATCTTTATTCCGGCCAATATCGTGATTGGGCTGTCATTGATCTGGTTGTTGTTCCGCCGCTGGCTGGCCGTCGTTGTCGCCGGGGTGTCGATCGGGGTGGTCACCAGCTCCACGGTGGCCTTCTACGTCCTGTTCGATAAGCCGTTTACGCTGATTTCAAGTATTGTTCCTCCACTTCTGTCCGCTCTCACGGTCGCCACCCTGATCCACTTGTTCAATGCGTTGCACTACGCTTCCCAGCGGGGACTGGCGGGACGGTACAGGGTTAAAAAGGCGCTGGCTGAAATCCGCCGTCCGGCCATGTTCACAACCCTGACCACGGCGGCGGGCCTGGCTTCGCTCGCCACCAGCACCATTCCGCCGATAAGGGATTTCGGGCTAATTGCGGCGGGCGGCGTGGTGCTGATCTATTTCGTAGTGATTGGCATTGTGCCAAACATATTCGCCCGCTGGGACTATACGCAATGGCCCAAAAGCAAGGGAGGACTGCGGTGGATGGATGCCGCCGTGAGACGGCTGCTGCACATAGGGATTCGTTATCCCGTATGGGTGGTGGCGGTTGTTTTGGGCCTCCTGGCCATTGGCGTACCGCAGATATGGAATGTCAAAGTAGAATCCAACCTACAGGAGTTTTTTCTTGACGACCATCCGATACGGAAAGCCACGGACCGGATCGAAGACAAATTATCAGGCACGACCTCTTTGGATGTCGTCTTCAAATCGCCTGTCCGTGACGGCCTGAAAAAAATCGGCAATCTTCGGTTGATACGCGATTTTCAGCACTGGGTGGAAGCATCGCCGGAAGTAGACAATTCAACCTCACATGTCGATTTCATCGAGGAGATGAACTGGGCATTCAATTCCGAGAACGCCGCTTACCGGCGCATCCCGGATGATGAAAAACTCATCAGCCAGTATCTGTTCGTCTATGATGGCGAGGACATCTATGACTTCGTTGACAGGGACTTCAAGACTTCGCATGTCAACCTGAGCATTAATGTACATGGCGCCAATGAGATCAATCGGGTCATGAACCTGGCAAGGAGCTACCTGGAAGAATCCGTAGGCCAAAAACTGGATTGGGATATTGCGGGGCATGGACGATTGTTCGCGGACCAGGTGGATCTCTTGGTGCGGGGACAGGTTCTCAGCCTTTGGACCGCACTGGGCCTTATCTTTCTTCTTATGCTGATTCTCTGGCGATCAGCAGGAGCAGCATTGTTATGCATGATTCCGAACATGTCCCCGATCCTGCTTATTTTTATAATAATGGGCGTAACGGGAATCTGGCTGGATATTGCCACGGTCCTGATCGCAGGCATCGCCCTTGGCATTGCAGTGGATGATACAATCCATGTTTACCATGGATTTATCCACCGTATGAAAGGCGGCGCGGCACCGGTAGTCGCGCTGTCCAGAACATTCGGGCAAGCCGGACGCGCCGTGATGACCACAACCATTATTTTGTGCGCCCAGTTCATTATTCTTCTGGTGTCACAATTTGTTCCTACAACACACTATGGATTATTAACCAGTGTGGGGCTGTGGGCAGCACTGCTCTTTGATTTATTGTTATTGCCGGCACTATTTGTTCTCATATATCACAAGCCATGATATGGTGGATTCCATGTGTTCGCTCAAGCATGCAGGGCAGGCCAGCGACGCCTAAACAAGGACCGCTGCCCTGAAATATATTCTTATGAAAGCCACCCCCTATCTTTCTCGGAACACAATATACCTTTGTGTCACGGAAACTTTGAATGAACCAGAGCTTCATAAAAGCAATCCCACGTTTATATTCCGGGTTTTATACCATTGCCATAAAACACCGGGCCTAACATAAAAAAATCGATCTGTTTGTCACCTTACTGCCTCGCGACCAGACAACAACAGCGATAATCAACCCAGGACAACAGCTATGTTTAGAATCCGTATTACACCCTCGTTATCAGCAAACAAAACACCAAGAGTGATATGCATGGTGATATTGATGTCCATCATTGCCCTCCCTGGTTGCGGTGAGGTCGGAATGACGGATGCCGAATATGTGGAGCGCGCCAAGGACTACCAAGACAAAGGCAAATTGGAAGCAAGCGTGATCGATTTAAAAAACGCACTGCGCCAGAATCCGAATAATCCGGAAGCACGCTGGCTCTTGGGTAATATTTACTTGGATCAAAAAAACGGCCCAGCTGCCGAGAAGGAACTCCTAAGAGCCATGGAATTGGGAGTGAGCGAGGAAGCTGTCAAACCCTTACTTGGAGAAGCACTGCTGTTGGCCCATGAGTACAACCGGCTGCTTGAACAAGTCAAGCCAGCCAACGGCGCAACGCCGCAAAACAGGGCAAAAATCCTTCGCATGCATGGCGATGCCAATTTGGCCCTGGGCCGGCTCGATAATGCATGCCGATTGTATGAGCAGGCGCTACCGCTGGACAGCCGCCATATTCCCACTTACTGGGGGCTGGCAAATTGCGCCCTTGCAAAAAAAGACAAAGCGCTGGCTCGCAAGCATGTGGATACGGCCTTGAAACTTGACAAGAACAATGCGGAGAGTTGGGTCGTGCTCGGCGACCTGGAACGCTTTGGCAACAATCTTGCCGCAGCGAGAATGGCATACTCCAATGCCCTTGAACGCGACCCAAATTTGTTTTCTGCATTAGTCAACCGCATGCATCTCTTTTTGGCTGACGGCAAAAACGACAAAGCCAAGCAAGATCTGGGCAGAATCCAAAAAATAGCGCCCAAATATTTCATGACCCATTATTTACAGGCCCTCCTGCACTACGCAGTTGGCGAAACAGATGATGCCCTGGACTCCGTGCAGGAGGCCCTCAAGACCCGGCCGGATTATCCACCCGCAATATTTCTGCTTGGCCTGTTGCAGTACGACAGCAAGTCTTATGAACAGGCGAGCAGGAATTTTGAACGTTATTTACAGTATCGCCGGGGCAGCCCAGATGCGCTCAAGATTCTTGCCGCCACCTACCTCAAGCTAAATCAACCGGATCGCGCCCAAGTCTTATTGAAGCCTTATCTTGCATTACCCGGGGCAGACGCCAGACTGCTGGCATTGGCGGGCGAGGCCTATCTGCGCACGGATAACCCCAGGTCCGCTCTGGGCCTCTTCGAGAAGGCCGCCGAACTCGTTCCCGCCAGTGCCGTGCTGCGCACGAAAATAGGCTTGAGCCGGCTGGCTGCCGGCGAGGAAAGCAAGGCCATAGAGGAACTGGAGGCCTCCTCCGCCCTGAGCGCCAAGGATTACCGGGCGGACCTGGCCATTGCCTATTACTACCTGGGGAATGGCCAATACGATAAAGCACTGGCCTCGGTCGCCATGTTGGAGAAAAAAGTTCCGGAGAGCCCCGGCACCTATAACCTCAAGGGTCGGGCTTACCTGGGAAAGAATAATCTTGTACTGGCCCGTAAAAATTTTGAAAAAGCCCTGTCTCTCAAGCCCACCCTCATTTCCGCAGCCGCTGGCCTGGCCGCAATAGACCTCCAGGAAAAGGATCCTCAGGCGGCCCGGGACCGCTACCAGGCCATACTGGAGAAAGACCCCAAGAATATCCCTGCCATGGTCGGGTTGGCCGACCTGGCGGCCTTTGAGAAAAATGAGCAGGAGTATCTGGGCTGGCTGGAACGAGCAGCGGAGGTCCGCTCTTCGGCATTTGTTCCCCGGGCCCTCCTGGCCAACTACTATCTTGACAAAGGTGAACAGCGGAAGGCCCTGGGTATTGCCAGGGACGCCTGGAACGCCAGGCCTGACAGCCTGGAGGCGCTGGGACTCCTGGGGCGCATGCAACTGGCGGCGGGAGAGAAGGAGAACGCCCTGGCGACCTACACCAAGCTCACATCCCTGGCGCCTAGATCGGCGTCTGCCTGGTATCATCGAGCCAAGGCACATGCGGCGGCAGGTGATGCAAAGGCTGCACGTAGCGCCTTGCGTAAGGTGCTTGAGATCGATCCGGAATATGCGGACGGCCTGCGCGCTCTTTCCGCCCTTGAAACCCGCTTGGGCAACCATGATGAAGCACTGTCACTTGCCCGCGAACTGCAAAGGCTCACCCCTGACTCCCCTGCCGGTCTGGCGCTGGAAGGCGATGTCAGGATGGCGGCCGGGGCCTATGCGCAAGCCGCGCAAATCTACGAGAAAGCCCTTGCCAAGGGCCAGGGAGGCGCACTGGCGGCCAAGCTGCATCAGGCGTTGTTGCAGTCGGGAGACGCCAAAAAAGCGGATGGCATGCTGCTGGCCTGGCTGGAGACCCACCCCCAAGACAGTGCGGCCCGGGCCTATCTGGCCCGGAGTTACCTCATGCGGCAGTTCAACCGCCGGGCGATAGAACAATTGGAGATCCTGCTGCATGGTACGCCGGATGACCCGATAGCGCTCAACAACCTCGCCGTCCTGTACCAGGAGGAAAAGGACCCCAGGGCGCTGGAAACGGCGGAGAAGGCCTACCGCCTCAACCCCGGCAGTCCGGAAATAGCGGACACCCTTGGCTGGATCTTGGTGGAACAGAATCAGATCACCAGGGGCCTGCAACTGCTGCGGGACGCCACCCTCGCGGCCCCCAAGGCCATGGAGACCCGTTACCATTACGCTGTCGCCCTGGCGCGCTCAGGGGACAGGGCTGCGGCCCGTGAGCAATTGCAGGCGCTCCTGTCCAGTGGCAAAGATTTTCCCCAGAAAGAGGCCGCCCGGACCCTGCTGGAGCGGCAAAGTCCGCGGGAAGAAAAATTGGCGCAATAAATCCTTGAACCCGGGCACAAAAAACCCCCTCTGGAAGAGGGGGTTTCGTTCAGCCAACTTGATGCCCGGGGTCAGGCCTTGCGACGCCTGCGGGCGGCGCCTCCCACACCCAGCAGCCCGGCGGCGAGCAACGCCAGGCTGGCCGGCTCGGGAACCTTCTTGGTGAAGTCGAAGTCGCTCCGCCCGAAGGCCCCGTTGGTGAGTCCATAGCCACCCAGCACATCGCCGCTGCCCGTGACGCCGAAGAGCGTGTCAGGATCACCCGTATTGCCCACGATGCCATCGCCAAAGCCGCTGCAGCCACCAAGGCAATCCATGGGCTTGAGCGCGTGGCCGGTGCCATTGTACATCCCGGAGAGGGCATAGTTGACAACTGCGGCCTTAGTGCTTGGCCCTATGTCATCTGCGGAATCAGTGTCGCTGTCTGCATCCGTAAGTTTATCCAAGGCGTTAAAGGCGACCCACATCTCATCCGGATCGTCTTCGAAACCGTCGACCTCCCACAGCATTCCGTCGCCCGCCTTGGCCACGCAGTCATTCAGGCTGGTGCAATCGGCGGACACGGCATCGAAATCCGGGGTGCTGTCAAAATAGCCGGCGACCATGGCGCCGTTGCCCGCATCACCCAGGGTTCCCGGAAGCTCGGGCAGGCCCGCTAAGGTAAGGATGGCATCGAGCCCCGCGGAGTGGGGGCCGAAAGTGAAATCATAGCGGCCGGGGGTCGCTGTAGCTGTTTTGGTCACTACCTGCACCGCAGCGATGCCTGTGAGCTCGCCACCCGTGATACCGGCGCTGCTCCCAGCAGGAATCACCGAAGCAGTTTGGTCGATCTCGAATACTGCGATCAGTGTCTCGCCAACATCCAGGATGCCATCATCGTTGCCGTCAAGATGGAAATCGAGGTTGTTATCCTCAAAGGTGGTGTAGGGCTGGTACCAAGTGATGCCCGCCGCCGCCGGGCCTGCGCCCAGCGCGAAAGACAGTGCTGCGATCAGTGGTAGGGCCTTGATTTTCATTCTCTGTTTCTCCGTATCATTCAGTCTTCAAAAAATAATTCTTTAACTTGCGGTCAAGGGTCAGCTTTCGCAATACAAGGAAGCATGATGCATGCCAACCTCATTGGGTCAATCGTATCTATATGAAATAAAAAGATATTGCCGTTTACACCCAAGAGAATGGCTATGCGCCTTGGTTGCAAGGTGTAAAATTTCCTGACACGCCCAGCTTCGCACTTCTACGCCTATCTATTTGATTTCAATAAGAATCAGCCGTCACCACAGGAATCGTGTACCTGCTGGCTGCCCGGGGAGTGTAAAATTTCCTGACAGCCCCGGCACCGCGGCTCCGGAATGAGAGCTATTCGCCGCCACGCCACTCAAAGCTGGACAGCGGCCGGCGTGCCCCCCTGTTTTTGTTCAGCCCGGCAGCCCGCCCCATGCGCAACAGCAGCAGGCCACAGCCGCCGGAGCAAGCCTGTTCCAGGGCTTGCCGGATCAACCCGAGGCGGTCTTGAAAACGGGCTTCGACCTCGACGAAACCCAGTCCAAGCACGCCGGGGGCGGCGTAGGGCTGGATGGAGAGCCCCGCGGCGGTGGCCCGCAGCCAGACGCGCTCCAAGGCGCGTCCGGCGGCGAGGATGGCCGGGCGGTCCTCACCTTCGATGCACAGCAGGGCCAGCCCGGGCGAAAGCCTGACGGGCAGCACCGCCGAGCGCAAGCCCATCAGCCGGGCCCCGCCGATGGCGTTGAAGGCGCGCATCAGGGGCCAATGCCGCAGGGCCTTGAAAAAGGGCCACACCGGGGCCTCAATTCCCAGGCTGCGGGGGGACAGGCCTTCCGGGCAGGCGCCTTTCCGGCCGGCGGAAAAACAGATGCTCGAAAACAGTTCGTGATGCAGCCGCCTGCTTTGGAAACGCAGGGATTCCGCTGTTTGCAGGGCCTTCAGCACAGCATGGCGCTGCTGGCTGCCGGGGTCAAGCCAGACAAGCCTGGCCCCGGGCAACTGCGACGCCTCTGCGGCCAATGCCTGCCGCAGCGCCTCTTCAACAGGGCCTTTCCAGGGAAACCGGCGGTCGGTGCAGCGCCTGGGGATGGCCTGGGCCAGCGCCGTATCGGGCGGCTCCTTATTGGATGGGGAGAATTCCAGCCTAGCGACCCAGAGGGGATCCTGTTCTTCATCGGGGAGGTATTGGACCTTGTCCGTGTAACCCAATGCGCGCGCCTGGATGCAGAGGTTTTCGATGCAGGCCCCCAGCCCCAGGTCACTCAGCACGTACCTGGCATCGGAGGGCTTTCCGGCGCGCCGGGCGTCGATCCAGAGGTCGAGGGCATCTCCCATCCAGCGGTACAGCCAGGGCTGGGAGTTGTCGGCGGAGGGGGCCGCGACCGCGGCTTCGAGAAGTGTGTTTTTATCCCGGGGTGTCAGCATTTCCGCGCCTTTGTGTTTGGGGGCTAATCCCGCCCGCGCCTGAGCTGGCGCCGGGCAATGGCGAGCCCGAGCCTTTGCAACGGGTTGCGGTTGCCCATGGGCCGCCATGTGTGTACCAGTTTGTTCCGGTAGGCATCAAATTGCACGCCGTGGGGGGCGGCACGCACCGGCCCCCGTCCGAGCAATATCTTGAGGGCCTCGGTGGCCGCCATTCCGGCGCAGATCTCGCAGGCCATGGGGGTGGAGGGCCCCTTATGATTGACGAAGTCCACCGCCTCGGGATGCACCAGATAGCCACGCTGAAGCATGGCCGGCGACAGGCCGAGCAGAAATCGGATGAGCTGTTCCTGTTCCGTGTGCCCCTCGAGCTGGAAATAGTCTTCAAAACCCATCTTCCCCGGGAGGAAGTTCAGCACAGCGGCGCCCATGCCGAGGGGGGCGGCGGTGACGGCCGGGATGTTCCTGTCCGCGCAGGCGGCGAATACGGTGCGGCGGGCGGATACGGCAAAATAGTCCAAGCCGTCGACGTAGAGATCGACGCCGTCAAGAAAATCACTGATGTTGTCTTTATTGATTCCGGTGGGAAATTTGCGGATATCCAGTTCCGGGTTGATATCCAGGGCCATCCCGGTGAGGACATCCACTTTGTCCTGGCCGATGCGGCTGAGGAATGCCCCCGCCTGGCGGTTGAAGTTGGCCAACTCAAAGTGGTCGAAGTCGGCGACATGGAAGGCGCCTATGCCTAGGCGGGTCAGCGTCAGGAGATGGCTGCCGCCGACACCCCCCATGCCTGCGATAGCGATACGCTTGGTCCGCAGAATATCTTGCTCGTGCGGCCTCACCCAGCCGGTATTGCGTGAAAAGGCTTTGTGGTAGTCGAATCCGGGCATCGATCACCTGTATGGCGTTGGTTTTTATTCCATATACCACTGTGATGATAGCGGATGCCGGTTCAAAATGGTCACGAAGGGCTTTGCTTTCATCAGGTTGGTTTTTCATAAATGCTCGCAGTAACATGATTTCTCATACCATCATGCAGCATTTCACCTCCAATATTCAAGCTTCACGCGAAGACGCAATCTTATCTAATTGAAAAATAGATATATTTTGTGCGTTTGCCCTGCGTTGCTTAACCGCGGCTGGCCTTAATCGGTATACGTGAAGGGAGACTTAGTAGTGGTATCGGAGTTGGGCAATGAACATAGAATCATCGCTTACCTTGTAGACGAAACGATGTTCATCATTAATTCGCCGAGACCAATAGCCAGACAGGGCATGTTTTAATGGCTCTGGTTTTCCGATACCTTCGCATGGAGAACGTCGGACGCCTTTTATCAACAGGTTTATACGCTTTAGAATTTTTTTGTCGGTTTTTTGCCAGTAAAGATAGTCGTTCCATGCGTGCTCTGAGAATATGAGCTTCACTCGTCCAAGTCCTTTTCGATGCCTTTGCCCTTTTCGAGCTGGGAAATGGATTCAAAGAGCCGTTTAACGTTTTTTGGACTCCGTAGCAAGTAGGTGGTTTCCTCAAGAGATTCATAGTCCTCGAGAGAGAGCATTACAACGGCGCCTTCACTTTTTCTTGTAATAACAATGGGTTCATGGTCCTCACAGACTTTTTTCATGGTTTTGGCCAGCGTATTTCTAAGGGCAGTGTAGCTAAGTGCTTTCATGGCATTAAACCTTAATATCGTACATGTACGGAATAGTGTACAATATAAATTCACGTATAACAAAGTGCTGCACCTGACCGCTTTTTCGCTGCGCTCCGGCGGCCAATGAGAAAGCTATAACCATCCATTGACGGGGGAGCGGGGAATAGGGGGCGCTCCTGGAATCAAGGGATCGGTTGCGATGTTCGTGGCGCTGCGATAACAACAGCCGCCCCCTTGGCCCTGGAGGCAAACGGCCACCTATTTGCTCTTCCCCAGCCGGTCCATCAGGGCGAACAGCACGCCGGATACCACGAATGTGAGGTGAATGCCCACCTTCCAGGCCAGCTGCTCAGTAGTGAACCCTTCCACATTGAGAAAGGCCTTGAGCAGCTCTATGGTCGAAATGGCCACGATGGAGCCTATGACCTTGATCTTCAGGTCGGTAAAGGTCACATGCCCCATCCATTCGGGCCTGTCTTCGTGATCGCCGGTGTCGATTTTGGAAACGAAATTCTCGTAGCCGGCAAAAATGATAATCAACAACAGGTTGGCGACCAGGGCGACATCAATCAGCGACAGGGTGGCGACGATGACATCAGTGCCTCCGCCGGACAGCAGCAGCAGCGCCAGGCTCACGAATTCCTTGGCGAACTTGATCAGCAGCAGGGCGATGGTCAGGACCAGGCCCAGGTAGAAGGGCGCCAACAGCCAGCGGCTGTTGAACATGAAGGTCTCGAGCAGGATTTCAATCTTCTTCATTAGATCAGGGGGCCGTCTGCGATATGGATCCGAAAATGCTCCCGGCGGGAGCGAGGCGCCAGGGAAGCGATTCCGGGCCATGATACCAGCCATGCAGGCGGCGTCTACTCTCCTCCCGCCCACGCCACCAGCGGGGCGATGACCGAATATGCTTTTTGTTCCCGGCCGGGCGCTTTTGTGGGTTTGCGGAGTTGACAGCGGACAAAGCAGGCGCTGACAATGGTCCGGACCGGCCATGGCAGTGGTAACAAAAAGAAATCATGGCCCGGCCCGGCGGGCACAGGCTGGTCAACCCGGCCCCGTTTCCGCAGGGCAATTTCCCATCCGTTTACACGCGGGCGTTCAAAAACACGGCCATTGGCCTGTTTCAGGGGGATAAGTTCCATGAACAGATGCATAGCTGGTTTTGGCGCGACATTGATACTCGCCGCCTTCTCAACCGCCGTTAACGCCATGATGCCCTGTATCTTTTGCGGCGACGTGCGGGAGGAAATATGCAGGAATTGTCATGAAGACCTCGAAGGGCTTCCCATGCTCAGGACAACCAACCCGAACCGGCATCACCTTCTGGTTGGGACGCCAATCCCAAGCCTGAGCCGGTCAAAGGCCCCGGACGCCCCCGGCGGCACGCCCGGCGAGCCCTACCATTGCCTTGCATGCCATTCACTGACCAGGGGGGCGACAGGCAATATTGATATTCAGCCCTTCAGGGATTGCCTGCTGTGCCATCCGGTGTGGCGGGTCACCGGCTCTCCCATGCGCGGCACCAATGTCCACCATGAGACGGAAACCTTCCGGCAACACAAATGCTGGACCTGTCACAGCAGAACGGGCGGCCTTCCGCCGGAGGACGGCACCACCACGGGAGATGGCGGCGGCATGGGAGGTGGCGGCATGGGAGGTGGCGGCATGGGAGGCGGCGGCATGGGCGGCAGAGGCGGGCGCATGTAGCCGGCCGCAGGGGGCGGCGTTCGGGCATGCCGGGCCGATGCAGCGTCCCGGCGGAAACGGCCGCCCGGGCCGCTAACCCTGCGACAGGCTGCCCAGCAGCCTGTCGGCGCCACGCGACAGCAGATCTTCCGCAAGCGCGGTGCCCAGAGATTCACCCTCAGCGGCCGGCCCGCGGGTCTCGCCGGAAACGACCTCCCGCCCGTCGACGCTGGCAACCAGCCCGCGCAGCCAGAGTTCGTCTCCCTCGAGTATGGCGTGGCCGGCGATGGGAACCTGGCAGCCCCCCTCCAGGCGGTGATTGAAGGCCCGCTCCGCCGAAACGCAGAGGTTCGTCTGTTTGTCATCGAGGAAAGAGATCAGGGAGATGATGTCCTCATCGCCCTCGCGGCACTCGATGCCCACCGCGCCCTGCCCCACCGCCGGAAGCATGGTTTCCGCCGGGATCCTGCTGCGAATGCGCGCCTCCAGCTCCAGCCGGACCAGCCCGGCCGAGGCCAGGATAATGGCGTCGAAATCGCCATTGTCCAGTTTTGACAACCTTGTCTGCACATTGCCCCGCAGGCTGAGGATTTCCAAATCCGGCCGCTTGTGAAGAAGCTGGCTGGAGCGGCGCAGGCTGGATGTCCCCACCCGGGCGCCCTGGGGCAGGTCCTCGATCCGCGCGTATTCGTGGGAGACGAAGGCATCCAGGGGGACCTCCCGCCGGCAGATGACCGGCAGCCCGAACCCCTGCGGCAACTCCATGGGGACGTCCTTCATGGAATGCACTGCGATGTCCGCCTCCCCGGCCAGCATGCCCTGCTCAAGCTCTTTGATAAAAAGCCCCTTGCCGCCTATCTTGGCCAGGGGCACATCGAGGATCTTGTCGCCCTGGGTGGTCATGGTGACCAGTTCGACCTCAAGGCCGGGGTGGGCCGCCAGAAGGCTTGAGCGGACGAACTCCGCCTGCCAGAGGGCAAGCGGGCTCTTGCGGGTAGCTATTTTCAGGGTTTTGGCCATTGATGATTGACTCGCGTTTTTTTTGTGTCGCGGGATTATACACCAGGGCCTGTTAACAGGCCCTAACCCGCATTTCTCACCAGGCGGACCCGGTTAATTGGGAAATTTATGAAATTCAATGTACTTAGCCTCATAAGATGATGGCGGTTAATTTATACTCTGTCCTATTTGGTTTTTGGAACACAAATTCGCCTGGAGCGAATTTGCCCCAAAAATCCAAATCCTGGTGAGAAATGCGGGTTAACGGCCCGTCATCTCCTTCCGCCCGCCGGCGCCGGCCACCCTGTCATTGAAGACGACCGCCCTGGCGGCATAGGCCCGGATCAGGGACTGAAGCCTCTTCTGGGCCGCACTGCACCTGGACATCCGCCTGGAGCCGGGCCGTACATCCCGGCATCTTCCATTATGGCGGGAGATGGCCCTCTTCAGCGCCTCCCACTCCTTCAAAAGCACGGCTCTCTCCCGGCTGAGCATGCTGCGCTCCGGCTCCGGCGCATCCGGCGGAACCTCGGCGGGCCGGGGAATCCCCGCCCGGGCCCCGAAGGCAAGCAACAACAGGAATACCTGAATCGCCACCAGCCGGGTGACGGATGGCGCCATTTTCATTGCCCCGGCCCTTTCTTTTTCTGGATAATGCCCATCCAGGAAGCATAGTGGATATAGCGCCGCCCAGGGGGGCCGCCCCATCGCGCCACGGCGTCATTAGCGTGTATGATGACCCCCGCCACACGGCAGCGCAAACAGGCATCGGCGGAAACAGCATGAATCAAGCATCGAACGAGCCCAGGGAAGCGGCTGCATGGGAGGCCTTGAAGGAGGTCATGGACCCGGAGGTGGGAATCAACATCGTGGACATGGGGCTGGTCTATCAGGTCACAATCACGGGAGACCGGGCCAGGATAGAGATCACCATGACCTCGCCCAGTTGCCCCCTCCACGTCAGTATCGCGGAAGCGGCCCGCCAGGCCGTTTTGCGCAACGACCCCTCCCTTGCCGAGGCCAGGGTGGAGGTGGTCTGGGACCCGCCCTGGACGCCTGAGCGCATGTCCGAAGAGGCAAAGAAAATACTCGGTCGATTCTAGACGACAAGTGGACCTGAAGCCCAATCATCGTCTGCCCCTGATGGCCATGGGCATGATTTCCCTGCTGCTGGCGCTGTTCGGCGGCACCCAGCGGCTTGGCTGGGACCTGCCCACCCTGACCACCGCCCTGCCCGCCAGCCACGGGCCGCTGATGGTGGGCGCCTTCCTGGGCACCGTCATCGGCCTGGAACGGGCCGTCGCCCTGGGCAGGCTGTGGGGATACCTGGGCCCTTTGACCACCGGCCTGGGCGGCCTGCTGCTGATTGCCGGAACGGCGCCCATCCCGGCCAAGGTGCTTATTCTCACGGGGAGTTTCATGCTCTCCCTGGTCTTCGTCGCCTTTATTCTGCGCCAGTTCGCCTGGTTCACCGTCATCATGATGGCGGGGGCGCTCTTCTGGCTGGCGGGCAATGTCCTCTGGCTGGGAGGGGCGCCGCTCCATGCGGTGGTGTGGTGGTGGATGGGCTTTCTGCTGCTGACCATCGCCGGGGAAAGGATGGAGCTGGGGCGCATGCTGTTCATTTCCATGGGGCGCCAGGCCCAGTTGCTGCTGTTCGTGCTTATGGCCTCGGCGGGGATTGTCGTGACCCTGCAACACCCGGATGCAGGGACCCGGCTGCTGGGACTCGGCATGGTCGCCATCGCCCTGTGGCTGGGCAGGCACGATGTGGCCCGGCGCACCATACGGCAGACGGGCCTGCCCCGTTTTATCGCCGTCAATCTGCTGGCCGGATATATCTGGCTGGCCCTTTGTGGGACGCTGCTGCTCCTGTTTGGCGCGGATTTCGGCGGGCTGAGATATGACGCCGTGCTGCACAGTTTTTTTCTGGGTTTTATCTTTTCCATGATCTTCGGCCATGCGCCCGTCATCTTTCCCGCCGTGCTGGGAAGGGGCATGCTCTACCGGCCCGCCTTTTATATCCATGTGGCCCTGCTTCATCTGTTTCTCGTCCTGCGGGTGGGCGCAGACCTGGCCCAGGAAATCCTGCCCAGGAACCTGGGGGGACTGCTCAACGCGCTGACGCTGGTGGTTTTTCTGGTGAATACGGTGCTTGCGATCCGGGCCTGTGCGGCAAGGGGGAAGGGGTAAAACGGCTCAGGCCGATTCCGGCAACATCAGCTTCAGGATCTCCACCGCCTGCTGGGGGATGTCATCGATGATGGCCTCGATATCCGGCTGGGACAGCCCGGTGACCCGCCAGGCATGGGGATCCACCCGGCTGAGCATTTCCTCGAGGGTCTCGTCCAGGGTTTCGCATTCCGCCAAGATGCTCCCGATGTGGACCAGCGAGGTCTCGATCTCATGCCCGGGGGCCCGCTGGGGGTCATGGTGATACCGGGCGACCGTCTGGATGCTTTCCGGAAGATTCCACGACCGGGTCAGGGCGGCCCCCACCTCCGCATGGCCAAATCCCAGGACCTCCTGTTCCGCGGCCGGAAGGAGATCATAATCGCCGTTGGAAATCAGCAGGATGTCGCGGGCCTTTTCCGGCAGCCGCAGATAGATGGGCAAACGGCCGATATCATGCAGGATGCCTTGAACGAACAGGCGCTCCTTGTGCAGCACATTGCATTTTGCCGCCAGGGTGCTGGCGACAATCCCCGTGTACACCGACATGCCCCAGAATTCCCCCATGTCCATCAGGTCGGTGGGGATGTCCTTGAACACCCGGGCGGCGGACGTCGTAAGCACCAGGTTGTGCAGCTCACGGGTGCCGACGATGGTAACGGCCCGGGAGATGGTCTCTATGGGAACGGGGATGCCGTAGAAGGCGCTGTTCACGATCCTCAGCAGGCGCGCGCTCAGGTCGGTATCCTGCCCGATGACCTTGCCGATATCGGCGGCCGAATGTTTCGGTGACTCGATCATCCGGCTGATTTTGACAAAGGCCTGGGGCAGGGCCACCAGGTTGTTCAGGTCTTTTACCAGTTCTTCCGCGGTCATGGTCCCGATCCCGTTCTCGACGCCGATATAAAGCGCTTAGCGGCAGACAGGGGGGGAAACTTGATGAGCGGGAGGGGAAGGCCGCTCCCAAGGCCCGTCATGCCGGGTTTGGAATATCGATGAAGCGGTGTTCAAGGGAGAACCGCCCGGCCAGGTGCTCTCCCAGCGCCCGGACGCCGAACCGCTCGGTGGCATGATGCCCGGCGGCGAAGAAATGGACCCCGAGCTCCCGGGCCAGGTGCACGGTGCGTTCGGAGATCTCGCCGGTGACAAAGGCATCGAGGCCCAGGGCGGCGGCGGTCTCGATGGCGTCCTGCGCCGCCCCCGTGCACCATCCGATACGCCGCAGCGGCCCCTCGCCGGCGGGAATGTGCTGGGGCTCCCGGCCCAGACCCCGGCTGATGCGCGCCAGCAACTCACCGGCCTCCAGCGGCTGCTCCAGATCGACCCGCCAGATCAGGCCGCCTTCATCCTCCGCCGGGCCGGCGCCGGAAAAACCCAACCGGTCCGCCAGTTGCCGGTTGTTCCCCAGCTCGGGGTGGGCATCCAGGGGGAGATGGTAGGCCAGCAGGCTTATGCCGCTCTGGATCAGGGCCCGTATGCGCCGCCCCTTGACCCCCCTCAGCGGTGCGGGCTCTCCTTTCCAGAAATAACCGTGATGCACCAGCAAGGCGTCCGCGCCGGCCCCGGCGGCGGCCTCGATCAGGGCCAGGCTGGCGCTGACCCCGCTGACCAGCCGCCGCACCTCCCCGCCCCCGGCGTCGACCTGGAGGCCGTTGGGGCAATAGTCCGCAAAGGCGTCCACCCTCAGCAGGGTGTTGCAATATGTTTCCAGCTCGTTCAGACCGGTCATCGGTGTTTTTACCCCCGGTATGGTAGATTATCCGCAATCATGGCCTTACGGAAATTTCTCTCCTTCATACTGACCTCCGTCGCCGCCGGTCTCGCCGCCGCCTTTGTGGTCTTTCTCCTGCGGCCCGGGCTGCTGAACAACCACAGGCCGCCCCCCCAGGCCGTCATCCCGGCGCCGCCACGGCCAAGCGTTCCTGAGCCATCCCCGGCCACCACCCCGGCGGCGGGCCCGGTCTCCTATGCGGCCGCAGTAAAACGCGCGGCCCCCTCGGTGGTCAACATCTTTACCACCAAGGTCGTCACCGAGCAGGCCAGCCCCCTGTTCAAGGACCCCACGCTCCAGTTCTTTTTTGGCGACCGGCCCTCCGCCCGGCCGCGCCAGAGGCTGGAGACCAGCCTGGGATCGGGGGTCATCCTGGATGCGCGGGGCTATATCCTCACCAACAACCATGTCATCGACGGCGCCGACGAGATCCAGCTGGTGCTGCGCGACGGCCGGAATATCCCGGCGGCGGTGGTGGGCACGGACCGGGATACCGACCTGGCGGTGCTCCAGGCCCAGGCCAGGGATCTGCCGGCCATAAACCTGGGCGATTCGGCCCGGCTGGAGGTCGGCGACGTGGTGCTCGCCATCGGCAATCCCTTTGGCGTGGGCCAGACGGTGACCATGGGCATCGTCAGCGCCACCGGCCGCGACCGGCTGGGCATCAACACCTTCGAGGACTTCATCCAGACCGACGCCGCCATCAATCCGGGCAACTCGGGCGGCGCGCTCATCAACGCCCACGGCGATCTGGTAGGCATCAACACCGTGATCTACTCCGAAAGCGGCGGCTCTCAGGGCATCGGATTCGCCATTCCCATCAGCCTGGCCCAGGGCATTATGCAGCAACTGCTCCTGCACGGCCGGGTGATCCGGGGCTGGCTGGGCATCATGGCCCAGGACGTGACACCGGAGCTGGCGGAATCCTTCGGCCTGAGTGTGGCCATCGGCGTCCTGGTTTCCGGCGTCCTGGAACAGGGGCCGGCGGACCTCGCGGGCCTCGAACCAGGCGACATCATCACCCGGATCAACGATATGACGCCCACCAGCGCCCTCGACATCCTCAACCTCATCGCCATGCAGCCGCCCGGCTCCGAAATCACCATCGAGGGCTGGCGTGGCCACACGCGGCTGAAGCTCAAGGCATTGATCGCCGAGCGGCCGCCCAAAATAAGCCCGATGTAGGCGCCTCTTCAGCCGGATACCGGCTCGAATTCATCCTTTGGCGCCCCGCAATCGGGACAGGCCCAGTCCTCCGGCAGATCTTCCCACCGGGTCCCGGCCGGGATGCCGGACTCCGGCAGACCCTCGGCCTCGTCATAAATGTACCCACAGGTCGTGCAACGCCACTTTCTCATCGTTTTTCCCTCCAGCGGATTAAATCAATTCCACCCTTGACAGGCCATGGAATGCCTGCCAGTATGTAAACACTTTTGTTGTCTTGCTGTCAAATCCAACCAGGAGAATCCCATGCCAAAGATCAATCGCTATGAAGACATAGACCAGGTGGAAAGGGAAGCGAGGAAGGACTACATCGATCGCCACTCGCCTTTCATCCAATGCGCGGGCGTCGCCCGCAAGGGCGAAAAATTCGCCGTGACCGTCAGGATGGGCAACGCCTATCAGCACCCGGACGACAGCGACCACTATATCCGCTCCATCCAGCTCTATAACGGCCAGACCCTGCTGGCGGAGGCCAGCTTCCCGGCCGGCACCCTGGGCGGCGACGGCGCCAAGGGCCAGGCCGAGGTCACCTTCAACCTGGTCCCCACGACGGACAAGCTGAGCCTGACCGCCCTGTCCTATTGTACCAAGCACGGTCTGTGGGAATGCGACCCCGTGGAGGTCACCGTCGAAGGCTGAGCCGTGAAGCGGCAGCCCGCTTTCAGCGGGGACTCAAAACACCGGGGCGTTTCAAGGGCCGGTCCAGCCCCCGCAGCCGGTCCAGCCGCATCGGGCGCCTGATCGAGGGCCGCTGGGGCAGCGGACGCCGCGGTTCGACCGGACGTTCGGATAAAGGCGGTCCCGGCCGGCTTTCCCGCGGCGTCCGGTTCCACTGGATTTCGCGCCTGGGGAGGGGAATCGAAGGCCGCCGGCCCGCCGGGCGCGGCAGGATGATGACACGCTCGGCGCGGGCATGCCCGCTGCGGTCGATGCGCGCCGTCAATTGTATGCGCCGGCGGGCCAGCGCCCCCCCAGGGCCGTTCGCGTCCGGCGTCCGGGGAGCGGCGGTATCCGCCGGCATCTCCACGCGCAGGCGTCCGATGCGCAGGGCGCGGGCGCCCTTCACCACCGCCGGATAGCCCTGGATCACCAGCCGTTCCACCATGCCGTTGAAAGGGATGTCCGGCCGGACCAGCAGTTTCCGCGCCAGGAAGCCGCCTTCCACCCGCCGTCCCCGCACCAGCACCGGGCTGCCGTTGCGCAGCCCTTCGGCCCGGGCGTCACCGCGCTTGATTCGCAGCCCGCCGATGGAAAAACCCTCCGGGCCGAGATCCTTCACCGGGCCGGCCACCAGCCAGGCGGCGTCCGGTTGCGCCGGTTCCACGCGGGTGGCCGCGACGGAGCCGTTCTCGAGATGCAGGCCGCTCACCCGCAACAGGTCCCCCGGCCTGACAGCCTTCAGGGCGCCCTGGGCGTCGAGACCGGAAGCCAGTACCGTGTCCTCGTCCAGGTACACCGTCTGACCCAATACCCGCAGGGATCCGTCCTGTTCGTTTATCACCTCCACCGGGCCGACCACGGCATCCAGGACCTCGATATGGCGTGCCGCCAGCCCGCCGTCTGCGGCGGCGGCGCGCACCTCCACCACCCGTCCGATTTTCAACTCATCCGTCGAGGCAGGCTGCCCGTTCAGGCCGATCAGCATGCCGGACGGGTAATGGATGTGGACGCCGTTGACGATAATGCTGCCGAACCCGGAAATGGGACCGACGATGCCGGTTCCGCCGAAACCGTCACCCTCCGCCCGCATGCCGGTTCCGCCAATGCCATCGCCTCCGGCCTGCATGCCGGTTCCTCCGGGCCCGTCGGCCTCATCCTCGCCGCCGGCATTGTGGACCAGGCCCCCGGCGTCATTGCCGGCCAGCCCTCCCGGCGGGACATCCTTCGCCTGATGGGCGCAGGCGGCCAGGCCCAGGACTGAAAGCAAGGCGGCCAGGAAGAGCCGCCGCAGTGGACTTTCAGTCCTCACCGGCATGCTCCCGGGACTCCGAGTCGTCATCCCCGACGTAAAAATAGACCCCGAAGTTGATACGCTGCTTTTTGCCGGGGACCTTCAGGTCCCTGTCCTTCATCGCCATGGCCTCGCGGTTGACGGCGGTCAGGGCCTGCATGCCCAGCCGGCCCGCAAGCTCATTGAGTTCCTTCACACTGGCGCCACTGAGCCTGTGGTAGGAGACACTGCGCTCGAACAAGGGCGGGGCGCCGCCAAGCAGGTTGTGGACGCCGGCGGCCATATGGTCGCGCAGGTTTCTGCCGAAGTAGAACGCCTTCTCGTCGAAGCCTTTTTCCGGAATGAAGGCCTCCGCGTTGAGCCTGACGCGGTTGTCATCATCGACCTCCACGACGCCGAGCCGCAACAGCTCGTCCAGGACGACCCGCGGCCGCAGATCCTGCCGGGCCACCGTCCTCACCAGTTGCTCGAAGCTCACCCCGTCCCCTTGGGCGGCGCGGATGGGCAATGCCCTGGGTGACCCGGCCTCATCCAGGTACTTCTGTTCTCCGACCCATCTGGCGACAAGCTGCGCACCGACGGCCACCGAGGCCGGCATCTCCTCGGCGGCGGGGGATTCGCGGCGCAGGCGGCGGACATCCTTGCGGTGCACGCCGGTGAGAAGGCTTATCCGGCTGTCGGTCTGGGGTTTGCCGGGGAGGGGAAACTCCCGTTCCGCCACCTCCACGTAGAGGGATTTCAAAAGGCCGGTAAGGACCGGCAAGGTTATTCCATGGGCGAGCAGCAGCCGCACCAGGGGCCTCAACAGGGTGCAAAGCGCCGCAACCAGCGCTTTGGGGGGTTCACCCAATTTCAACTCGCCCGCCTTTTTTGCCATATCTTCATCTTGCCAGCATGAGGGGCCCTTTACTACACCCCAAAATCCCCGTTTCCGCCCCTTCCGATACCGGGCGGACTATTGACGAGGGAAATATTCCCACATATTATACCCCATACGCGGGAAATATTCCCGCGTATGGACGGGTCCCCACGGGCCCGATCGAGTTCAACAAACCCTGGAGAACACAAACATGAACAACTTCATACGGAAAGGCCTTGCAGTCTGTTTTGGATCACTGATGACGGCGGCCATCGTGGCGCCGGTTGCGGCGGAGGAGATTCAGCTGTCCGAACAGGCCGCGGTGGCCGAAATAGAGATAGACCGGGGCCCCGAGGAACTTCAGGCCGTGCTAAGGCCACGCCCCGATCTGGACACGACCGATACCGCCCTCGTGTTCAACAATGCCCTCCATAAGACGGCGGTGGTGCGGTGCGTGGCATTCGGGGCCAATGGCCATGCGCTGGGCCGGGTCCGGATCAAGATTCCCGGCAACGGCCTGCGGTTCATACGCGCCTCGGACCTCGCCAACGGGCTCGATTTCATCGGCAGCGCCCGCTGCAGCGCCCGGGGCAAAATCGTACCCTCCGCCTTCATCGTGGGCCGCATCCTCACCGACACGCCGGCCAAGGCGGCCTTTGACTGGCCCGTGACCAGGATGCGTTTCCCGGCCATTGCAACCTTCTGAGGGAAACCGGAAAACAGCGCCAGGGATGGCATGATCCATTGCCACGGAGACACAGAGAATAAAGGACCGTTCAAGGCCTCCGTGGGCCCCGTGCCTCCGTGACCAATATCAAAAAGCCCGCCAAAGGGTAAAAAAGCCAAACAGCATGACCAGCCCCCCGGCGATCCTCCGGACAAGGGGGGAACGGGTCAGCCGGGCCAGGGCCCCGGCCAGCGCCCCCATCAGCAGCAGATTGGGCAGGGTGCCCAGGCCGAAGGCCAGCATCAGGCCCGCCCCCTTCAGGGCGCTGCCCGCGGCCACGGCATTGACCAGCATGGTGTAGACCAGGCCGCAGGGGAGCCAGCCCCAGACCAGGCCGATCTTCAGGGCCCGGGCGGGGGAACGCACGGGCAGCAGCCTTCTCCCCAGCGGCTCCAGGCGCTTCCACACCAAAGCCCCCGCCTGCTCCACCCGGCCCAGGGCCATCCACCAGCCCCCCAGGTAGAGCCCGAGCAAAATCATGAACAGCCCGGCGACCCCCAGCAGAACCCGCTGGGCCAGCTGGACGGGCATGAGCTGGGCCAGGAGCATGCCCAGGCCGCCCATGATTGCCCCGGCAAGCACATAGCTGGTGATGCGCCCGAGATTGTAGGCGAGCTGAAAGGGGAGCATGGCGGCGAGGCGGCCGCGATCCTGTTCCGGCAGCCCGAAGGTCAGGGCGCCGACGATGCCGCCGCACATCCCCGCGCAGTGGACGCCGCCGAGCAGACCCACCACCAGGGCGCTGGTATAGGGCAGCCAGGACTCCACCGGATGCGATCGGGTGCTACCAGTTCTCAGCCAGCAGTTCGAAGTGCGCCTGGGGATGCACACAGGCCGGGCAGACGGCCGGGGCCTCTTCGGCCTCGTGCAGATAACCGCAATTGCGGCAGCGCCAGACGACCTTGCCGTCACGCCTGAAGACCCTGCCGGCCTCCAGGTTGGCCGCCAGCGCCCGGTAGCGTTTTTCATGCTGGCGCTCGGCAACGGATATCGCCTCGAAGGCCAATGCGATCTGCTCGAAACCCTCGCTGCGCGCCACCTCGGCAAAGCCCGGATACATGTCCGACCACTCGTGCTCCTCACCCGCCGCGGCGGCCCGCAGGTTCTCCAGCGTGGTGCCGATCCTGCCGGCGGGGAAGGTCTCGGTAATCTCGACTTCGCCCCCTTCGAGAAACTTGAAGAACCGCTTGGCGTGCTCCTTTTCCTGGTTGGCGGTCTCTTCGAAGATATGGGAGATCTGCATCAGCCCCTCTTTTCTGGCCGCGGCGGCGAAATAGGTATAGCGGTTTCTGGCCTGGGATTCGCCGGCAAAGGCGATGAGCAGGTTCTTCTCGGTCCGGGTGCCTTTGATGCTCTTTGACATGTCAGGGGTTCTCCTCTGTTTCCGCCCCGGCGGATTTGTCGTTCCCCTCCGGCGGGGCGGTGGTCTTGGCTTCCGGCCTGTCGTCGTCATCCATGAGGATGCGCTGGGCGTCCCCTTCCAGGTCGTCGAACTGGCCGCTGCGCACCGCCCAGAAAAGGACGGCTACCGCGACCAGGCCGAGGACCAGCATTCCGGGGATCAGGCCATAAATCACTTCCATTAATTTCAGTACCCGTCTGTTGCGGTAACGGTGGCGTTCTTTTCGTCCTGTTTCCGGATGCCCGCTAAGTCCGGAAGAGCGTCCTGATGCGCGCGGCATTGCCGATGACCAGCAGGGAGCTGACGGGCATGGCGACGGCCGCCACCAGGGGCGTGATCAGCGCCGCCATGGCCAGCGGCACCATGATGAGATTATACCCGATGGAGATGCCGATATTCTGCCGGATGGTGCGCAGGGTCCGGCGGGACAGCGCGGCGGCCAGGCGCACCTTCTCCAGCTCGCTGCTCATGAGCACGATATCGGAGCTGGCGATGGAGACATCCGTGCCGGAGCCCAGGCTGATGCCCACGTCCGCCCGCACCAGGGCGGGGGCGTCGTTGACGCCGTCCCCCACCATGGCCACTTTGTGGCCCCCCTGCTGCAGGCCGGCGATGGTGCGGTCCTTGTCTTCCGGCAGCACTTCGGCGATGACCTCCATGCCCCCCAGCCGCCGGGCGACGGCCTCCGCGGTGGCCTGCCGGTCGCCGCTCAGAAGGGTCAGGCGCATCGAGGCCTGCTTCAGGGCCTGCACCAGCGCCGGCGCATCCTCCCGGATGCGGTCCCGGATGCCGATAACGGCGACCTCCCGGCCGTCGACGGCGCAGCGCAGGGTGCCGGCGCCCTGCTCCTCCAGCTCCCGCGCCACCCGGTCGAATTCCGGCTGCCGGCGCACCCGGTTTCGATCCAGCCAGGCCGGTGTTCCGGCCAGCACCCTCTTACCCGCCACCAGGGCGCCGACCCCGTGGCCGGGGTGGTTCTCGAACCCCTCGGCGCCGGGCCCGTCCCCGGCCGCCCCGGCGGTTTGGGCGCAATCCAGGATGGCCGCCGCCACCGGGTGCTCGGAATAGCGCTCCAGGGGGGCCAGGCTGGCGAACAGGGTCCTGACCGCCTCCGGCACGGCCGCCCCCGCCGAGGGGGACCAGCTTGCGCCGGCAAGATGGACGGCGCAGACGGTCATGCGGCCCTCGGTCAGGGTGCCGGTTTTGTCGAACACGAAATGATCGATATCCGAAAGGGTCTCCAGGACGGCCCCGTTCTTCACCAGGATGCCGTTGCGGGCCCCCAGGCCGGAGGCCACCGCGATGGACATGGGGGTGGCCAGCCCGAAGGCGCAGGGACAGGTGATGATGAGCACCGCCGTCGCCGCCATCAGGGCCAGCTCGAAATCGGTGTCCATCCACCAGAGAAAGGTCAGCAGGGCCAGCCCCAGGGTGGCCGCCACGAACCAGGGGACCACCCGGTCCGCCACCCGCTGGATCGGGGCCTTGCCCGCCTGGGCCTCCTCCACCAGGCGGATGATGCGCCCCAGGGCCGTGTCCTTGAGCACGCCTTCCACCCGCAGCTTCAGCATGCCATGGGTGTTGAGGGTGCCGGCGCAGACCCTGTCCCCCTCTCCCTTGCCCACCGGCTCGAACTCCCCGGTCAGCATGGCCTCGTCCACGCTGCTGCGGCCTTCGAGGACAACGCCGTCCACCGGGATCTTCTCCCCCGGCTTCACCAGCACGGTCTCGCCGGGCCTGACGGAGCGGACCGGCGCGATCTCCTCCCCGCCCCGGCGCAGCACTGTCGCCACCCTGGGCTGGAGATCCAGCAGCCGCTGGGTGGAGGCCACGGCCTGGCGCTTGGAGATGGCCTCCAGGTAGCGCCCCACCAGGATGACGAAAATGAAATTCACCACGGTATCGAAATAGACCTCGCCCGCCGGGGTGCCCGAGAGGGTGACATAGAGGGAGTAGAGGTAGGTGATGCCGGCGCCGATGGCGATGGGGACATCCATGCCCAGATGGCGGTTGCGCAACCCGGTCCAGGCCCCCTGGAAGAAGGGAAAGCCCGAGTACAACAGGGTCGGCGTGGCGATGGCCAGGCCGATCCAGTGGAACATGCCGCGGAACTCGCCCTGGTCCGCGCCGCTGTAGAGGGCGATGGAGATCCACAGCAGGTTCATCATGGCGAAGCCGGCGAAGGCCATGCGGTAGAGGAGCCTGCGGTTGTGGCGCTGCAGCATCCCCTCGGCCGCGTCGGGATCGAAAGGCACGGCGGCATAGCCGAGCCGGGCCAAGCGCTGGATTATCCCGGAAAGTTGCAGGCGGCCGTTGTCCCACTTCAGGCGCAGGCGCCTGCCGGAGAGGTTGACCGCCGCCTCCTCCACCCCCGGCAGCGCCGCGAGGCTGTGCTCGATCAGCCAGACGCAGGCGGCGCAATGGATGCCCTCCAGCAGGAGATTGATCTCCCGGCGCTCCCCCAGCCCGTGGACGAACTCCTCCTGGACCTCGTCCAGGTCGTAGAGCAGGAGGTCCTTCGGCGGTTCCGGCGGAGGCGCCAGGGCGGTCCCCTCGGGGGTGCGCCGGTAGAAGCCCTCCAGCCCCGCCTGGTGGATGGCTTCGCATACGCCCTTGCAGCCGGCGCAGCAGAACTCGCGCTCCACCCCCCCGATGCGCGCCGCTATCACCCCCTTCGCGGGAAGGGGCTGCCGGCAATGGAAACAGAGGGCCCGGGCGGCGGTTCGGGCGGCGCCGTCCGCCCAGCCGCCGACAGCGTCAACGCCGTTCACCGCTCAGCGCCCGGGGGCCACATGAATGCGCAGGGCCTCGTTATGCTCCTCGCCGTCCTTTTGCACGCTGACCAGGATGTCCCACACGCCCTTCAGCCCGAAGGTGACTTCGGCCTGGTAGGTCCCGCCGTATCGCTTTTGCATGGGCACCGAGAAATCCTGTTTCGCATCGGAGGGGCGGTAGGCATGGAGGACGACGCTGTCCGCCTTTACCGGTGTCCCGTCCTTTTCCGTGACGCTGAATGAGATCAAGGCGGGGGTTCCCAGGGACGGCGTCTTGGGAACATCGACCTGCATATTCCAGTCCGGCCTCCTGGCGATGCGCGCCAGCATGTTTTTTTCATAATGCTGGCCCCGCTCGTAATAGTCCTCCACCACCAGCCCGGGATTGGCGTCGAAGGCCAGGTAGATCATGATGGAATTGGCCAGTAACACCACCAGGATGATGGCCAGCCAGCCGAGCACCCAGGGGCTGCGCCAGGGGGATTGGGGTGACGCCATGTGCATGGTTTCTTTCATTGCTTGGGTCCTATGAAAATGCTTTCCCGGTCGCTGGAGAACGCAGGCTCCCGCCCCAGGGTTTCGATATGGAAGACGATGGGCTGGGACTCCACGGACAGATTCCGCCGCGGAACCCGGACGAACAGGGTGACCGGCGTTACCGTGCCATGGCGGACGGCAAGGGTTGTCCCGCTGGTGATGGCCAGGCCCTCGGGGCCCGTGGCGCTGATCCGGACCTTCACGTCATCCGCCAGCTTGTTCAGGATCTTCAGGGTGTAGCGGTTCTGGATGGAGCCGTCACTCTGCAGCACATACAAAGGCTGGCGCGCGTGCAGCACCTTGAGTTCTATGGCGTCGATGGTGTTCAGGCCGTAGAAGATGCCGCCGAGGGCCGCCAGCAGGATCAGCCCGGTCACCAGGACGCGGGGCTGGCGGAAAAGGGGCGGACGCGCCTTGCCCTGCAGGCCGTCCAGCGACTCGTAGCGGATCAGGCCCCGGGGCCGCCCCAGCTTGTCCATGACGGCGTCGCAGGCGTCGATGCAAAGGGCGCACATGATGCAGCCCTCCTGCTGGCCCTGGCGGATATCGACGCCGGTGGGGCAGACGGCGACGCACTGGTTGCAATCGACACAGTCGCCCGCCCCGCCGTCAGCGGCCCCTCTTTTCTTCCGGCTGCGCGGCTCGCCCCGGTGGAAATCATAGGTGGGGATGATGGTGGTGACATCCACCATCGCCCCCTGGATGCGGGCATAGGGACAGAGCCACATGCAGACCTGCTCCCGCATGAAGCCGGCCAGGATATAGGTGCCAGCGGTAAACAACAGAATGGTCACCCAGGCCGCGGCCGGGAGTTGCAGGGTGAGGAAACCGGCCCACAGGCCGTAGGCGTCGGTGAACCAGGCGGCGAAACTGATGCCGGTCAGCACGGCGATGACCAGCCACAGGCCGTGCTTGGCCGCCTTGATCCGGATCTTGCGCGGGCTCAGGGGGGCCTTGTCCAGTTTGCGCCGCTGCGGCGGCGGCCCCTCGAAGCGTTCTTCAATCCAGGTGTAGACGTCGGTCCATACCGTCTGAAAGCACAGGAAGCCGCACCAGGCCCGGCCGACGATCACCGTCAGCGCCAGCAGCAGGATGGCCAGAAACAGCAGCACCAGGGAGAGCATCCAGAGATCCTGGGGCAGGATGGTGATATCGAACAGGTGAAACTGGCGGTTGGGAATATCGAACACCACCGCCTGCCGGTCGCCCCAGCGCAGATAGGGGCCCAGAAAGAAACTCAGGTAGATGGTGCTGGTGATCCATTTCAGGGTGCGCCATCTGCCCCGCATCCGCTTGGCGTGGATGGTCTCCCCGCCCGTGTTGACCTGCCAGGAATCGGCCTCTTCCAGCAGGCTGTCCAGGGATGCACTGTTGGCGCTGCTCGTTTGCATGCCTATCCCGCGTTTCTTTCCGCATCCTGTTTCATGAACTTGCAGACCCTGGCCGCCAGAACTGTCAGCACCGCGACGGCGCCGCAGAAACCGCACCCCAAAATACCATATCAGTATTCATGATGCCGCCTCTGTATGCCATGGGGTCCGCATGGGGATGCTTCCCATGCGGACCATTCATCACCGCGGCTCACTGAACGCCGCCGCCGAACTTGTAGACGTAGACCGCCAGCTTCTTGATGTCATTGGCGGACAGCCTGTCGGCGAAGGAGGGCATCACCGCCTGGCGGGTCTCGGCGTCGCCGGCGTCGTTGACGCCATGGGCGATGGTCCGCCTGGCGCTCTCGACACCGCCCGGCTCGAAGCGCCAGATGCTGTCGGTCAGGTTGGCGGAGCCCATGGCCTGCACGCCCTTGGCATTCGCCCCATGGCAGGCGAAGCAGACCTTCGCCTTGAACAGGGCGGCGCCCGCCGGGTCATCCTTGCCCTGGCTCAGGTTCACCACGTAGTTGGCCAGGGTATCGAGCTCTTGGGGGGAAAGCCGCTTTGCGTGGGCGGGCATCATGCCCTTGCGGCCCTTGGTTATGGACTCCTCGATTTTCTCGATGGTCCCGCCGTAGAGCCAGTCGTCGTCCACGATGACCGGAAAACCGGGGCCGCCCTGCCCGCCGGAGCCGTGACAGGCGCCGCAGTTGTCACCGAACAGCACCTTGGCGGAGGCCACCGTATAGGCGGTAAGGCCGGGATCCGCCAGGATCTGCTTCGCCGTCATGCCCTGGATCTGGGTCTCGTAGCGGGCGCGCACCGCCTCGACTTCCGCCAGCCCCTCCTTGTACTCCTTGATGGCGGTCCAGCCCAATATGCCCTTGTTGGGCTCGTCGCCCACCGGCACCGTGGGGTAGAGGACGGCGTAGGCCAGGGTCCAGATGATGCTGGCCCAGAAGCCGATCATCCACCAGCGGGGAGGGTCGTTTTTCAGCTCCCGAATATTGTCGTCCCAGATGTGCCCGGTATTGTTTTCACCCGGAAAAGGATTCTTATCCGCCATGTTTCTCTCCCGTCTCAATTCGATCGTCGTCCATCGGAATGAAGCGCCTTGACTCCAGCTTGTCCCGGTTCTTGGGACGCAGGGCATAGGCGTAGACGCCCACCATCAGGAGGAAGACGACCACGGTCAGGATGGTGCCTATCCAGTCGTTGGTGGTCATCGCCGCCCAGTCTGTATGGAAATAGTCACTCATGCTTTCACCCTATTCGCGGTAGGCCTTGCTGTCGTCGAGTTTCGCCATGGTGCCCAGCACCTGGAGGTAGGCCACCATGGCGTCCATTTCGGTCTTGCCTTCCACCTGCCGGGGGGCATCGCTGATATCGGCGTCCGAATAGGGGACCCCGATGGCCCGCAGCCCCTCCATATTGGCCTGGATCTGGTCGGCGTCCACCAGGTTTTCCTCCAGCCAGGGATAGTTGGGCATCACCGATTCGGGCACCACCGAGCGCGGCGCCCGCAGGTGCTTGCGGTGCCAGATGTCGGAGTACTTGCCGCCCACCCGCGCCAGGTCAGGGCCGGTGCGCTTGGAGCCCCACTGGAAGGGATGATCGAACATGGACTCGGAGGCCAGGGAATAGTGGCCGTAGCGCTCCTTCTCGTCCCGGAAGGGCCGGATCATCTGGGAGTGGCACAGGTAACAGCCCTCGCGGATATAGACATCGCGCCCCGCCAGCTCCAGCGGCTTGTAGGGACGGATGCCGTCACCGGTCTTCCATTCCGACAGGGGGCGCTTGCCCGCCCCGTCCCAGACGATCTCCGGAAACTTGTTGTGCTCGAAGGTGCTCTTCATGGTGAACAGGGGCACGATCTCCACGATGCCGCCAATGGAGAGCACGATGGCCGTCATGATGACCAGGCCCCAGATGTTCTTCTCCATCCGCTCCTGGAGGCCGGTCGCTTGGTTGTTGGTCGCCATTGTCTCGATCTCCTATGCTGGGGCCAGTACAGTGGTCCGCGCCTGCTCGAGGTTGCCCTCGCTGACGGACTTGCGCACGGTCATGATCACGTTGTAGAGCATGACCACGGCGCCGAACAGGAAGATGCCGCCGCCCACCGCGCGCATGGCATAGTAAGGATGCATGGCCTCAACCGACTCGGCGAAGGTATAGGCCAGGGTGCCGTACTCATCATAGGCGCGCCACATCAGCCCCTGCATGATGCCGGAGACCCACATGGCCACCACATAGATCACCGCCCCGATGGTGGCCGCCCAGAAGTGCAGGTTCACCAGCTTCAGGGAATACATCTCCACGTGGAAGCAGCGGGTGATCAGGTGATACAGGGCGCCGATACCCACCATGGCCACCCAGCCCAGGGCCCCGGAGTGCACGTGGCCGATGGTCCAGTCGGTGTAATGAGAGAGGGCGTTGACCGTCTTGATGGACATCACCGGTCCCTCGAAGGTGGACATGGCGTAGAAGGCCAGGGACATGATGAGGAAGCGCAGCACGTAATCCGTGCGCAGCTTGTCCCAGGCCCCGGACAGGGTCATCATGCCGTTCACCGCGCCGCCCCAGGAGGGGATGATCATGGCCAGGGAGACGGCGGCGCCCAGGGAGCCGGTCCAGTCCGGCAGGGCGGTGTACTGCAGATGATGCGCCCCCAGCCAGACGTAGCCGAACATCAGGGCCCAGAAGTGGATCACCGACAGCCGGTAGGAGTAGACCGGCCGGTTGGCCTGCTTGGGCACGAAGTAGTACATGATGCCCAGGAAGCCGGCGGTGAGGTAGAAGCCCACCGCATTGTGACCCCACCACCACTGGATCATGGCGTCCTGCACCCCGGCGAAGATGGAGTAGGACTTAAACAGGCTCACCGGTATGGCCAGGCTGTTCACCACGTGCAGGTAGGTGATCATGATCATCATGCCCAGGAAGAACCAGTTGGACACGTAGATGTGGGAGCTCTTGCGGTTGGCGATGGTCATCACGAAGTTGAACATGTAGGAGACCCAGACCACCGCGATCAGGATGTCCAGGGGCCACTCCAGCTCCGCGTATTCCTTGCTCTGGGTGAGGCCCAGGGGCAGGGTGATCACCGCCCCTATGACCACCAGGTTCCAGCCCCAGAAGGTAAACCAGGCCATCTTGTCGCTCCACAGCCGCACGCCGCAGGTGCGCTGCACGCTGTAGAAGGCGGTGGCCATCAGGGTGCAGCCCCCGAAGGCGAAGATCACCGCGTTGGTGTGCAGCGGGCGCAGGCGCCCGAAGCTCAGATAGGGGCTGTCGAAGTTGAGAACCGGCCAGGCCAGTTCCGAGGCAATGTACACGCCGACCAATGCGCCAACCACCAGATAGACGACGGCCATAATGGCGAACCAGCGCACAACGTCGAAGCTGTACTTCTGCTCTGCTGTCGCGTCCATGAGACCTCCTCTGCTGTGTTTGAAGTGAGAATAATGGCCAAAAGCCGCTTGGCGTATTCGGCCGACGATAGATTCGAACGCGACGTATATCACGAAATTTCGTGATATTTGTCAAGCATTATTGTTGATAAATTAGCGCCGGCATGTTCGCCCATGGCTGCCAAAACCCCCGGATGGATCGGCATTCCCATTTATATTCAGCGGGTTAAGTCAAAGATTGGCGATATCCGCAAGGCGCTCCGGCGCATGCACCTGGACCTGTTTTTTCTGAAGGGTGAGCACCCCCGCCTTCTGAAACCGGGCCAGCACCCGGCTGACCGTTTCACTCGCCAGGCCCAGGTAGCTGCCCATATCGGCCCGGGACATGGTCAGCACGAACACCCGGCCGGCCAGGCCCCGCCTTTCCAGCCGCCGGGACAGATTCAGGATAAAGGCGGCGATACGCTGCTCCGCGCTCTGCCGGATCAGGGAGGCCATCAAGGCATGGCCGAAGGCGACTTCCCGCCCCAGGATCTCGATGAGGCCCTGCTGCAGGGCCTCCAGCGGCCGGCCGGTTTCCGGCAGGCGCTCCATGCGCAACTCGCAAATCCGGCTGGACTCCAGGGCGCGGGCGGTGCAGGGGTAAGCGCCCCCGGTCACGCCCTCGGCGCCCAGCAGCTCTCCCGGGAGATAAAAGCCCACCACCTGCTCCCGGCCCCCGGCTTCGGGGATCAGCGTTTTGAAAGAGCCCGACTTGACCGCAAAGATCGAGCGGAAGGGGTCCTCGATCCTGAAAATGGTTTCGCCGCGGGCCACCGGCCGCTCCCGCAACAGCACGCCGTCCGGCACGGCGCTGCCGCCATTTGCATAGTCCAGCAGCTTGCATATGGCGTCCAGGGTGCAATCCGCGCACTGAACCCCGCAGGCCCCCTCCTTGTCCGCGCCACCGGCGGTTCCATTGGGGGCCGGCGGCCGGCCGCGGGAATCCGGCCCATTCTTTCCCTTCTCCATGCCCCGGCCTAGCCCGCATTTCTTACCAGGCGGACCCGGTTAATTGAAAAAATTATGAAATTCAATGTACTTAGCCTCATAAGGTGATGGCGGTTAATTTATACTCTGTCCTATTTGCTTTTTGGAACACAAATTCGCCTGGAGCGAATTTGGACCGCGCAGCGACCCCGAAGGGGTGGAATACAGGGATGTATTCCATCAATCTGGCTTCGCATCTTGAACGATCAGCCTTGAAGCATAGCTACGGCTATGCTTCAAGGCTGATCGTTCAACCTGCTTCGCCAGCTTGCCCCAAAAATCCAAATCCTGGTGAGAAATGCGGCCTAGGATTTTTCCGGGCTTCGCCGGTATTCGGTGCCGCGGCAACCCGCGCAGGGCGGGATATGCCCCGTCTTGTGGAAATGGATCTCCTTGCCGCAGGAGGTGCAGACCAGGGTGCCGGGACCTGTCACCTCGCCCGTGTGGTAGAGGGAGGCCTTGCGCGCACGCTCCGCCAGGGCCTCCAGCTCCACCCTGGTCCTGTCCGCCACATTGGCGAAGCTCTCCAGCAAGCGGCTCTCGATCAACTCCAGGTCAAAGCGCAGCCAGTTGCCGAACTCCTCTCCGGTCCTGGCCAGGAACTCACCGGCGTCCTTCATGTCCCGCTCCAGATAGCCGCCGATCTTCTCCGCCTCTTCCCGGGTCAGTTCCCCCAGCTCGACGGCCTTCTCCCGGGCATGCTCGATGTTCTTCTTCAAGGCCGGGATGGTGGTCTGCTCCGCCTTCTCCACGGCGCTGTTCACCCGCTCCAGCATGGTCTCGTAGGCATCGACCAAACGGTCGATGGGATCTCGCTTGTCATCAGATGGCATAACTCTCTCCTCCTGGTTGGCCTGTCTCCCCTTCTAAGTTTGAACCATCCCGGCCGGTAAGCAAAGAATTGATCCTCCGCCGGCGAAAGCGCTTTATATAGGGTGGCGGGCTAAGGTATCCTTCCCCGGTTGTGCACCCACCGCCCCGATGACGATGCAAGAAACCTACGATCCACAGAAAATCGAACGGGAGGCCCAGGACCACTGGGAATCCAACCAGAGCTTTTGCGCAACCGAGGACAGCGCCAGGGAGAAATTCTACTGCCTCTCCATGTTTCCCTATCCCAGCGGCAAGCTGCACATGGGGCATGTGCGCAACTACACCATCGGCGACGTCATCGCCCGCCACCAGCGCATGCTGGGGAAGAATGTCCTGCAGCCCATGGGGTGGGACGCCTTCGGCCTGCCGGCGGAGGGGGCCGCCATCAAGCACGGCATGCCCCCCGCCGCCTGGACCTACTCGAACATCGATTACATGCGCGAGCAGCTCAAGCGGCTGGGCTTCGGCTACGACTGGTCCCGGGAGCTGGCCACCTGCCGGCCGGACTATTACAAGTGGGAGCAGTGGCTGTTCACCGAGCTCTACAGGAAGGGGCTGGTCTACCGCAAGAACGCGGTGGTGAACTGGGACCCGGTGGACCAGACGGTACTGGCCAACGAGCAGGTCATCGACGGCCGGGGCTGGCGCTCCGGCGCCCTGGTGGAGCGCCGGGAGATCCCCCAGTGGTTCATCAGGATCACCGCCTATGCCGACGAGCTGCTGGCCGGGCTGGACAAGCTGGAGGGCTGGCCCGAACAGGTGCGCACCATGCAGCGCAACTGGATCGGCCGCTCCGAGGGGGTGCGGCTGGACTTCGCCATTGCGGGTTCGGACAGCAAGCTGACCGTCTTCACCACCCGTCCCGACACCCTGATGGGGGTCACCTATGTGGCAGTGGCCGCCGAGCACCCCCTGGCCCTCCGCGCCGCCGAGGGCAATCCGGAGCTGGCGGCCTTCATCGACGAATGCCGCCGGGGCGGCGCCTCCGAGGCCGACCTGGAGACCATGGAGAAGAAAGGCATGCCCCTGGGGCTGAACGCCATTCACCCCGTCTCCGGAGAAGAGGTGCCGGTCTACGCCGCCAACTTCGTGCTCATGGGCTACGGCACGGGCGCGGTCATGGCCGTGCCCGCCCACGACCAGCGGGACTGGGAGTTCGCCACCAAGTACGGCATCCCCATCAGGCAGGTGATCTATTCCGAAGACGGCGGCGACTGCTCCGTGGCCGCGGCCGCCTACGTGGAGAAGGGGATGCTGAAAAACTCCGGCCCCTTCGACGGCCTGACCTCGGAACAGGCCTTCGACGCCATCGCCGAACACCTGAGCCAGGCGGGCAGGGGCGGCAGGGAGGTCAACTACCGCCTGCGCGACTGGGGGGTGTCCCGCCAGCGCTACTGGGGCGCCCCCATCCCCATGATCCACTGCGACGACTGCGGCATCGTACCCGTGCCCAAGGAGGACCTGCCCGTGGTGCTGCCGGAAGAGGTGGAATTCGACGCCACCGGCGGCTCCCCCATCAAGAAGATGCCCGAGTTCTACCGGACCACCTGCCCCCAGTGCGGCGGCGAGGCGGAGCGCGAGACCGATACCTTCGACACCTTCATGGAATCCTCCTGGTATTACGCCCGCTATGCCTGCCCCGACGCGGACGACGCCATGCTGGACGGGCGCGCCAACTACTGGCTGCCGGTGGACCATTATGTCGGTGGCATCGAGCACGCCATCCTGCACCTGCTCTACGCCCGCTTCTACCACAAGCTGATGCGCGACGTACAGGATGTACTAGTGCCGCGTGAGGCAGGGATGCCGGGAGCGGCCGACGCGGACATTAGACTTCCAGACGAACCCTTCACCAGGCTGCTGACCCAGGGCATGGTGGTAGCGGAGACCTTCTTCCGGGAGGACCCCGACGGCCACAGGCACTGGTACAACCCCGCCGAGGTGGAAATCGAACGCGACGCCAGGGGGCGGGCCATCCGGGCCACCCTGCGCAAGGACGGGCGGGAGGTGGAGATCGGCGGCATCGAAAAGATGTCCAAGTCCAAGAACAACGGCGTGGACCCGCAGGCCCTGATCGACCGCTACGGCGCCGACACGGTGCGCCTCTACACCATGTTCACCGCCCCGCCGGACCAGTCCCTGGAGTGGTCGGACGAAGGGGTGGAAGGCGCCCACCGCTTCCTCAAGCGGCTGTGGGCCCTGACGGCCAATCGCGGGGACCGGATCAAGGCGGGCGCCGGCGATCTGTCGAACCTGGAGGAAACACAGCGGCAGGCGCGGCGCGAAATCCACGGGGCCTTGAAACAGGCCGCCTTCGATTACGACCGCCAGCAGTTCAACACCGTCGTCTCCGCCTGCATGAAAATAGTGAACACCCTCTACAAGCTGGGCGACACCAGGGCCGACGGCGCCGTACTGCATGAAGGGGTGAGCATCGTCCTGCGACTGCTCGGCCCCATCGCACCGCACATCACCCATCATCTGTGGCGGGAACTGGGCTACGGGGACGATATCCTCGAGGCCGACTGGCCACGGCCGGACGAGGCGGCATTGAAGCAGGAGAGCATCCCCCTTGTGGTTCAGGTCAACGGCAAGGTACGCTCCCATATCCAAGTAGCCGCGGACGCCGACGACCCCGTCATCGAACGAACCGCGCTGGCGGACGGCAACGTACAGCGCTTCATTGGAGACGCCCGGGTGCGCAAGATCATCATCGTGCCTGGCAAGCTGGTGAATATAGTAGCCAAGTAGACGGTTACCGGCACCGGATTCCCGGATACCCCCAACGAAAACAAAAGGGCCTGAACATGACGCATTGGAAAACCCGCTTAGCAACCTGGACCTTTATCCTGTTGGCGCTTGCGGCCCTCCAGGGCTGCGGCTTCCATCTGCGTGGATCGGCGCAACTGCCACCCTCCATCAGCCCCCTGCGCATCCATGGGCTGGCGGACCTGGACCCCCTGCGCAATGACCTGCGGCAGGTGCTCACGGAGGCCGGCCTCCGGGTGACGGACAAACAGGCGGACGCCGGCTCCATACTCCAGATATACAAGCAGGACCGGAACCGGCGGGTATTGTCGGTGGATGAGAGGGGCAAGGTGGTGGAGTACGAACTCCACTACGGCCTTGAGTTCGACCTGGTGGATGGCGACGGAACCCGGCTGGTGGAGAAACAGGACGTGGGCGTGCAGCGGGCCTACGTAAACCCGCAGACCGGCATCCTGGGCAAGGAGCAGGAAGAGGCCCTGATGAACCGCGATATGCGCCTCGACCTGGCCCGGCGCATCGTCGAGCGCCTGCAGGAGCAATTGTCGAAATGACAGCCGCTGGATTCAGGACACAAGGCCCGGGGAAGAAGAGCGGGCGGCATGCGCCATGCCTGTATCTTGCGCCCTGAACCTGTTATGCGGCTGCGCATCGACCAACTCGAAGGCCACCTCGCCAAGGGCCTGGCGCCCATCTATTTCCTGACCGGCGACGAGCCCCTGCAACGGGGTGAAACGGCGGACGCCATACGCCGCCGCGCCAGGGAAGAGGGCTTCACCGGGCGCCATATCCTGGATGCCGGCAAGGGGTTCGACTGGAATGAGCTCAGCGCCGAGGCCAACAGCCTCTCCCTGTTCGCGGAAAAACGCATCATCGACCTGCGCCTGGCCGGCGCCGCCATCGGCAGGGCCGGCGGCCAGGCCCTGACCGAATACGCCGCACGGCCGCCGGCGGACATCCTGCTGCTCATCACCTGCCCCAAGCTGGACCGCTCCCAGCAGAACAGCAAATGGGTGAAGACGCTGGAACAGGCGGGGGTGATGATCCAGATCTGGCCCATCGAAGGCCAGCGCCTGCAACCCTGGATCGAACAGCGCCTGCGCCGGCGCGGCCTCGTCCCGGAGCCCGAGGTGGCCCCCATGCTGGCCGAACGGGTGGAGGGCAACCTGCTGGCCGCCGCCCAGGAGATCGACAAGCTGCTGCTGCTCAACGGCCCCGGCGCCCTCACGGCGGCGAAGCTGGCGGAGGCCGTATCCGACAGCGCCCGCTTCGATGTCTTCGGCCTGGTGGACAGCGCCCTGCTGGGCAAACCGGCGCGGGTGATGCGCATGCTGGCCGGCCTGCGGGCCGAGGGCGTGCCGCCGGCGGTGGTGCTGTGGGCGCTGGCGCGGGAGATACGCCAGCTCGCCGCCATGGCCTTCGAGATGGAAAAGGGCCAAAGCGCCGACCAGGCCATGGCCGCCCACCGGGTCTGGAACCAGCGCAAGGCAATGGTCCGCCAGGGCCTGAAGCGGCTTCCGCGCCGCCGCTGGCAACGGCTGCTGGCGGCCTGCGCCCTCGTAGACAGAACCATCAAGGGACAGGAAAAGGGAAACCCGTGGGAAATCTTGCGGGGCATTGCCATTACCATGGCGGGAGCGAGAGGATTACTGCCAGCGCGACGTTAGGGGATTGCACTCACCACAAGGATTCGCGTCATAAACCGGTAGCATCAGATGACTGCTAAAAAATCAACCCTGGTGGATTGCAACAATTGCGAATTCTCCTGTATTCGCGACCTGCTGACAAACGATGACCGTCTGGGCCTGTTCGAGCGGCTCCTGAAGCGCCAGCAGCAGGTATTGAAAGGCGAAACCGTATTCCGTCACGGCCAGCCCTTCCATGCGGGGTATGCGGTGACCAGCGGAACATTCATGAGTTACCGCCTGCTGGAGGGGGGCGAGGAGCAGGTGTTGGGCTTCCACTTGCCGGGGGAGCCGTTCGGCCTGGACGGCGTCAGAAACTCCAAGTATGAATACACCACAAAGGCCCTGGAGGAAGGCTTCGTCTGCGAACTCGGGTTTCATGACCTCGGCCTGCTGGGCGACAGCTACCAGGAATTCCAGGAACAACTCATTCTTGTGATGAGCGGGCAGCTTATCCAGGCCCAGCGGCAGTCCCTGCTGGCCGCAAGACCATCGGCGGAGGAGCGCCTGGCGGCCTTTCTGCTGAACCTGTCCCAACGGCTTTCGGCGCGCGGCTTCAACGCCACCGATTTCCGCCTGTCCATGTCACGCAAGGCCATCGCCTGTTACCTGGGACTCGCGGAAGGGACCGTCAGCCGGGTATTCAAACGCTTCGAGGCCCAAAAACTGCTGGCCATCAGCGCCAAGAAGGTCCACCTGCTGGATGCAGACGGCCTGGACGCTTATGCGCGCATTCTCCACAGCGGATGACGGCACGGCGGGAGAGGCGGCACATCCCTGTGCAACAAAGCCCCCTCATCCCGGCACCTAAAAGCCGTAGTTCAGGTTGACCGCCCATATCGAACGCGTCTTCCTATGGAAAACATTGCCAATATCGGCCACACCCCCGGATATCGATAGCTTTGGCGTGGCCTGGTAAGAGACGAAGAAATCAATAAAGGCATCCTCCTCGAAGGAGTAGTCCTCAAGGGCAGCAAAACGGGCCCCTGCGTTTGCCCCAAGATAATCATTCAGCGAATCCAGCTCATCCGGCTTTTGCCTGTACTCCACCCCCACGGCCAGGTTTGGCTTGGGAAGGATCGCCAGCGTCACCTCCGGATTGAGGCTCCAGTGATCCGAGAAGCCAAGGAACCCCAGTTGAACGGCCTGGGTATATCTCAGGTTGATTGAGGTAAGGATCGGGATCCCGGTCTTCCACAGCTTTGTGGCCATCAGGTTGAACTCAAAACCATCATCGTCATCAACCCCCATCCAGTCCAGGACCCTGGGGGCGCCGGCCCCGATAACGGCCCTTGCACCCGCCGTGAGGCTATCGTCGATATCATCGACATCTAGCGCGTTCTTGTACGTCACCGAAAAGGCGACGGCCGGCCAGTTGTCAGTCTCCTTGAGCAGAAGAACCTTGGCATGGGCGTTAATTATGCCGGCATCGTCTTCACCCAGGTCCAGCATGGAGCCCCCCAGGGCGGCGGCGCTGTCGGCCTTGAGGTCGTCCCTCAGGTCATCCACATCCGCGCGCTGGTAAGCCAGGCCGAACTCGACCCTGTTGGCGACGGTGAGGGCCACGCCCAGGAAGTCAAAGGTGTAGTCGTCGCTGGACCATCGCCATGCGCTGAACGCGGGTTTTCCGAACATGCCTTCTCCCGCCGGGTTACTCAGGTACGCCCAAGGCACAATGGCGCCACCGCCATCCCCGTCTATGTTCAGCAGCGGAAGTCCGGCGTAGGCCGGTCTGTTGACTGGAATCAATGCAATTGCCGCAAGCAGCGCCACAGCGAAAACCGCTTTTTTCATGAGTATCACCCTCCGTTTCCCAGTAGAAAGCCTGGAGGACTGCCTGATTCGGACCAGCAACCTTCGGTCAATCGCGAGCGAACAAAATCAATTCAATACAGGCAATTACCAAGCATTATCATGCCGCTCCCAAAGAGGGCTCTAGTGAATTACCGGCCCTTTGATCAAGATTTGGCGCCTGGAATATAACCATCTTTTTGCGTTTTCGCAAATTTTTTTATGCTATTTATCTCTTATTGTTATGCGCAATATCGTCTTCATATCAGGTATCATTACTTTCACTGGGGACAATCACGGGATCGGCCACGCCTCGACGTCTAGAGAAGGGGGTCCACGGGAGATTTGCACGGCATTGCCATCACTATGGGAGGAATGAAGACAGGTTGCCTGCAAAACGCCGGGGCCGGCCCCTTCGCAGGGCACCTTAAGGCTGGCCATGCACTTATGCTAAGATGCCGCTTTATGGGCGCAAATCCCGCCGCGACCCGGTAGTTGATCGGTTTTTTCATGCATCACCCGCAATTTCCCTTTTTCAGGGAGGGACCCCTGCCGTCGGGCACCATGGTCCCACCCCGGGGTGTCCCGCTGTCATTCCTGCGCCAGGCCCGGAGCACATGGGGGCATACCCCATGACAGCAGCCGCACGACTCCCCCGCTGGACCCCCCATCGCAGGAACATCCTGCTGACTTATCTGTTTTTCGCTTACTTTTCCATTGTATTTCAGGGCATTTTGTACGCGGGGGGCATCACAGGCATCGTCGGCCTCAAGTATTCGCTGATCTACAGTCTGCTGTGGCTGCTGGTTCCGCTGTGGCTGCCCTCGCTCACCCGGGCCTGGATGTGGGGCGTCGGCCTCATCCTGTGGGCCTGTTCCCTGGTCAAACTGGGCTATTTATCCATCTATGGCCAGGAGCTTTCCCAAAGCGTTTTCTTTACCATCTTTGAAACCAACCTCATGGAAGGGACCGAGTTTTTCGAAATGTATTTTCGCTGGTGGATGATCCCCCTGCTGATCCTCTATACCCTGCCCCCCCTGTGGATACTCAAGCACGTCAAGCCCATGCCTCCCAGCCGCCGGGCCAAACGCTGGATTACCGCCCTGGTCGCGGTTTCCTTCATGGAGCCCATCCTGGTTCACGCCAATCTGCACAATGAAGGGGCGGCCGGGATACTGGATCCCGGCGCCAGAAAGATCGTGAGCCGCATCAGCGCGGTAACACCCTGGCAACTGGTGGTCGGGTACAGTCAATACCGGACCCAGTTGCACAATGTCGAAAAACTGCTGGCCAGCGTGGGCGGCCGGGACGAGGTGCTGGCCAGGGTCTCGCTTGCCGACCGGGAGCGCCGGCAAACCTATGTGCTGGTCATTGGAGAGTCGACCGACCGCCAGCGCATGGGGCTGTACGGCTACTACCGCGACACCACGCCGGAATTGAGCCGCATGAGGGATGAGCTGTTCGTTTTTGACGATGTCATCACCCCCCGGCCCTTTACCATCGAGGCCTTATGGCAGGCTTTGACCCTGGCGGATCAACAGCGCATCGACTGGCTGTACGACAAGCCCAACATCATCACCCTGATGAAAAGCGTTGGCTTCAGGGTGACCTGGATCACCAACCAGCAAACGGCGACTGAACGCAATACCCTTCTCACGGCCTTGTCGAAGCTCGCCGACGAGCAGGTGTATCTCAACAATCAGCGCCGCCAGAGCGCGCGGCAACTGGATTCCGTGGTGCTCGACCCCTTCAGGAAAGCACTGGATGCCCCGGCGGAGAAGAAGTTCATTATCGTGCACCTGCTGGGAACCCACTCCAAGTACCAGTATCGCTACCCGGAGGATTACGCCCGCTTCGACGGATCGGACGACACCCCCGTAAAACTCACCGCCTACCAGGCGGGGATTTACAACAGCTACGACAATGCGATCCTCTACCACGATCATGTTCTCGCCTCCATTATCGACGCCTACAAGGCCACCGACCCCTACGGGGTGTTGATGTATTTTTCCGATCACGGGGAAGAGGTATACGACTTCCGGGATTTTCAGGGGCGCAACGAGGCCGACCCCAGCACCTATATGTATACGGTGCCTTTCATTATCGCGCCTTCCCGGCGCTGGGCCGAGGCGCGGGGAGTGGGAGACTGGGACGCCTACGAGGGGCGCCCCTACAGCACCGAATCGGTCATCCATACCTGGTGCGACCTGGCGGCGCTGCGTTTCGAGATGTGCGACGCCGGAAAGAGCCTGGTCAGCCCCCAGTTCACCTACGGCCCCAGGCTGATCGGCGACCCCTACAAGCCATCGAGCCTGCGCGATTACAACGAAGTGCTGGGGCCTGGCGCTTCCGGCAGGAAGTTGCTGAGCCAGGGGGAACCCAGGGGATCAGGGCCGCCGCCAGCTTCAACCCTGAACTAACTCAGACCCTGGTGAGGTTGTTCAACACCATGAAGATCAACAATCCCTGAACCGGGGCCGCAAAGACGCCCTGGCCATTGAAATGGTCACATGCGATCGCCGCCATTTCCCACGCCGTGGCTGCGTCGGCCGGGAATGTGCTGTTACCGAAGATTTCTTCGCCGGTCTTGGCCTCCAGCTCCTTGAGGGATTCGGCCTGTTCCAGCAAGGCACCCCGGACACTGGCGTTGGCCCAGGCCCACATCCAGGACCCGGCCTCTTCGCTGAATGAACCGACCGGGATAAAGTCGGCCTCCACCTTGGTGACGACGCCCTGCTTGAACTGGATCCTGCCGGCATTCAGGTCGTAATCGAACATGCCGTATGCGTCGAGGCTGTAGTCTTGCATCAATGCGGCCTGCTTTCGTTCCAGCTCGGCATAGCAATCGTCAATATATTTACTGCTTTTATAGTCGTTCATTCCAAATACCCATCGTTTGCCGCCAGCATCCGGTCAATCAGCCCCGCCAGCTTCTCCAGCGCCCCCCGGTTCTGCTCCACCACCCGGCGGCCGTTCTCCCCGACCCGGGAGCGCTCGCTGGCGTCCTCCAGCCAGCCCTCCACCACGGCCGCCAGTTCCCCGGCATTTTCGACGCGCACGGCGGCATGCTCTTGCAGCAGCAGCTCGCTGATGGCGGCGAAGTTGAAGTTGTGGGGACCGAACACCACCGGGACCCCCAGGGCGGCCGGTTCCAGCATGTTGTGCCCCCCATGTTGTACCAGGCTGCCGCCCACAAAGGCAACATCGGCGCCCGCCAGGAAAACGGGCAATTCCCCCATGCTGTCACCCAGGAAGACCGAGGTCTCCGGTCCGCAATCCGCCTGGCTGGAGCGCCGCACGAGATTGAATCCCCGCTTCAGGCAAAGAGCGGCCACCCGGTCAAAGCGCTCGGGGTGGCGGGGCACCAGCACCAGCAGGCAGGCGGGCAGCTGCCGGCGGATGCGCGCATGGGCGTCCAGCACCTGCTCGTCCTCCCCCTCATGGGTGCTGGCCGCCACCCAGACGGGACGGTCATGCCCCCACGCCCGGCGCACCGCCTCCGCCTGCTCGTTCAGAATGCGCGGCAGCCGGATGTCGAATTTGATGCTGCCGGTCACCTCTATCCTGTCCGGCGGCGCCCCGAGAGCAGCGAAGCGCTCGGCGTCCGCCGGGGCCTGGGCGGCGATGAGGCCGATGGTCTCGAAGGTCTGCCGGGTAAAGGCCCCCAGTCTTGCATAGCCCCTGGCGGAGCGCCCGGAGAGCCGGGCGTTGGCCAGCAGGCTGGGAATGCCCCGGCGCCGGCAGATGGCCAGCATATTGGGCCAGATCTCGGTCTCCATCAGCACCATCAGCCGCGGCCTGGCCCGGTCGAGGAAGCGCTCTACAATCCAGGGAAGATCGTACGGGGCATAGACGTGGAAGAGTTCGGCGCCGAACAGCTCCTTCACCCGCTGGGAGCCCGTCGGCGTGGTGGTGGTGATGACGATGGGTTGGTCCGGATGACGCTGCTGCAACAGCCTCACCAGCGGCAGCGCCGCCTGCACCTCACCCACGGAGACGGCATGAATCCACAGGGTGTCCGCCCCGCCGGGGGGCTCGAACAGGCCGAGGCGCTCCTTCCAGCGGCCCCGGTAGGCGGGCGTCTTCAGGCTGCGCCACAGCAGGCGCAGGAGCATGCAGGGCAGGGCCAGGCAAAGCAGGGCTGTATAGAGGCCCCTCATGCCGCACCGCCTTCGGGCTCATTCCCTTCGATCTCCTCCAGGGCCGCCTCCACGGCCATTACGTTGGCCCGCAGATGACCGGGATCGATGGTGCCGACGATGATGCCGCTCACCCCCGGCTGGGCGAAGATGAAGCGCATGGCCTCCGCCACGCCCCCCTCTCCGGCATGACCGCTCTGCAGCGCCTTCTTGATCAGGACGCCCTTGCTGCGCGCCGCGGCGGCCGCCAGCACCGGGAGTTCCTCCCGGTGGGCGGGGTTGCAGGTCACCATGACCATATCCGTTTCCTCCACCGCCCGCAGGCCGCCCGCCACTGTCTTGGTGGACATGCCGTGGGCGCGGATCAGCCCCCTCTCCTTCAGCTCCCGCAGGGCGTCCAGGGCGCCCTCCTGCTCCAGGATGCGCAGGTCGTCGCCATCGGAGTGGATGAGCACGGCATCCAGATAATCCGTATTCAGGTGACGCAGGCTCTGCTCGACGGTGCGCACCGTGGCGGCGTAGGAGAAATCATGACGGGACCGCCCTGCTTCAAAGAACTCCCCCGCCTTGGAGATGATGACCCAGTCCGCCCTCGGGCCCGGCAGCAGGCGGCCCAGGCGCTCCTCGCTGGCGCCGTAGGCCGGCGCGGTGTCCAGCAGGTTGATCCCCAGCTCGCGGGCCAGCGCAAGCAGGCGGCTGACGGCGGCGTCATCCGGGATCTCGAAGGGACGGGGATATTTCACCTGCCGGTTGCGCCCGAGCTTGACCGTGCCCAGCCCCAGGGGGCTGATGCGAATGCCGGTGCCGCCGAGGGGTCTCAGCTCCATGCGCCCACCTCTTCCCAGGGCGGCCGCGCCAGGGGCGGCCTGGACAGCCCCTCCAGACGCGGGGTTTCGCCCCCACCCGGCGTGACGCCCTCCCCTTCGAGGCAGGCCGCCACCGCGTCGGCCAGGCAGGGGGCGAAGGCCAGCTTGGTGGGCCAGGCGGTGATGACGCCGGCGTCGCTGCGGACGAACCAGGCATCCGGGCGCCTGCCGCCCGGGGTGGCGATCTCCGCCCGGTCGATGCGCCGGGCGGCCCAGCGGACCTGCGACAGGTCCAGCCAGGGCAAAAGTGCCGCCAGTTCCGCCTTGCCGGCGGCAATCTGGGCGGCCTCGTCCCGCTCCACGCCGCTCTCCGCCACCTGGCCGCCGAGATGCCAGACCACCTCGCCGCCGCCCAGGGGATAGCTGGTCACGGTCAGGCGGGGATTGGCGCTGGCGCCCAGGCAATGGGCATGGAGCCCGGGCAGGGGGCCGCGGGCCATCAGCATGTGCAGGGGGCGGCGCTGCATGCGGGGGGTCTCGCGGCCCAGCCGGCGCAACAGCGCCTCGTTGCCGGCGCCGGCGCAGAGCACCAGCCGCCGCGCCCTCAGATTCAGGCAACCCAGGGCCAGGCGGCCCGGCCGCGCCGGATCGAAACGCACCTGTCCGGGCCCCACGGCATAGCAGGCCTCCCCATGCCGGCGCACCAGCTCCGCCACCAGGGAAGGCACGTCCAGCACCGGCTCTTCCAGGCGGTAGACGTTGCCCTGGAATTGGGGGGTGCGAAACAGGCCGGGCCAGTCATCCCGCTGTAACGACGCCATGCGGCTGCGCATCAGCCTGCCGGCAAAGAAACCGGCCATGCGTGACCCCAGGTTCTCCGTGGACCAGAGGTATTGATGCCGGGACAGCACCCGCACCCGGCTCAGGTCCGGCTCACCGCTGCCGGCCAGGCAGGCGCGCCAGCGCCGGGGCATGTCGCCGATGGCCCGGGCCGACTCGCTGAGGCTGCCGCTCAGGGCGTATTTGGCGCCGCCGTGGATGATGCCCTGGGCGGCGATGGTCTGGACGCCGCCCAGGCCGCCGGTCTCCAGCAGGATGGCGGCAAAGCCCGCCCGGCGCAGCCGCGCCAGGGTCCAGAGCCCGGCGATGCCGCCGCCGAAGATGACAACATCCACTGAGGCCCGGTCAGTCATTTTGGTTCAAAACTGTCCTCGTCATGGGATAAGCGCTTTCCGGCCCACGAAAAATCCCCCTCCATCCCCCTTTTCCAAAGGGGGAGGTATCCCGGCGGGTTTTCGGGACGTTCCCGGGAGGAAGAAGGCACTTTATTTCTCAGCGCCCGCCTGGTTCATTTTTCCCTGATGGAGTCGACGATGGCGGTGGTGGAGATGCCGTCCACGTAGGTCAGAACCCGCACCTCGCCGCCGCTCTCGCGCACGCACTTGGCGCCGGGGATCCTGTCCGGGTCGTTGTCGCCGCCCTTGACCAGGTAGTCCGGCTTGAGGCGGCAGATCAGCCGCTCGGGGGTGTCTTCACAAAAGGGCACCACCCAGTCCACGCAGGCCAGGGCCGCCAGCACGGTCATGCGCCGGTCCAGGCTGTTCACCGGCCGGTCCGGCCCCTTGAGCGCGCGCACGGTTTCATCCGTGTTCACCGCCACCACCAGCCGGTCGCCCAGGCGGCTGGCCTGCTCCAGGTAGGTGACATGGCCGGCATGCAGGATATCGAAACAGCCGTTGGTGAAGACGATGCGCTCCCCCCGCGCACGGGCGGCGGCCACCGCCTGCATCAGCCGCTCTTCGTCCAGGGCGCCGCGGTGGGCGGCCTGGTATTCGTGCAGGGCCCACTTGAGTTCGTCCACCGTCACCGAGGCGGTGCCCAGCTTGCCCACCACCAGGCCCGCCGCCAGGTTGGAGAGCTGGGTGGCGGACGCCAGGGGCAGACCGGCCGCCAGGCCGGCGGCCAGGGCCGCTATCACCGTGTCCCCGGCGCCGGTCACGTCATAGACCTCGCGGGCGTGGGTGGGCAGATGCCGCGGTTCTTCCCGGCGCTGCAACAGGGTCATGCCGCTCTCGCCGCGGGTGATGAGCAGGGCCTCCAGATCATGCCGCCGCATCAGCTCCCGGCCGCGGCGCACCAGCGCCGCCTCGTCGTCACAGGCCCCGGCCGCCGCCTCGAACTCCTTCATGTTGGGGGTGACCAGGGTGGCCCCCCGGTAGCGGGAAAAGTCACTGCTCTTGGGGTCCACCAGCACGGGCCTGCCCGCGGCCCGGGCCCGCCGGATGAACTCACCGATGTCGCGCAGCGTCCCCTTGCCATAATCGGAGAGCACCACCAGATCATGGGACGCCAGCAGGGTTTCATACTCCGACAGCAGGGCGCCATGCTCGAAACCGGGGAAACCGTCCTCGAAGTCCATGCGGATAAGCTGCTGGTGACGGCTGATCACCCGCAGCTTGGTGATGGTGGGAAACCGCTCCAGGCGCTGGAAGCGGCATTCCACGCCGGCCTCATGCAGGCCCTGTTCGAGCACCCGGGCCGGCTCATCGTCCCCGGTCAACCCCAGCAGGGTCGCCCGCCCGCCCAGCCCGGCGATGTTCAGGGCCACGTTGCCGGCCCCGCCCGGGCGGGCCTCGTTTTCACCCACCAGCACCACGGGCACGGGGGCCTCCGGCGAAATGCGGCTGGTGTCTCCGTGCCAGTAGCGATCAAGCATCACATCACCGGCGACCAGCACGCGCACGCCGTCGAATTGGGGGATATCCAGGGCCATCAGGTTCGTTCAGTCACGTCTGTTGTAAAAACTGGTTGCGGTAGAGGTTGGCATACTCGCCCTCCGCCGCCAATAGTCCGGCATGATTGCCTTGCTCAACTATCCGGCCGTCCTTTACCACTAGGATGAGGTCGGCATGCTCGATGGTGGAGAGCCTGTGGGCGATGACGATGGTGGTGCGGTTTTTCGTCAGGCTGCGCAGCGCCGCCTGGACATGGCGTTCGGATGCCGTGTCCAATGCCGAGGTCGCCTCATCCAGAATCAGCACCGGCGCGTCCTTGAGAAACGCGCGGGCAATGGCGATGCGCTGGCGCTGGCCGCCGGAGAGGCGCACACCGTCCTCGCCAATCAGGGAATCGAACCCCTGGGGCAATTCCCGGATGAATTCCAGGGCGTGGGCGGCCTCGGCTATCCGCTCCAGGGCCTCCCGGTCCGGCGCCACCTGTTGGCCGAAGGCGATATTGGCGCCGATGGTGTCATTGAAGAGCGTCGGATCCTGACCGACGAATGAGAGATTCCTGCGCAGGCTGGCCAAGGTAAGGTCCCGGATATCGACGCCGTCCAGCAGGATCTGCCCCTCCGAGGGGGTATAGAAACGGGGCACCAGGCTGGCGATGGTGGTCTTTCCACCGCCGGACGGACCCACCAGCGCCACCGTGGTTCCCGGCTCCACGACGAAACTGACATCGGTCAGGGCATTCTGCATGGCGGCGTCATAGCGGAAAGAGACATGCCTGAACTCCAGTCTCCCCTCCACCGTGTTGAGCTCCCGGCTGCCCGTCTCCTGCTCCGGCGGCTCATCGATGAGGTCGAATACGGTCTCCGCCGCCGCCAGCCCCCGTTGCAGGGGTTCATTGATGCTGGTCAGCCTCTTGATGGGCGGGAAAAGCAACCCTATGGCGACCAGGAAGGCGACAAAGCCGCCAGGCGTCAACTGGCCTGCCACGGTCTCATGGGTGCCCGCATAAATCAGGATGGCCAGCATGGTCGCCGCCACCGCCTCGACCAACGGGACATTGGCCGAGCCGGCCACCTTGATCTTCACCAGATAACGCCGCACCCAGTTGGCGAGACGGTTGAAGCGCTGCCGCTCCGCCTCCTGGCCGCCGAAGACCTTGATCACCTTGTGGCCCCTGACGCCCTCCTCCAGGGCATGGGTCATGTCGCCCATGGTGTTCTGCAACTGCCGGCTGAGCCGGCGCAGACGCAGGGCCACCAGGCGCACCACGATCGCCACCAGAGGCATCAGAATGAATACGGCAAGGGTCAGCACCCAATTGAGCCACAGCATATAACCGACCAGCCCGATGACGGAAAGGCTGTCTTTCACCGCAATGGTCAACACCCTGGTGGCCGCATTGGTCACCTGGGTCACGTTGAAGGTGACCATGGAGACGATATTGCCGGTGGAGTTCGCATCGAAGTAGGAGGCCGGCAGGCCGAGGATCCGGTCGAACATCAACCGCCGCAGATCATAGACCAGCTTGCCCGAGACCCAAGAGTAGGCCACGGCGCTGCCGAAAGTCATCAGCCCCCGCATGAGAAACAGGGCGACCAGCGCCACGGAAGTCCAGGCCGTATAGGTGGGATCCTTCTCCACGAAAACCTTGTCCACCAGCGGCTCCAGCAGCGCCGGGATGGCCGGTTCGGTAAACGCCAGCAAGACGGTGGCCAGGATGGCCCCGGCGAACTGGCGCCAATAGGGCTTCACATGCGCAAGAAGCCTGAGATAGAGCTCCCGGCTGGACATCACAGCATCAGGCATGGTGAACGGACTCGAACTGGCGCATGGCTTCTTCAGGAATAAATTGGTGGATCAGTCTCATCGGGACGCCTGCGAAAGCGCCGGTGAATCCAGAGATACTGGGCGGGATACCGCCTTACCCAGCCCTCGATAATGTCATTGACCCGCTGGGTGTCTGCTTCAAGATCGCCGCTGGGATAATTCTCCAGGGCCGGCTCCAGCACCACATTGTAACCGTCCCCCCCCTCCCGGCGCACGGTATAAAAAGGCACCACCGCAGCCCCCGTCAGCCTGGCCAGCCGGGCGGTCGCGGAATTGGTGGACGCCGGCTGGCCAAAAAATTTCACAAACACCGACGCCTTGCGCTGGGTGTTCTGATCCGGCGCATACCATACCGGGTGATTTCCCTTCAGGCTCCGGATCATTTCCCGCACATTATCCCTGTGTATGGCCTTCACCTCTTTCCGCCCTCTTCTGTCCGCCATTATCTTCTCAATCACCGGGTTGTCATGCCGGCGGTACATGGCATGGAAAGGCGTGAACATATAAAGCAGCCGCCCTCCGAGATCCAGGGAAGTGAAATGGGCGGAAAGCAAAATAACGCCTTTTCCCCGCTCCAGCGCCTTTTCCAGATGCTCCAGTCCCTCGATATGAGCCAGTTTTTGCAGACGGCCGGGGGGCCACCACCAGCCGATCGGGATCTCAAACAGCCCCATCCCGAGGGACTCGAAATGCTCTTGCAAGACCTGTTGCCGCTTGGCTTCGTCCCATTCCGGGAAACAAAGGCGGAGATTGATATCTGCAATATTTCTTCTATCCGTGGCAAAGTGATAACCAAGCCGCCCTATCAGCCGTCCCAGGGATAAGATCCAGGAAAATGGCAGCAGCACGCTAAGCCATAACAGAAAAATACCGATCCATGTCGGCCAAAAACGGGGAGACGCCAGCGAAAGGCCTGAAGACTGTTTTTTTTGTTTTCTCATCTTAACGAATCGTTACTGATCTTGCAGCCCTGATGGTCTGTGGTGAGATGTCTAAACAAGCTGAGACAATAAGGTGCGGGCAGAGACAATTTTCGGCCGCTGAAGCTCAAAACAGTCCTGCTCAACCCAGGGAAGGTCGATAGCCGCTTGAAACGCGTGTCTCACCTTGAGCTGTTGCTGAAAATAACTCAGGTTATCGGACAGCTTTGCTTTACCGGAGTATTTGGCTTCAACCAGAAACCAGGGATTGCCATCCCGCGACACCAGAAAGTCTACTTCGTGTTTTTGCTTATCCCGTAAAAAATGCAGATCGAACTCACCCAATCCGGCATCGGTCCAATAATGCACCGCCTTCAACAGGGCGCTGGCGATAAAATTCTCCGCGCGAGCGCCTTGATCGGAGAGCTCGGACCAGTCCCAAAGAAAATAAATCGGCTCTTTGCGTAATGACCGGGTGACATTCTTAAACCAGGGACGAATGGCAAAACAGTAGTAGAGTGATTGCAGGGTATCCAGCCATCTTTTCACGGAATTCACCGAGGCATTGAGTTGGGAAGCCAGGGAGCTGTAACTGGTCAGTTGGCCACAGCGTTGTTGGATCAGCCTGGCCAGTACCTCCACTTGCCCCAATTCCTGGATTCGCGTGAGATCCCGCAGATCCTCACGTAATAACTGCTGTGACCGCAACTTCTGCCAGCGTCGGTGGAAACTCATTTCCTGTCTGATCAGTGGCTCTGGGAATCCACCGTATCGGAATAGACTGTCGAACAGATCATCGTCAATCTTTTTCGGCCGACGATAAAGGCTGGCCGGAGCGGCCGTGGGGTCCAACAGTTCAGCAATGGATAATGGGTGCATCCGGTAGCTGAAATAGCGGCCCATCAGGCTGTCGCCACCAGCTTTGTAGACATCCAGCCGGGCGCTGCCGGTCACCAATGTTCGCACCTCCGCCTCGTAGGTATCGAACCACCCTTTCAGGAATCCCTTCCACCGGCCGTATTTACGCAGTTCATCAAATACCGCAATCGGGTTCTCCTCCAACTGACGATCAAGCCCCATTGCAGCAGCGATATGCTCGGGGCCGCGTAGAATCAGCTGGCGGTCATTCTGATTATCCCAGTTGAAGTAGCGGTTGTTGCCGGATTCTGAGCAAACATCTCGACAGGTCGTGGTCTTCCCCACCTGGCGTGGCCCCATAATAAACAGCATCTGCCGATATTGGCGAAGATGGTTCGTAACAAGCGCTTCATATAGGCGTTTCATTGATGATCATTATAACGTACACGGCAAAATGGTCATGACTATTTTGCCGTAACAATTAAAATGATTAAGCGGAAGCCTTGCCGGATCAAGAGGCCTGAGCAATCCGGTTCTCGGGCACGAACTCCCGCAGGCGCCGCATCAGGCGGGCATCATCAAACTCACCACAGGCCCGCTCCATGTCCTGCATGGCGGCATCCAGCGCGTCCCAATCCACCTTCCGGTGCTGAGCCAACAGGATCTTTTGATGATCCGTGGGCTGTAACGCCTCCTGATCGTGGAACAGCTCTTCATAGAGCTTTTCACCCGGCCGCAGCCCGATGTATTTTATTTCAATATCTTCACCCGGCGTCTTGCCTGAAAGGCGGATCATCTGCTCCGCCAGGTAGCTGATTTTTACCGGTTCATTCATATCCAGCACAAAGATTTCCCCGCCCTCGCCGATAACGGCCGCCTGCATAATGAGCTGGCAGGCCTCCGGGATGGTCATGAAGTAGCGCTCTATATCCGGATGGGTCACCGTCACCGGCCCGCCCGCCTCGATCTGCTTGCGAAACAGGGGCACCACGCTGCCGGTGGAACCCAGGACATTGCCGAAGCGCACCGTGACAAACCGGGTCTTGGATCGGGCATTGAGGTTCTGGCAAAAGATCTCCGCCAGGCGCTTGGTCGACCCCATGACATTGGCGGGGTTTACCGCCTTGTCCGTGGAGATGAGCACGAACTGGGAGCATCCGTGGCGGTCGGCGGCCTGGGCAACAATCCGGGTCCCCAGCACATTGTTGCTTACCGCCTCGCGCACCTGATGCTCCAGCAGGGGCACGTGCTTGTAGGCCGCCGCATGGAACACCACGTCCGGCTTGTGCGTGGCAAAAAGCCGCTCGACCGTCCCCCTGTCGCCCACGTCACCGATATACACATGCCGGGAGACGCCTGAAAATTTTTCACTCAGCTCCAGCTCGATGGCGTAGAGATTGAACTCACTGTGATCCAGCAACAGCAGGCCCGCCGGCTCCAGGCGCGCAATTTGCCGGCACAGCTCCGAGCCAATGGAGCCGCCGGCGCCGGTAATCAGTATGGTCTTGCCCGCCAGCCCGCTATTGATCGCCGCCCAATCCAGCGACACCGGATCCCGCCCGAGCAGATCCTCGATGGACACCTCCCGAAGCTGGTTGATGCTCACCTGGCCGGACATCAACGCACCCAGCTCGGGGACCGTACGAAAGGGCACGCCGCTTTGCTCGCATAGCGCAACCAGCCTGCGGCGCTGGACGGGCCTGGCGGAGGGCACGGCCAGCATCACCAGGTCGATTTGGTGGCTTTGAACCACCCTCGGGATCTCGTCACAACCGGCGACTACCGGTATGCCATGCAACTCCTGGCCCTGCCGCCGCTGCTTGTCATCCACAAAGGCCACGGGGATGTATGAATGACCGGTCTTGCGCAGCAGATCCCGCGCCAGCATCTCGCCTGCTTTGCCGGCGCCCACGATCAGCACCCGCTCCCCCGTGCGCAAATCGATATGGTGATCCTTGAGCCAGCGGTAAAGCAAACGCGGCCCGCTGAGCAAAATCACCAGCAGCAGGCCGTACAAGACCGGGACCGAACGGGGAACCCCTTCCAGGCGCGTTGCAACGAATAGCACCACCGAGACCATGAGCATCCCGATTCCCACGGCCTTCAGGATACGCATGAGGTCGGGTATGGAAGCAAACCGCCAGACGCCCCGGTAGAGGCCGAAGTAACAAAAGACCCCCACCTGCAGCGGCACCACGGCCAAAAGCGCCGCGACGGCGCTTGTCATCATCGGCTCCGGCACCTCCCCTAAATTGAAGCGCAGCCAGTAAGCGCCCAGCCAGGCCACGACCACCATGATGAAGTCATGGGTGAAGGCTGCCCCGCGGGAGCGTAAGCTGTTGATAAAACGGTTTATTTTCAGTCTCGCCAGAAAATTTGATGTATTTGATGATGGAGCACATCATCCCTGTATGCCGGTTGTCGGGATGGCGCTCCCGCCCGGAATGGAGTGTAACGCATTGAGATAAAGCAGGCATCAGAAATCCCATGGGAATCAATGGGAAACACCGTCCCGCCGAAACACCTTCACGAAGGTCAGCCACAGAATCCATATGTCGAACCAGAAGGAGCGTCTTTGCAGATACTCCACATCCAGCCCGACTTTCTCGGGGATGGGCAACTCATCGCGACCATTCACCTGGGCCCAGCCGGTAAGGCCCGGAACCAACTCATGCACCCCCTGCCCGGTACGCAACGCAATCAGATCATCCTGATTGAACAGGGCCGGCCGTGGACCGACGAAACTCATGTCGCCCTTGAGGATGCTCCAAAGCTGCGGCAATTCGTCCAGGCTTGATTTGCGTAAAAACGAACCGATGGGCGTCAGATAATTTGCCGGATCGGACAACAAATGTGTCGCCACCGCCGGGGTGTCGACACGCATGGTGCGAAACTTGGGCATCTTGAAAATGCGGTTGCCACGGCCCACGCGGTCCGACCAATAGATGGCCGGGCCGGGGGAAGTAAGGACGACCAGCAGGGCGATGAACAAAATAGGGATGGCGAACACCAGCGCAATACCACCGGCAAGCAAAATATCAAACAGCCGCTTCAGGCCGTTCTGCAGTCCCAACCCCGTCACAATAACCCGCCTTGTTTCGCATAGTGCCGGATGGTGTTTATTTGCAGGGCAATGACCTTGCTCTCATCATACAGATCCAACGCCCGCAGACGACCCTGCCGACCCATCCCTTCGCGCATCTCAGGGTTTGCAAGAAGACTGCCGATTGCCTCAGCCAGCTGGCGCGGCGCCCTGGTTGGCACGAGCAAGCCGGTCCGCCCATGAACGACCTCTTCTCTCGCACCCCGGATATCCGTCGCCACAACGGGTTTTCCCATCATCATCGCCTCGATAATGGTGCGGGGCATCCCCTCGCGATGCGACGGAAGACAGAAAACATCCATGGCCGCCATCAAATCCGGAATATCGCTGCGAAACCCTGTGGTAATAAGGCGATTACCCAGTACGGCGCGGGCTTCGGCCAGATCATCTTCAACAGGGTCATTGTGATCGCTTGCCAACCGGTCGCCCACCAGCAAGAAACAGGCGTCTGGAAATTGTCCGGCGAGTTCCCGTGCAGCGGCAAGGAATTCAGGACACCCCTTTTCCCGCACCATTCGGCCAACCATCCCGACCACCAAGGCGCTCTTGGGAATATCCAGGCTTGCGCGCACCTCTTCGATCTCATCCAGGGAGCGAGGCCGGAAACGCGCCGGGTCGACACCGTTGCCGATCGCCATCACATCCCGGGCGACCGCAATTTTTTCACGAACCGCCGCCTCGGCATCCTCAGCGCTTTGGGTGAACAGCAAATCGTTGAACCAACCTCCCACTCTTTCCAAGGCGACAAATGCCCGCTGCTTCCAGGCCGGCATCTCATCATGAAAGTAAAAGCCGTGCGCGGTGTAAATGATCAGGGGAATACCGGCAAGCCTGCCGGCAATACGGCCAATCAGCGCCGCAATGGGCGTATGCGCATGCAGGATATCGAAACGTTCATTACGAAAAATGCGATACAGCCGCCAAACCGAGATGAGATGCGCAAACAGGTTCAGGCTGCGACTGATGGGCGTGACAATGACCGGGTATCCCCGCCGCTGCAGCTCCTCGATATGCCCGCCTTGTGAACAAACTGAAACGACTTGCCATCCCTCCCGCCGCATGCCGTCGATCAACGGCAGCAAAAAATGCTTCAGCGTAAAGTCAACCGCACACAGTTGACAGACTTTCAAACCCGCCACCTTCACCAAGATCCCCCGGGATTGACGGGGTGAACCCCCATTGCCCCGATGATTTCGCCAAACACACCACGGCCACTGAGGCGACAAATCTTCAACTGAACGGGCATCTCTCAAACCCCGGACGATGTCATATCGCCGTCAGATTGTATCTTCCGATAAAGCTCTGTCACTTGCGACAGCGCACGGTCCTCTGAAAACGCCTCCAGACACCACTTGTGGCCCGCCGTCTGCATTGAATCACGAAGCGGCTCATCATCCAGCAGCCGGATGAATGCGTTTGCAAACGCCTCCGGGCTGCCGGCTTGAGCGGTAAGCCCTGTTATGCCGTCGAGTACAATATGGTTCAGCGGATAGATATCGCTAACCACCACGGGACAACCCGCCGACATGGCCTCAATCACCACCATGCCGAATCCTTCTGCAACGGAAGGAAGCGCAAATATTGTCAATTCACTCAGAAATCCAAGGGGATTGTCGCAAAAACCGCGAACCTCAACATGTTGGTCAAGATCAAGTTCCGAAACACGGTCCCGAATCACCTGCCGATACCCATTGGGGTCACTGCCGGCCAGTATAAGGCGAACTTCCGGATACCTTTCGAGAACACGTGGCATTGCACGCACAAGGGTGTCCATGCCCTTCCTCGGCTCATAGCGGGCGAGGCAGCCTATGACGGCTTGTTGTCCTCCCGGGGGCGGCGTCTTTCTTGGGAACTCGCCTATCGGAACGCCGTGATAAATCACATGCAAGCGGTCGATAGGCACACCCAGCACCTGGTTGGCCCATGAACGCACATGGCCCGATACGGTAATCAATGCATCAGCACGCCGCCACAACCAGCCAACAAATGGAAATACCCAGTATCCAGAATAAACCCCCTTAACGTAGGCATCATGGAGCGTGCCGATCCAGACCATTTCCGGGCAAAAAACCTTGACAATCGATGCAGCAAAATCCGATCTGGGAAGATGGGAGTGGAGAATATCCGGCCGCCAGGCCCTGGTGAGTTTGAACAGCTTGAACCAGCATCCGATATCATGAAAGAACCTGGCCCCCGGGTAATCCAGCACTCGTGTCGCCGCTCCAGCCGCTTCAAGCTCCGTCCGCAGATTCTTGGCGCCACCGACGGTCTGTTTGGTCAGCGCGGCCACCAGCACGGCATTGCCGGATCTCACCATATGCCTGACAAGGGCAACCAGATGCCGTTCGGCGCCACCGCTCCCAAACGAGTTGATGACATACATTATTTTCATTGGGGCTGCGGCCCTTTTTTGATGAGGAAACCACCACCACAAGAAAGCCCGATCATGGACTCAGGCCTGTCCTGCAAATACTCATCACATGCGGCAGTGGCCCCCGGACAAGTGGTAAAACCGTAGTCATCGCACAAAATGATTCCTCCCACATGCATACGTGGGTAAAAAAAAGCCAGACTGTCGCGTGTCGGCTCAAAGAGGTCGACATCGATATGAACGAAGCTGAAGCGTCGATCGCTTACCTCAGAAAACCTGTCCGGAATCCAGCCCTCATAAAACCGTACTGCATCCTCGCCAAATTCGGCCAGGTTAGCTCTGACTTCATCAAGGGAGCAGGCAAGATCGCCTCCCGACCAAAAATCTCCATCCCTGAGTGAAGGTTCAGAGAGCCCGGAAAATGAATCAAACATATGGTGGATGCGCCGAACCTTGGCCTTCTGATTGCCTTGGCATATAAGATAAGAACTTGCACCTTTAAAAACCCCACATTCAGCGGTATCGCCAGGTACTTCGGAAACCAGGCGCATCAACTGGGCAAGCATCCAGTGTCGGTCCGCGTTATTGCTATCCAGTTCATCAAAACGCTTCAAATAGGCATTGAACTCATTATCGTCCCACCATGCCAGCTGTGGCCAGTTGAAGCGATACTTCGGCACCAGCCAGGCCCCTATTTTTTGCAGCAGGAAGAAAGACAACAATGGGTCCCGCCGCCATATCATCCATAGCAATGTTTGAAGTTTTCTCATTCAATTCCACGCATCGCCATTACACAAATCGTATAACCCCTGTTCTGAAACGTCCGCTGCAGAACCGGCTCTAGATGGCTGACAACCTTGACCAGGAGTTTCTGAATCATGCCCGGCAAAAGGAAATAGGTCAGGATGAATCCGGGCGTGAAGCACACCGTCTTCCGCTCAGAAACCCGAAAACGGCTCCCCTCCATCAGAGCAAACAACTCCGCCGTATTCCGCCACTCATCACAAGGGTGGGGCCATTTCCGCCCCAGCAGCTTTTCCCATACCCAATAGCGCTCAAACCCATACCAGCTTCCCTTATTGGGAGTGGTCAGGACCAGACTGCCTCCTGGCCTGAGCACCCGCCAAATTTCCCGTAGCGCCTGTGGCGCATCGGGAATATGCTCGATGACCTCACTGCACAGGACTTTGTCGAAAGAGCCATCCGGGAAACCCAGGCAAGTCGCATCCCCAACCAATAGCGTAACATCGGTCACTCCGATGCGTTCCAGCTCCAGCTTTGCCGCCTCGACCATTCCCGCGGATATGTCCACTCCAACGACATGCCCTCCACTCTCGGCAATCTTCGCAATATCCCTTGCATTGCCACAGCCAATATCCAGAACGCGGTCACCCGGCTGCGGTGCCAGCAAATCAAGCGCGGCTTCGGCACGCAGTTCCTGCTCATAACAGATAACAGGGTTCGCCTGTATAGCCTCGTTGCGCCCTACGGACATATCATCGAAAAACTGCCGTATTTCATCATTTGCAGATTCGGGTTTATTGGCTGTTGAATCCTGCATTGGCCCGCCCCTGGATTGATTATTCATGCCCAGCCCTGCAAGAGATTTTCATAGGCTTCTATTTCATGCCGGTTCAGCGTCTCCGGATTCATCATCTCCAGCGCCAAACGGCGGGCTGCTCTTCCGAGTCTTGCCGCCTCATCAGGATTTTCAAGCAGCCACAAGGCCTTCTCGGCCATCTGGCGCCAGTTTCCGTTCTGAACCAGCTCCCCGGTTTCTCCACTGCGAATAATCTCTCCCTGCCAATCGTAGTCATAGGCGACGATGGGAGCCGCGGCCAGACAGGCTTCGGTAAGCGCACGCCCCATGTGGGGGGATAAAACCAATCGCGCATGGGGAAGCATATCCGCAATCCACTCCTGTGACCGATTGCCTGCAAATCTTACATATTCCAACACCCCCATTTTTTCGGCCAATTCTTCCAACTCCCGCCGCATCGACCCGTCACCCACAAAAAGAAAAGCCACCTTCTGGCCCGACTCGCGCAATTCGCGTAGCACATATAAATTCTCTTCAGGCTGTTTCATCTTTTCCAGCCGGCACACCGTCATAAGAAAGTCTCCATTCAGCCCCAGTTCCCGGCGCGACCGGGTCACATCTGCGCGGGCCCCGGGATCTGAAAAGTGAACGGGATGGATCAGATTCCCATAGCGGAATACGACGCCCCTGTCGCGCGCCGCCCCATTGGCAACGGCATAATCAAGGTTGTTCTGGTTCGCCCCCGCCACCATGTCGCAACGCGCAAATATGAATCTTTCGATGCACTTCTCGATAGCGCGAAAACGAAACAGTTTTGGGAAAACCGGCTTGCCACTCGTCGCATAAAGGAGGTCATAATCAAAACACGCCCTGATGACAAGTGGCACGCCAAGAAGTCTCGCCAACAGCCAGCCGAGAATCCCCAGGTAATAGGGGTCGCCGACACGAACTACGGCAACTTTTGAATCACGCGCCAACCGATACAGCAAAATGACAAGACGACCTTGCGCAAACAATAAATTGAGCGGCGGAAACCATGCCAATAGCCGACTAATGCCGATAGTCCCTTCAACGAACAAATGACCTTCGTCAAGCCTTGTGATGGAAGGCGCGCCAAACCGCTTCCCGGCAGTTTCGAACAGTCCAGCCAAGGGATGTACCGAGATCACATAGCCAAAATACCCGCCCAGCTTTCGGCTCTCCAGCGCCTGATAGAGCTGGCGCTCGCGAAACATGGGCAACGTAAATGACATATCCAGCACCATGATTGCGCGCGGCCCCATATTTACACCACACTCTTTCATCCGCGCTCCGGCTTCAATGCAGTGCGGGCTTCAAAATAAATATTTGGTGCAACGAGAGCCTCTCCCATCCTTCCCAACACATATCGGAAAAACGCGCGCAGAAACAATCTTACGCCGGGACGGCTGAAATCAGGAAACGATCTGGTATAAAGTTTTTCCACGACCATCTCATTACGATGCAAAAGGTGTTTTAAGGCATTCAGATCAAAACTATGCAAATGCCCCCAACGGTGAAAGCGGGCTTGGCAATGGGGGCAAAAAACCTCATTGTCACGCAACGCCTCTCTATAGGGAACTGTGCCGATAAAAAGCCCTCCGCCCTTCAAGACGCGACCCACTTCCCGCAAAGAAGCATCAAGCAAGTCTTCCTGAATATGCTCAAGCACCTCGGTCATAATAACAATATCGAAAAAGCCGTCGGAAAATGGGATTGCATGGCAATAACCCTGCCTGGCGCGCCCGGCCATTCCCTGTTCTTCATTGAGGCGTTTAACCGTCAATTCACTTGGATCCAGCGAATAGGCGATAACACCCCGCTGCATCAGCAGAGACTCCAGATAGCCCGAGCCGGCACCAATGTTCAGGACCGAGGCGCCCTGTCGACAGCGCTTGGAAATGAATTGCAGCCGGGAATAACTGGAGTCAAACGACTCCCGGGCCTGGTTCTGGTAGTAACTCCAGAGTTTGTCACTATCGTATTGGCGGACTTCCTTCATTGGGGATTACGCATTGATATTCGAACAGCCTTGACTGTTTCGCCAAGGCCGCGCTGCAAATCCGGGCAGATGCTTGCTGAAAGCAACCACCCTCCCACAAGGGCAAACCCGGCCAGGCCCAACATGGCGACATGGCTGGAAAGCTGGCCTGAAAAATGTTTAATTGGCCAGCCTATGGCGACAGAAATCAATGTCACCGAAATGAGGTTTTTAAGCAACTTGGCAAAAAACCCCGGGTTTCCGTGCCTGATAGCCGTCAGGACAAGGTAAGTCACGAACAGCAAGGCGCCATAGATCAACCAGCACAATGCCGCCCCTTGAATACCTTTGGCGCCGGCAAGCAACAATAATAGCGGGAAAAAAAACAGCAGGAAAACAAATTGAATTATCAATACAGGCTTGAATTGTTTTTTTGCATACAAGGCGTTCAACAAGGGATAGACACAGCCAACCAGCGCCGTCCCAAGCGCAAGCAATGAAAGAGGGGCAGCCGAGGCTGAAGCTATGCTTGAATCCCTGACCCATACAAGCATTATCGTCTCCGCAAAGAAGGAAATCATTACCGCCGGAGGAATCATCAAGACGTACATAAACTGAGAGGCAATATCGATCTTTTTTTCAAGTTCCAAATAATTGCCACCAGAAGCAAGAGTGGAAAATCTCGCACCAAACCCTTGGGCAACCGGGGTGGCAAGAATCGACAGGCCGGCAGCCAGGCCCCATGCCAATGTATAATGGCCAAGCGATTCCAGCGAAACCAGAAAGGACAGGACAATTTTGTCCATCTGACTCAGCACCATGCCCATGGCGGTAATCAGAAACATGGCCCCGGCCGCGTGCCTGATTGACATCAAAGGTTCAATGGCGAACCGAGCCCGACCGCCCGCCGTCCGAACATATGACCAGGTTTGCCAGCGCAGCCATATGATTTGCAATACGCCCACCACAATATGCCACAAGAAGAAGGCCCGTATATCGTCACTGACACCCCAAGCAATGAGGGCTGCACCAACTCCACGCATCGTACCGAAACCCGCCAGGATCGAAGCCGAGCGCGCCTGTTTGTGCAGGCCGATCAGGCTGGCGGTATAAAGCCCGCTTGGAAGTTGGATCATCAACGACAACAACATCAGCGCCAATGCACCCTTGATCTGCTCATGCGGCAGAGTAGAGGCATGGACCCAGGCTGCGCCAAAGAACTCCACTCCGGCCAACAATGACAAGGCAATCAAGAATACCGCAAACCCGTAAATCACCTCGACGCTGAACAGCAGCGCTCCTATTTTAGGCCGCTCCGCAGGCCGCGCTAAAATCCAGGCGATTTCCCGGGATACGGTGGCCGATAATGCAACATCCAGAATCCCTCCAATGGCTAATGCCGCCGTATAAAGGCCGATCAGGCCATAACTCTCGATGCCGAGCAAATGAACATAAACAGGGGCAAGGATAAGCGACAAGACCGCCAGCCAGGCGCTTGAAAGCAACCCAATTCCTATGCCCCGGCTAACTGAATTCACTGTAAATCAATTCTGCGGCTCATGCCGTATTTGCCGAATGAACGCCCAGGGCCGCCCTCATTTTTGGTAGCGCCTCGGCAACTTGTGTGCGATTGAAGAGCACCATCATCCTTGGAACCTCAGGCCCGACCCAGTCATCAATAGCATACAAATAGTTCGTCGGCAGAAAGAATGGCGCTGAAAAAAGGTCGATCAATCTCACATCGCCGGTTTGAATATCCATATTCTTGAATCCGCTTTTATTAATGTGCGTCGTGGTCAATAAATAACGGATATCGGAATTGGCGAAATTTGCGAGGGTTGAATAAATATCTCCAAAGGAAAAATGGATCAGGCAATCCCGGCAGATCCAGAGATCCACCTTTGGAAATTCGTCTGAGATGATATTGGCAACCGAGAAACGAGTGCGCTCACCCGCAAATCGACTAACATTCCTTGCTATCAACTGAGGGACAATATCGCCGCCAATGTAATCAATATCACACGATTCAACGACACAACGCATCCAGTTAAAATCACCGCACGGCGCATCAAAAACAGAGCGTATTCCAAATTTCTCAAAGAGCAGCGGAAGTTCCGCGCGAATATTTTCCGTATACGCCAACGTGGAGCCAGTTCCGCTGACGCTTTCCTCGCTTCCCCACCAGTTTGACTCATAGATTTGCGTAAAAACACTGGCCGTATCGGTGGAGCTGAAAATCCTTTGGCGGCGCCGCATGGACAGAATACGCACCAGCGGATAGCGGCAAGCGCGATACAGCGTCCCGGCAAGGCCGTGCACCCGCAAGGCATTGGAGAAGCGCAAAAGAGCAGAAGATGCATGCGGCAACATTATGCCCCCCGTCCGTTTTTGACTGCGGAGAGGCGCCAGCGCAACCAAAGATCACACCATGACGCCACTCCAAACCCGATCAACAGCATGTAAAATCCATAACGATAACGTATCAGGGTGCCAATATTCGGGTAGGTTATGGCATAGACCAGTATCCCGATAAGGCTGGCCCCAAGCATTACCCATAGCGACAAATCCCTCCACATCCGCTTTATTCCAAAAGGTATGCCAATCATGCACCCATAGAAAAACAAGGTAGCCGCACCCATCACCTTGCGCGCCATGGTCATGGCGGGCGTACTCCCTTCACCCCCCCAGAGTCCGGGTAACGGGCTGAACAGTCCGAGTTGCAGGGCACGGGGAATATATCCGATTATGGAATCGACAGAATCAAAGCGCCAATCGGCATCCACAAGCGTATTTCCACCCTGCCCCACCGCCCCTCGCCGTGCAACAGCAATCCGATAAAAGCGCTCCTCGATCATCCTGGGCAACCAACTCGAACGCTTCCACGCGAACTGATCCTTACTGGCTGATTCTGGCTCTCGTTCTGACACTTGGTCTGGCGCCTGCCCTGCGGCGGGTTCCGTAGCGGCCGGCGCGGGCAGTTGAACCACCTCCGTGGGAGTATGAAACCGCACCAGCCATAGCTGGAACGCAAAGACGCTTATAAGCGCCGCCGCCAGGCATGCCATGTGGCCTTTGCATCCGGCCACCCGGCGAGACGACACGACAAATACCAGGAGAGCCATCACCAATAATGTGGTTACCAGCATGACCTGCACCCAGTACGGCCTTGCCATCCATACCAACAAAGTACCGATGATGGGCATAAAGGCCATGGCCGGCAAATATCGCAACCAGCGCCCGTCGGTTTTGCTGAAGCGGCGAAAGAAACGCATTATTCCAAAGATGAACAACAGGTTCCCGAGAATGAACACGCCATCTCTATGAATTTGCGCGACCCATTCCAACGACGCGGGATTCAATGCAAACACCAATGCGCCGAGCAAAGCAGGCGCCGCTGAAAAGAAATTCCGCAGGATGGCCATGACCAAACAGGCGCTCGCCGCATGCACCAGCGCATTGAATGGCAACATGCTGGAGGGCGATGAACCCCATGCGGCATAAAATACGGACGCGAGCCCAGCCGGCATTTGCCATTCAGGCCTCAGTTCCCATGCGGACCATCCCAGGCGGGCAATCTCCGCCGCCTTATCCCTGGCGATCCGGTGGAAACCAATCGAATCGAGAACCACCAATCCCTCCGAGGCCCCCGGCTGCGAAAACAGATGCGGAATCACCCACAACTGCAAACACAAACTGACGAGCCATGAATACACGAAAACGAGCAGGCCCAGCCATAAAAGCAGCCTGGGGGAGTCAATCAATCGCCTCAACATGTTCGCACCTGCTCTGGAACCACCCATCGGCTTGTCACCGCCCCCGCCACACCCGGCCACGTGAGCATCGATGCCCGCTTCCCATGAACTGCTTTGGCCGGTTCACGCATTGGACTCCAGCCACGCCTGGAACATCAGCACGTTCCAGAGCCAATACTGCCAGTTTCGACGACCGGACAAATGCTCTTCCCATTTCCGGCGGATCTGCTCCGGGTGAAAAAAACCTTCCCGGCGCAGCCGGGATTCATCGAGCAGGCTCTCCGCCCATTCCCGCAAAGGGCCCCGCAACCATGCGTCAATCGGCACCCCAAAGCCTTGCTTGGGACGCTCGATCAGAGTTCGCGGCACATACCGATAGAGCACCTGGCGCAACAGCCATTTACCCTGACCGTCACGGATTTTCATGTGCAGAGGCAAGCGCCATGCAAACTCAGCCACTTGATGATCGAGAAACGGCGCCCGAGTTTCCAGGCTGGTGGCCATGGCAGCGCGATCGACCTTGCACAGAATGTCATCCGTGAGATAACCCATCAGATCATTGAACATCATGCGCTCACTGAAGTCAGTACGCTGCAGAATACGCATTTCATGGTCCGCCCACAATTCACAGGCCTGCCGGCTTTCCCTGCCATCCACCACGATCCGTTCCGGGTCGCGCTCATGAGAAATCAACCACCGATAGACATCTTCAGCACGCGCCGCCGTCACTATGCTCGCAAGCTTGTGCGCCCGATCGCCGATCATGGGCTGCCGGAAGCGCCGGGGGAGAAGTCGGCCAAGGCTGTCCCAGCGGGCGGGGCTCACGGCGGTAATGCCTTGTCCCGCCAGGCGCCGTAATCCGAGTGGCAGCCAGCGCATGCCGCGCCATATGGCGCGCCCCAGAAAATAGCGGTTGTAGCCGCCGAACAACTCGTCTGCCCCATCGCCGGACAGGCTGACCGTCACATGCTGGCGGGCCATCGCCGCAACAAGGTGGGTCGGTATCTGCGAGACATCGCCAAAAGGCTCGTCATACATACCGGGAAGGCGGGCGATCACCGCCATTGCATCAGCCGGCGAGACGTAAAGCTCGGTATGTTCGGTGCCGAGATGTGCGGCCACCGCCTTGGCATAGTCCGCCTCGTTGTAATCGCCTTCGGCAAAGCCAATGGTGAATGTCTTGACCGGCCGTTCCGACTGCGCCTGCATAAGCGCCACCACCGTGGAAGAGTCCACGCCGCCGGAGAGAAAGGCGCCCAGCGGCACATCGGCCACCATCTGCCTGGCGATGGCCCGGCGCAACCGCAGTTCGAGTTCATCCGCCGCCGCCTGCGCATCCAGATCATTGCAAACCCCGGCGTTGGCCAGATCCCGCGCCCGCCAGTAAAAAGTCGGCGCCGGCAACACGCCAGCCGGCGTATCGGCCGGCAGGATCAGGATGCTTCCCGGAAGCAGCTTGGCCACCCCCCGCCAGATCGACCGCGGGAGCGGCACATAACCGTAGCGTATGAAAAGCGCCAGCGCATCGCGGTCCACCTCTCCATGCCAGGCCGGATGCGCAACCAACGACTTCAGCTCGGAACCAAACAGAAAGCTGTCGCCCTGCCAGCCATAATAAAGCGGCTTCTCACCGAACCGGTCGCGGGCCAGCATCAGGGATCGATCACGCCTGTCCCATAGTGCCAGTGCGAACATTCCCACCGCTCGCTTCAGGGTTTCCCCGACCCCCCAGGCTTCGAAACCCGCCAGCAGTGTCTCCGTGTCTGAATGGCCGCGCCACGCCCTCTTTCCCAGTTCCTTGCGCAAATCAAGGTGATTGTAAATCTCGCCGTTGAAAACGATCACATATCGCCCGCAGTCCGAGACCATCGGCTGCCGCCCGGCGGGGGAAAGATCGAGGATCGCCAGCCGCCGGTGCGCCAATGCCACGCCTGACGCCCCATCCACCCACACCCCGCCATCGTCCGGCCCCCGGTGGACCAGCGTATCGGCCATGCGGCGCGCCGGCGATTCGAGATCCGCAACGGCGGAAGCCGCCAGGAAACCGGCTATGCCACACACGGTGCGAGCACTCCAAGGAAGGAAGCGTGAACCATGTGCAACTCGGCCATCAGCGCTTGCGCGCCACGGCGCACCAGAAGGGTTCCCGGGTGGAAAAACGGATATCGCAAAAACCCGCAGCTTCGAGCATGGCGGCGATCTGGTCGCGGCGGAAACGCTTTTCCAGGCGCGTGCCAAAGCGGTCCAGCGCATCGGTGCGCATGACATAGAACGACTTGTCCCGCCAGATTGGCCGCATATCAGCGTTTCTCCAACATCCCACGCAGCACGAACCGCCGTGCAAACTTGAACCAGGAACAAACCACCACGGCCAGCCAGGTGACCAAGCCGATGCAGGACTGTCGACGCAGACGCGAAAAGGTGTCGATTTCACCAAGCTGCATGTTCCACAGTTGCCCGCTCAACCCCTCTTCGCCATAACGCGCCTTGAACAGGAATGCCAACGGCAAATCGATGAAGCCTGCCGGACCATGCGCTGCGACGATCTGCATCCACAACAGGTAGTCCTCGGAATACCGCTTGTCCGACGCGAACCGCTCGTGCAGATCGCGTCGCAACATCACCGCTGGCGTTGACAGGCGGTTGGCGATGAGGAAATCGCGAAGATCAAACATCTGGACAGGAACCGCCTCCGACAGCACCGTGGCCGGTGGAGGCTCGCGGCAAACCTCGACGCGATGGCCGCACAAGGCCACCTCCGGATGCGCAGCCAGCCAGCCCTGCTGGATCTCCAGCTTGCGCGGATGCCAAGCATCATCCGCATCGATGAACGCCACATATTCCTGGCTTGCCAGGGCCCATCCAGCATTACGCGCCTCGGCCGCACCGGCATTGCGGTCGAGACGCAGGAGACGCACCGGCGGACGCCCCGGCTCATCAGCCAAGCGCCGCATCACATCCCACGAGCCATCGCTGCTACCGTCATCGATGAGGATAATCTCTGCCGGGGGGCGAGTTTGTGCAAATACGGAAGCCACCGCGCGTTGCAACGTCGCCGCGGCATTGTACACCGGCATGATCACGCTGACGGGCAGGAAGGAAGCTGTATCGGCCATCAACTATCGTCCGTCCGCAATTGCAAATAGGCGACTTTAGCGACTTCTAGCAACCCCGCACGCGCCGACGCAGGGCCGCGCCACCAACGCCAGTCGAATTCCTCATAGGGCGTCACCACAACTTCAATGCGACGCGACGCTCTGAAGCGGCGCTCGAGAATCATCGAAGCACCTCGTACATGATAGGGCGACGTTACGACGATCACGCTCCCTCCAGACCTTTCGAGATATTGGGCCAATATATGCGCCTCGTCGCGCGTATTGCGCGCATAGCCTGACAGATAATCGACTGCCGATTCAGACGCCCCCAGATGGACAAGAATACGCTTGTACATTTCCTCTTCCGGGGTGGCGGAAATGCCGCGCGCAACCAGCCGCTGGTGCACGGGCTCCGCGACGGGGCGGCTGACTACGATCCACCGAGCCAACTCTTCGGCGTAAAGATCGGCTGCATGCAGGATCTGATTATAGCTTTCCGCCAGCCCGATGATGACATCGGCTGCACTAGGGTCTGGAGTCGCAACAGCTAGCCTGCATTTCTCACGTACGCCACTTCATCCAATCCCATCTTCCCGCAAGCTTCGCATTAAAACGCGTGACATCGTCCTGGGCCCAGATATCGGTGCGTGCGATCAGTAGTGGATCGCCACCGCTGGGGTGAGCTCCAAAGCGGCTGCAGGCGGCTAACGAATAACCAGCAGCGGCAGCAGCCGACCGGACACGTCCGTCAACAGCACCGTGCGGATACGACATTGTAGTCACGGGCCTTGCCAAGACATCCTCGAGCCAGGCACGACTGTAGCTCAGCTCATTGGATAGCTTGCGGTCATCGCAATCTGTCAGGCGGCAGTGGCTATCTCCATGAGCACCGATATTCACGCCGGGTAAAGAAGACAATTCTCGCAGCTCATTCTCTGACAGATAACGCTGATCTCTGCTGCGGACAAGACCTGGCGCAACGAACACGCTAAAGGGAAATCCCAGTTCGACCAAGAGCGGTGCAGCCACGGTCAGCGTGTCACGATAGCCGTCATCGAAGGTTATGACCAGTCCGGCGCATGCCTCGATACCGGCATCAAGGCCGACGATGCGCTCCCGCCCCAGCGCGGTAAGACAATCCATTTGCTGGCGGAAGCGTGCAGGCTCTATGCTATAAACACGGAGTTTGTCGCCATCGACTTTGGTACCGAGGGCGTGATACATCAGCACCCGACAGCCGGCAGCGTCACCCAGCGGGCGCAGATGCCCATACGCAGCACTGATACCGTCGGCCAATATGGCCTTCCAAGCCTTCATGCCACCAGTCCTCGGGATTTCATCATCATCCCGACCGCCTGCGCCAGCAGCGGTATGCCGGCCCATTCCCACTCGCCGGCGTATTCGATGAGGTGCGCCCCGCTGCCGCACTTGAAATCAAACACTCCCTTGTTGCCCGTCGGATCGGCCCCGCCAAGGTCGTAGGCTGTCGCGCCGCGGTCGCGGCAAGCTTCGGTCAAGGCCCAGAACAAAGCGTGGGACGCATAGAGCTTGCGCGCCGCGCGCGATGCCGCCGCCAGCAGATCCCAAGCGCGCGGGCCGGCGAGCCCAGCAGCGCGCAGCGCCAGCAGGTGTCCCTCGTCGTCGAGGCAGCGGAATAGCAGTAGACGCGGGCCGAGCCGTTCGACCATCGCACCCAAGGCCTGCTCGGAGCTTTGCGCCGCGAGGCCTTTGTAGCTCTCCATGTCGCGATAAATCGACACCATCTGCGCCGGATCGGGTTCGCGCCAAAGCTCGATCGAGAGGCCGTATTTCGTGGAACGCCTCAGGTTGCGGCGCCAGTTGCGGGAGGCAAGCGTCAGGCGCTCAGCGGCGGCACCTTGCAGATCCAGCTCCAGCGACAGGCCCGTGCCCAACCGTGCGCTCGGCGGGCGCCAGCCACAGCCGCGTAGCGTGTCGGCAGTTGCCGCTGTACCCTCGCGCAGCAAATTGACACGGCAGTAACAGGCTGCGCCGAAGCGCGCACGCAGCATCTGCGGCAGCGTCTGCGCCCAGCACGCGGTGTCGCCCGCCGGCCCGCCGGGAATCCAGACTACGGTAGCACCGAGACGCCGGCGCAGCAGCATCTGCGCCAGCGTGACGACTGCGCCGTCTCCTCTGCGGCCAATAAGACGTAGCGGCTGCCAGCCCATGCCCCCACGGTATTCGCCCCAGGCATGGCACTGGTAGAAGTTGCCCGGCTCGACGGCAGCCAGCACCTCGTCCCAAGCCGCTGCCGCGCCCTCGAATACAGTCCAGTTCACCATAGGAAATTCACCAGATACACGTCGCGATAGTGGGTCGGCGCAGTCGCAGCAAAGTCGCCGGGCAGATCCGGCCAGGAGATAAGATCAAAGCCTCGCCGCGTCGCCCATCGCCTAATGCACTCCAGCGCCGCCCCCGGACCGGCACGGAAGGGAAAACAATAGGGCGCCACTAGCGGCGGCAACCTCGGGAACAGGGGTGCGATACCGCAACCGTGCGCCGCGCGCTCGGCCTGAATGTAGCACGTGCGGCGGCGCGCAATCTCGGCTTCGACGTTGAGTTGCGCCAGTGCTTCCATCAGCCCGGCGTGCGGTACCGGCGGATGAGGAATCACACACTCTGCCGCCGGAACGGACGGCGCAATGGCATGACCGCTGTGATATCGGCGCAGACCACGCACCAGTGCAGTTACCACCACCTGTGCAGTTACGCCCAGCAGCGGCAAACGCCGTAGCCGCGCCTTCCATCGCACGGCCGGGGCATAACCGTCGCCGCCGGCAATCAGCTGTGGCGGCAAGCGTTCTGTAAGTTCAACATTGCCGACAACCAGCGCGGCGCCGTCGGCCAGCGGCAATGTCTTGCGCAGACTGAACAGACCGGCGTCACCGCGCAGGCCAAGCCAGGCACCTGCGGCATCGCGCGAAAGGAAGCCGTGGGCGTTGTCCTCAATGAGCAGAGCTCCGGTGCGGGCGGCGTAGGTGCGGAAGGGCTCCAGCGCCTGCGGAAAACCAAAGTAGTTGACGACAAGGAACGCGCGCGCCACGGGCCAAGAGTCTGGCGGGTCGGCAGGTGCCAGGTTTGCGCTGACCCGATACCAGACTGGCTGCGCGCCAAGCGTGGCGAGCGCGGCAAGGACGTCACGGCAGATGAATTCGGGCAGCAGCACCGAATCGCCGCGGCCGACGCCCGCCAGACGCAAGGCCTCGACCAAAGCGTGGCGAGCCAGGCTGAAGAACCGGGTCGCCGCTGGCGTCCCCTGCTGCAGCCACTGCTCGAAATTCACACTGTGCAACCCATGATTGTTCCGGCCACGAGGTACGCATGCCCCATCACCCTCGCGTTGCTAATTTGTGCAAACACTGAATCGTCGCCGGTCTGGTGCATCATCATAGGCCGTTGCGCTCGATTACCACCAAGAGGTCATTGCCCCAACCGGCATCATCAAAAGGCTTCAGTGACCTCATCATCGCACGTGCCCAGAAGATGTCACCATAATCGGCGAAGGCTGTAGGCAGAAGGCCAGCGTCGCCTGCAGCACGAAACATCTCCGGATAGGAAAAGGTATGCTGCGCCTTGACTACAAGACCGAAGCGATCAGCGTAGGCTGCAATGTCGCACGCGCGGAAGTGATAGAGGTGGATCGGCAGCTCAACGCAATCAGGAGCCACACGGTAGATCAACCCCTCATAGTTCGGCACGGCAATGACGGCCCGCCCGCCGGGAAGCAGGCGTTCAGCGATAAAGCGGAAGTAACGACTGGGGGAATGTACATGCTCGAGAGACCAGTTCATGCGGATCACAGCGAACATGCGTCCTAGCGGAACTTGGTCGATATCACCCCAAACATCGATCCCCTCGCGCGCCAACAACTCGCGTGCGGCAGCGGAGGCCTCGACCCCCGCAACCTGAGTGAATCGCTGGCACGAACCCACGGAACTAGCGTGCCCCCAATAGTGGGCATGCCTACCCGAACCGCAGCCGATGTCCAGATACGCACCCTGCCCCCCTCTACGGTAATACTCCAGGACCGGGTCGGGAATGCGCGGGCGAACGCGAGCCGCCAGACGCCGGCCGACCGCAGGCACCAACCCTATTAGCCAAGCAACTTGGCCATTTGCACACCAATCTAGCAGACGGGACAGGAGTTCGCGCCAGCGCGGCGTGGCACCGTGGAAGCTGTAGTCGCTAGGATAGAAGCGGGCGATCTCCGCAGGCGACGGGCGCGGGTTAGTGTAATGCAGGCCGCATACATTGCAACGGACGATAGTGAAATATTCGTCCGTAGTGTGATGTAGCTTGTCGGTCTGGCGCACTACCACGGTCGCCTGATCGCTGCCGCAGTAATCGCAACTAACGTATTCCAATGTCACCCCCCAAGGTCACGCCCGCACAGCGCATGTAAGAGCCCAGCATGGATTGTCACAACAACTCGTCAGGCAGAATGTCACCACGCAGGCGCAATGCCAGAGCGGCGCGCGAGGCGGGCCATAGCAGCACCGCCAGGGCCAGCATGCGCCGCTTGAGGCCCGGCTGCGCCATGAAATGGCGCACCAGCGGCCATTTGTCGCCCTTGAGCCAGGCATCCCGCGCTTCAGTCAGGCCGATCACTTCCAGGAGCGTTGCGATCTCACCCGCATATTCGCGATCGAATCCCGGATAACGCATACGATACCGATCCAGCATCAGCAGCGATTCCGAGCGGAGCAGGTCAGGATGCTTGAAGGTCCAGCTGCTGGCATGCACGCGCCAGCGCGCCAGCGCCTCGGGCACGCCATCGATGTCCCAGTCGTGGGCGATGCGGCGGAACAGGTCCGCTTCCTCGATCATGTTGAAACGTGGGTCGAACCATTCGTCCTGGGCCTCCAGCGCACTCCGGCGCAAGACAACGGTTTCCATGGACAGGAAGTAGCGGCCAAGCAACTGGCGGAAGCAACGGCCTCGCCCCGGCAGCACGCCGTTGTAGGATCGCCGCTCATCGCCGCGCGCATTGAAGAAGATGGTATCTGAGTACACCAGCCCGACATCGGGATCATCGAACAGCGGCATCTGCCTCTCAAGCTTTGTCGGCAGCCACAGGTCATCGCAATCGAGAAAGGCAATGAACTCACCGCGGGCCTCGCGAATTGCCAGGTTGCGCGCCTGTCCCAGCGGGGTGAAATCTACCGCCAGGAAGTAGCGGATGCGCGGGTCGGCGCGCCCGCGAACGACCTCCGCCGTGTCGTCGGTCGAGCGATTATCCCAGAATATGATCTCCCAGTCGGTCCAGGTCTGTGCCAGAACTGAGTCCACTGCCGCTCCCACGTAGGGGCCGGCGTTGTAGCCGTTCATGATGATGGATACCTTTGGCATACGTCAGACCAACGCCGCGTTCAGGGCATCACAAATGAAACCGATATCAGTAGCAGTAAGATCAGGATGCAACGGCAACGTCAGAAGCTCCGCGTAAACCCTCTCCGTCACCGGCAACGGCGCCTGCCCGGGGCGCGTGAAATAGCTCAGCGTATGGTTCGGGCGGTAGTGCACGCCAGTCTCAATGCCCCGTTCACGCAATACGCGACGCAAACCATCACGGTCGCGCAGGCCGATGATGCGTACCGGAAAGATATGCGGCACCACGGTGTCGAAGGATTGCAGCACCGGCCGGATCTCCGCATGCCCGCGTAGCGCCTCGACATACTGCTGCGCCAGCGCTTGACGACGAGCTGCAAGCTCAGCGCGACGACCCAACTGCACGCGGCCGATGGCGGCCATAATGTCACTCATGTGGTAGCGCCAGCCCTGTGCCGTGACATCGAAATCCCAGCTGCGCTGACTGGAGAAACGTGCTGCAGTGTCGTTCTCCACACCTAGCAACCGCGCATCACGGACACGGGCCAACACTGTCGCGTCATCGCTGACGACACAGCCACCCTCGCCCGATGTGATGTTCTTGATGCCATCGAAGCTGAAACAGGCGATGTCGCCGCTGCCGCCGACCGGCACGCCGCGATGCGTCGAGCCGAAGGCATGCGCCGCGTCCTCCACCACACGTAACCCATGCTCGGCGGCAAAGGTGCACACCTCATCGAGGGTGCCGACACCACCGGCGTAATGGACCGGCATTACGGCCCGCGCTCTCGCCGTCAACCGGCGTCCTGCATCCGCTGAATCCAACGTGCATGAATCCTCGCGGATATCGCAGGCCACCGGGGTCGCCCCCGTCGCGGCGATGGCCTGGAAGGAGGCGACATAGGTCAGCGACGGCACCAACACCTCGTCACCGCGGCCAATCCCGCAGGCCTGCAAGGCCAGCTGCAAAGCCGCCGTGCCATTCACCACGCAGACCACCGGCCGGCCGAGATAAGTCGCCAGCTCCTCCTCGAAGGCCCGGACCTCGCTCCCCATGCCGAGGAAAGCCCGCTCCAGCGGACGCTGCACTGCCTTGTGCTCGGCCGGGCCCAGGCTCGCCTTGGAAAGGCGCAGAAGGCGGGATGGCTTACTCATGCCAGCCAAGGCGCCCGCCCGCTTTCCCACAATGCCTCCAGGACATCGCGGTCACGCTTGGTGTCCATACACTGCCAGAAGCCGTCGTGGCGATAGGCCACGAGTTGACCGGCCGCGGCCACCCGCTCCAGAGGCTCCTGCTCCAGCACGGTGTCATCACCTGCGATGAAATCGAGGAATGCTGGCTCGCAGACAAAGAAGCCACCATTGATCCATCCGTCATGCACCTGCGGCTTCTCGCTGAAGGCCACCACTTGGTCGCCATTCATGGTCAACTCGCCAAAACGCGCCGCGGGATGGACCGCGGTCACCGTGACCAGCCGACCGTGGCGGCGATGGAAGTCCAGCAGGCGATCGAGATCGATTGAGGCAAGGCCATCGCCGTAGGTCAGCATGAAGGTACCGTCACAGACATGGTTCGCCAAGCGCTTGACACGACCACCGGTCAAGGAGCGGACACCGGTATCCACGAGCGTGACCCTCCAGTCGACCGCGGAGGCTTGCAGCGGCATTACCGCGCCCGTCCCCAGGTCCACGCTGAAATCGCTGCTCAGCGCCCGGTAGTTGAGGAAATATTCCTTGACCACCTCGGCCTTGTAGCCGAGCGCGACGACGAAATCCTTGTGACCGAAAGCGGCGTAGCGCCGCATAATGTGCCAGAGGATGGGACGACCGCCGATGGTCACCATCGGCTTGGGCACCAGATCAGTGTATTCGGCGAGGCGGGTTCCGAAGCCGCCGGCAAGGATGATGGTCTTCACGTAGTCTCCCAATCAAAAGCGATGGCCTCCGGCGCCAGGCGGTCGGCCTCGGCCGGGTCGTGCATCAGATCCGCAACATTGAGTAGCAGATTGAGTCCTTCTTCAAGACCCTGGAAACCCATCCAGAGACCTGGCGCGACGGTCAGCCGCCGGTAGTTATCCCTCGACAGGATGACCGACTGCGTCTGTCCGCGACTAACCGAACCCTCACGGTCGTCGTGGATCGCGAAGAGGATTTCGCCCACCGGCACCACGATGTTGAGCGTCATCCTGCGGTGGCGCTTCCAGGCCTTGACGCGACCATGGCCGACCGTCGAAAAGTAGGCCTCGCCAAAGTCGCGAAAGCCCGGGCTGTCAGCCCGAATGGCGTGCAACACATCGCCCTCGGGTACCGGAACGATGGACAAAGGTGTCAGCATGACGCCCTTGATCATCGCGCCCATGCCGCCCCCCCTTCGCGCGCCAGGGCCACGTAGTCCGCAATCTGCCCGCGTGTCACGTCGAGCATCGAGGCCCCCGGATGCTCGTAGTAACGTCGATACCATTCCGTCGTCATGACAACCGTCCGCGGAAAATCCAGCGTCGCCCGCCAGCCCAGCAGGGACAAGGCCTTGTCGCAATCGAGCTTGAGCAGGCCGGCTTCCGGACTTCCCCCAGGCTGCATCACCACCGTATGCCCGGCACCGGGCCAGTGCTTCACCATTGCAGCAAGCAGGGCCTGCACGCTGAAGTTCTGGTCCGGCGAGGGGCCGAAATTGAAGGGCTCGCCGTGCATTTCTGGCCGCACCGCCAATTGAGCCCCCAAGGTCAGATATCCCGACAAGGGCTCCAAAACATGCTGCCACGGCCGGGTGGCGTGCGGATTGCGGATCTCGACGCTCCGGTTTTCGGCCCAGGCGCGCACACTGTCCGGCACAATACGATCCTCGGCCCAGTCGCCGCCGCCGATCACGTTGCCGGCCCGTCCCACCGCCAGGCGAACGGGGCCATCAGGCTCCTGAAAATAGCTGCACGCGTAAGTGCGGATAACCAGTTCCGCCGCACCCTTGGAGGCACTGTAGGGATCCTTGCCGCCCAGGCGATCAGTCTCACGGTAGCCCCACACCCACTCGACATTGTCATAACACTTGTCGCTGGTGATCATCACTGCCACGCACGGCCAGTCCACCGTCCGCAGCGCATCCAGCAGGTGCGCGGTGCCCATGACATTGACGGCCAGGGTATCGATCGGCTCGCGGTAGGAACGCCGCACCAGCGGCTGGGCCGCGAGGTGGAACACGAAATCGGGCCGCGCGCGGTGGATGGCACCACGCAAGGCCTTGCGGTCACGGATGTCGAGGCGGACATCGGTCAGATGGGCACCGAGCCCGGCGCACTCGAAATGCGAAGGCGAGGTCGGCACGGCATCGGAGATACCGGTGACGCGCGCGCCCAGCTCGATCAACCAGGCGGCGAGCCAGGAACCTTTGAAGCCGGTGTGGCCGGTGACGACGACCGACTTGCCATTAAAAATGCCCTTAAACATTTGTTAATCCCTTCCCCCGAAGCCTTGCGCGCATAAATTGAATTGTGTCGATGACGCGCCACCAAAGAATATGGCCTATTCCGCGCGCCAAATCGATGATCAGCGCAGGCACAGCAAAGAACCCATGGATATTGCCTGTGCAGCATCCGGGCTCGATATCAAGTTTCAACTTGCGCCGCAGAACCGCTGCCAGCAGCGATGCCGCTGCCGGCGGCGGCACCGCAACCGGCGCCGAGCCATACATGCCGCCCTGAACATTGCGCAGCGAAGTCTCTCCGTAAAGTCTCTCGAAGAGCGACTTTGCCCGCGCGCGAAGCTGCGTCGGCCGAGTTCCATCGATACCGAGGAAACGAGACAATACCAATAACTCTTCGTCACCATTCAACAGTCGCTCATAGGCGATAAACGCAATATCAACTTGCCGCTCTGGATGACTGTCAAGAAAGAGGTGGACATCCCGGTAGCTGCGCCAATAATCGAGCGCAACTACCGAAGCCGGAACGCCGAAAGCACGAATTGCCGACTGCATGACCGATTCAGGAGCGCGTACCACGCAAACCACTTTTGCGTCTGGAAACAGCGCAAACACATGGTCCAGGTACGACGCATGAATTGGTGTTTTTTCCACCCAGCGCCGCCGAACAGTATCAGCGGGCGAACATGCGGCCACCAGGCTTTCCAACAGAACGTCTGCACGCAACGTACCTGCGGATGCCTCGGCTGCCAACATTGTCCACGCCGCAGATGGCACCCGCAGGAATCCTCGAGTGCATTTTTCGATAATGCCCCGCAGGCGATCTTCATCGATATGAGGATTCTGCGGCAGATAGCGCGGTCGGTGCATTTGATAACCGCCACCTATGGTAACCTGCGGTAGCAGCGCATCGAAGAAATGCGTCTCCGGACAGGAAAAGAACCCCTCCCCAGCACAGGCAAGGCACTGCACCCATGTGGTGCCAGAACGCGCCGCCCCCACCACAAAGACCGGATTGACCCACTTAGCTATCGCAGTACTCCCTGCATCAGCCCGCGTAGATACCGAACTTCGGTGGCTCGCCAGTCTTTTCAGCGCGGATCACTGCATTCACCGGCTGTGCGAAGCGCACAGCACGCTTGAGCCATTCGCGTATTCTCAGCAACGGATGCCGATACGATGTCCACACGAACTCGACCTGCTTAACAGCAAAGCCCGCCAATTCGAGTTCTGCCGCGATCAATCCTGGCGTGTAACTGCGGCAATGACCTTCCTTGTTGGCCAAACTGCCACAGTTCGGACAGCATATCGTCATGAACTGAAGCTCCTCGTACAGCGGCACCGAACAGATAATAGCTCCGCCAGGACGAAGGACGCGATGGATTTCAAGCAGTATCTTCGGCAAGATTGGCGCCTGGATATGCTCAAGAACCTCGAGGGCGCAGACCTGATCAGTGGAACTGCTGTCGACGGTGCGTAGGTCTTGAACATGGAACCGTCCATCCGGATATAATGTCTGCATGCGCCTGACCAACTCCGTGGAAACATCAATGCCCACGTAGTTATCCTTGTTGCGCATCAGTTCGTAGACCTCACCGGTGCCGATACCCCAATCGAGTATGCTGCTGTTGTGGTCGATTAATCTCGAAACCAAGCGGAAACGCGCCTCCTTCTCGATGAAAGTCTTCAGCATCACCTTTGCCTTGAAATCCCACAGCTTTGCCGTCGAGATCTCACCGATGTCGTTCAGACGCCCATCGTAACTCCAGAGCAGATCGTCCATCCTGCAATTTTTAGCATACATTCCGCGAATCCTGTCGGCAAGAAATGGGTTTTCGTTCTGCATAATTCTCCAGTATGACTATCTGGCCAAGGCGACGTAGGCGGACACCATACGTTCCACCGAGAAATGTGATTGCAACCTCTCATAGCCTGCCTCCCCAAGCCGATCGGCCAAGCCACGGTCATTCACCAGTTTGAGAATGGCTCCAGCCAATGCCTCTTCGCTACCGGCTGTCACAACGTAACCGGTGGCACCATGTTGAACTATTTCCTTCATCCCTCCGATATTGGAAACAACGACAGGTTTACGATTTTGCATGGCCTCCAGAAGAACCATACCGAAACTTTCGAATTCTATCGAAGGCAGAACCACAACATCGACATGCGCCATTTTCTCGGCCGCATCAGCGACAAAGCCACAAAACTTAACCCGATCCTTGACTCCGAGAGCAAGAGCCTCCGCCTGCAAGCGATCAGCATAGCATTCGCTTCCTTTCCCAAAGATTCGCAGTCCCACCCTTGCCGGCAGCTTTGGCAACGCAGCCACCAAGATATGTAGGCCCTTGTGCGGGTTAAGTTCACCGAAAAAACCAATGATGAAATCTTCCCTGACAAACTCCTGTAGTGACCGCTGTGCCCGGACGGGGACGCCATTGTAAATGACAAGGGGAAGAGTCGTGATGAATCTATCAGCCTTAACCGTCTGGGCACACGCGGAGGACACCGCTACCAGCCCTGTTGTCGCCCACTCAGTTAAGCGGTCATGGACCCAATCGACCGGCAAAGTCAGCCAACGCGGATGCCTTGCCAAGCCGTGGATCACCATGAAATTACGCCTTACCCCAGCCAACTTGGCGCCAATCACAGCAGCTCGATTAAACATTCCCCCAGGGTAACCACCGTTGTGGGAAAACGACACGGCCACCCCGTATTGCTGGCAAAGACGGGCAAAAAAAGCCGTCGCCCATAGCCATTGGATGGGAGCAAAAAGACGATGGAAAACTCGTACCATCAATGACCGCAGCCCCTTGCCGTAGGCGCCCGAATACAATCCTGGTGTCAAATCCCACATCGGCGCCTCGATAATGGTTAGCGGTCTTTGTTGAGCCAACACACGGAACTTCGCTAGCCCACCATGCCCCTTGTTAAGCACAAGGATAAGCCGCCATTCCTCCCCCCCTGCATCTAGTTGCGGCCAATGCCGCAAGAGATGGGTCAGAACGGTAACTACACCACCTTGCGTCGGACTCTGTGCCACAAAGAGAATAGAAGTCACTTGTCGAATTCACCCCTATGATGGGATATGCCACATCGCACTACTCCAGCGAAGATCAGGTCTTCACGCCTCCAGAGGCCCATTTGGCGCACGGGAAAACCGTCAATCCAGTCATCGATTCGAATCACCGGGGGAGGAAAACAGAATGGCTCGATCTCAAGATTCAGATCACGATAAGATCCTGTTGGAATATCTGAATTCCTTCTGCATGTGGGATGCGTCGAGGTCAGCAGATAGCTGATGTCGCTTTGACCGAAGTTCTCCAGGGCATTTCGTATATCCGCATTCGATAGATGGAACAGTACATCGCGACAAATCCAAAGATCGCTTGGCGGAAGCAAGTCGTGACGAATATCAATTACGCAGAATGTTCTGGTATCGTCTCCATATCGCTCCTGGTTGCACGCCACGAGAGACGCCACAATATCGCCACCTACATAGCTTGTTCCAGGCGGCAAATCGACAAATCTGAACCAGTTGAAATCACCGCAAGGTGCATCAAGTATCCGGCGAATATTCAGTCGTCGCACCAAATCAGCAAGTTCGCGACGCAGATTCTCTGTGTAGCCTACGGTGGACCCTGGGCCGGATGCACTTTCGGCACTACCCCACAGATTGGTCTGGTAGATATGCGTAAAGAATGCCTTCGCGTCGCCAAAACTGGCCGCTTGCCGACTCAGGTTGTAATGCCCATAGGCTTTCAGCAGCCGGCGGCCTAGCTGCGATTTATCAAGTAGCAGACGAATGCTGTGCTTAAGTACCTTTGCCATCACCTCAACCATTCATCCCGGATATACCTCGCATTCTCGTCTGAACTTCTGACTGTATTCGGATGCTCACTGAGTGAGGGCTGCAACCCACGACCGGCTCCAGTTGCATCCTCTATTAAAGTACTTATCAAGAAAGTCATTCACCGCTGCAGCAACGGGATCAGTCGCCCACCACCCAAGTGGATCTTGCCAAACGCCTGCGACCTTTTTTGCTGCTTGCACAGGATCGTGGAAATAGACGCCGACATCCTCCAACCTAGCAAAATCCTCTTGAACACCATCATTAAGTGACCACACCTCGGGATCCCATACAAGAATTGTTGGAACTCCACTAGCCATACTTTGCAAAAATGTTGTGTTGAGATTGTCAATCACAACAAGACGTGCCTCGCGCAGTCGCTCAAGATATGTCCTGCTGAAATCATCGAAGATAACCCACGGCACTTGTCGTTTTACCCGTGCCTCTCCGCGCCACCCCAAATCACTTGGATTTGGTCTAACCAAGCAGTGACGCCTCAACTCCGGAATCAGTCCAGCTAAAAAATCGGCCTGACGCCCCAGATACTCCAACATCATCGCCCCCATAGGCACGCTTTGTATCTGACAAGGATACCGCGCTTCGGCAGTACCCACATAAAGCAGTAGTTGGCGAGTCGTACTGGTCCGCTGCTTGTGATAAAAGTGGGGTGGCACCGGCAATTTGACAATATGACGACTCTCAGCATCGTGCCTGGCCCACCCAAGGAACTGATCTGCAACATCGTGCTCGACACGCTCCGATAGCGGCGGGCATTGCCGCATTCCATACCCCCCGCCGTGTTGGGCACTGACAAGTCGCGCCCCCCGATCTGATGCCTGCGCACTCCACAGCTTGAAAGCATCATCGGCGACCCACGCCATTCCACTGGCTATCGTCTTTGGCTGAACAGGAAAATAGCACTCCACTGCCTGCTTGAGTTGCGGAAGACCTTCGGCCAGACAGATCGGCAATGCCGTTGTCACCACGCGGCAAACAGCGGCTTCAAAAGAATTTAGGCCGCCAAGGCGCCGAAGCAGTGCCTGGCATGACGACTGGCGCCATTCCAGGTCCGGCGATGGCCACTCGACTTGAGCGAGGTTCGTCAAGGGCAGGTAAGCGATCCGGAATCCACTTCTAACTAGCAACTGTATAATTTCAGCAAAGGACAGATTGATGTTATAGAGATAGCACTCCGATCCTCTCGACAATCGCCTGACAAGATCCTTAAGACCGCGCTTTAGCCATGCGGTCGCAATATCGGTTATCGAATGCCGCCTTGTCGCTATATGATCTGAAGCAGGTGCGATACCGGGTTGCGCCTCGGCAGTGGCGGCGGAAGTTGCGCTCCAACCGGCGATTGGAGCCAACTCCACCAACAGCTGCTTGTGGAAGTCATCGCCAAACAAGTAGACCTGTAGCGCTGCAGTAGTTTCCGGCACCGCAAGCGGAATGATTGACATATCTAAAAATATCGGCGCATAACCTCCCTCGACCGCCTTTGTGATGCTGAGGTAGTGATGATATGCACTCATGACAAGCAGGCTGACAGTGGGGCGCAACAACAGCCGCCAGCCCTTCTCGCTGAGTGGAATTCCCGAATACACTTCGATAGCTTCCGACAGGCCATCAATAATCCTACCACTCAGCCGATCGCAATAATCCACGGCTTCCCGCCTCTCAAGTGGCGAACCCCAGGGATCCACGGAAACCATTGAGAACATGCCTGTATCCTCGAACACTTCTTTCATGGAGACAGCCCGAGTCATCCAATGAAATCCAGGCTAAGGGCCGTGCCCCGAACCAAATCACGATTCACTTTCTTGCCAAGAAGCAGATCATAGAATTTTGGAGGGAGCCCATGCCCGGGGCGGATTATACGCAGGTTGTCCGAGGTCAGCATATCGCCGGACTTCATGTCGCGCACGACGTAGAGCGAGCGGCGGAACACCATCGACGTGCGTTCCGCGGCTGTCGGCCCATAACGCACCTCGCCGAGCGACTGCCAGGCACGCTCGCTCTCCACCACCAGTGCCTTCAGCTCGTCCGGCTCGATGGAGAAGGCAGCATCGACGCCGCCATCGGTGCGACGTAGCGTGAAATGCTTTTCCACCACGCTGGCCCCGAGTGCCACAGCGGCCACGGCCGTACCGATGCCGGCGGTATGGTCCGACAGGCCAATCTCGCAGCCGAACATCTCGCGCATGTGAGGTATGGTGCGGATATGGCTGTTCTCGGGCGTGGCCGGATAGGTGCTGGTGCACTTAAGCAGCACGAGATCACGACAACCGGCGGCACGCACCGTTCGGACCATCTCATCGAGCTCGGCCAATGTCGACATGCCGGTGGACACGATCAGCGGCTTGCCGGTCACCGCGGCTTTCTGCAGCAGCGGTAAGTCCGTATTCTCAAACGACGCAATCTTGTAGCAGGGCACATCGAGTGCCTCAAGGAAGTCGATGGCCGACTCGTCGAACGGGGTACTGAAGGCGATCATTCCCAGCTCGCGGGCGCGGCGGAATATCGGCTCGTGCCATTCCCATGGCGTGTAGGCCTGCTGGTAGAGCTTGTGCAGCGACTGGCCGTGCCAGAGCGACTTTTCGTCGGAAATATAGAAATCGCCCTCGGCGATATCCAGCGTCATGGTGTCAGCGGTGTAAGTCTGGATCTTGAGCGCATGTGCGCCAGCGGCGGCGGCAGCCTCGACAATATCCAGCGCGCGCTGCAGCGATTGGTTGTGGTTGCCGGACATCTCGGCAATCACGAATGGTGCACTGTCGGTGCCGATGGATCGATTCGCTATCTTCATACGCATACCTATATCAATTGCCTGCCGAGCACAAAAGCCTCAGCAGCCGCCACGCCGCAACTGGCACCGCGCCAGCGGGCCAGCGCCTCGATCGCCTCCAGCGAGCGGGGATGAGGGAAGGGCCGCATCTCGTCCCGGTAAGCCTGAAGCGCACGCTGCTTGACTTCTAGAGTACCCGTGATGTCGACGAAAAAGTTCGGTACGAACTGTGGAGCCGAGCCGGTCGGCCGCCATTCGGTGGACGACGGCACTTCGAAGAAGAGGAGCTGCCGCACACAGTACCCGGGCTGGGGGCGGCACGCCGTCAGCACGGCATCGTGCGCAATGCGGTGATCGACATTGACATCGCCCGCATGGTGAGTCAGCACGCTCTCCGGCTGTACTGCCGCGACAATCCGCTCGACTGCCTTCACCACATCCAGCAGTTCCACGCCATCCATACGGTTGTCCGCAAAGTCGAGCAGCGTTGCCGAGGCCACGCCGAGGATATCGGCAGCGGCCTCCGCAGCCAGCCGACGCTGCTTCATCTGCGCAGCGAATTCGACAGCGCCTGCAACATCACCGCGCGCACCTTCGCCATCGGCCAGCAGCAGTAGGTGTACAGTGCGGCCTTCGGCGGCCCAGCGCGCCATGCTGCCGCCACAGCCGAGCGCTTCGTCGTCGGGATGTGCAGCGATGACAAGGACAGTTTTACCAATCGCACTCATGGGGTTTTCCTGACTATCTTCACGTCGGCGCGAACCTCACCCGGCTTCAGCGCGGCGCGCGTGAACTCGAAACGAAGATGCTCGGTCTCCATAAAGGCTGGCGGATAGCCTTCAGCATCGAGCATGCGAATGAAATCATACACCCGGTTGAGATCTTCGAGCCCGGCAATGTTGCCGTCCTCGGGGCGGCGACGCTTGAGGATCGTCGGCTCACCTTGCTGCGGCACTGGCATCGGGTTGGTGCGGACAATGGCCAGCATCATGGATGCCATCAGTTGCGCCGCACGCATGAGGATCTCTTCCGCCGTCCCCAGCAAAGACAGCGGCTCCTTGAGGTAGACCGGCCCGGCATCCATCTCAGCCACGCAGCGCAAGGCTGATAAGCGTGTTTCGCGGAAACCTCGCACGATCAGGTTCTGCAAGGGTGAGCCGCCGCGACCGAAGGGCAGGTCTGTCATATGGAAGATCACGCACTCGTGGTTCTGGAAGATCTCCGGCGGGATCTTCCATGACCAGTGGGGGAAAAACACATAGCGCGGCTGCAAGGCCGCCAGCCGCTCCGGCGTTAGCTCCTCCGGCGTGCGCAGGCGCACAAAGTCCAGCCTTTCCCGCCGCAGAGCATCCTCCAGGCAGTCGTAGCGAGCATGGGGGGTTGCGATGACAGTTATCATGTCGGCCGCCATTAGTTCTCACCTTGATCGGCAGCTGCACGGGAGAAGACCATGATTCCACCTTTATTACTGCTCACAAAACCCAAGGACTCGAAGACGCGGCGCGATGGATGATTCGTAAGCTTGACACGCGCCAGAAGCTGGCTATTCGGTTCTTGGCGAGCCAATTCCGCCAAGGCGTCACCCAGCAACCTCTTCCCCAATCCAGCGCCACGGAATGCTGCATCGAGCGAATAGTCTATGGACCAGTAAGATTTCTGCCTCTCGAACCGGACTTGCCCTACGGGAATGCCTAGCTGCGTTTCAGCAATGAAGATTCGGAAACGGTCCACTTCCGACAAGCGATCGCGAAACCAGAGGTGATGTGTAGCCGAATCGATCGCATTCTGGTCAAAAGCATTACGTCGAACCAGAGGGTCGTTCGCCCATCGGAGCAGCAATTTCTCATCGCCAGCGATGGCTGGTCGCAAATGCATCTCCAGGTCACCGCTTGCTTGCATGACTGAAATTGCCCGCTCAGCCCCGCGGCCATCGACTAGAGCATGGCAACGCACCGAGTATTCCAGCAACGCCTCATCGTCGAGTGCCTCAGAGATCGCATGACTCAACACCTGGGCATCGATCTTGCCGGCCTCGCCCAGCCATCTCGCCAAACATAAGTTGCTTAAGCCAACTGCAAGTGGAACTTGGTTGGCAGCAAACGTAATGATCAGCGAGGGGAGTCCGAGACAACATCTCTCCCAACTTGCGGTTCCGCCAGCGCCGATTGCCAAGTCCGCTTCGGCCATCAAGGGCGCAAGAGACGGCAGGTTGTAATGCAGCCGTACTTGCGGCACCTCGGCAGCAACTCGACGTATGACATTCGCATGTGGGTTATTGGCACCGATCACAGCATCCACAGTCAGATCGGTTCGCCCAAGGATGCGAACAGCCTGCAATGCCAAGCCGGTAAGGTTCTGTGGATCCACACCCCCGAAGAATATGAACAGCCGCCGCATCGGCGTCGCCCGCGAGCGGGAAGCCTGATGCAACTGGGCATACACAGCCTGCAATAGCGCAAAAGCCGGTCCGAGTAATAGTCCGCAATGCTCTGGAACCCGGCCAAGGTAGCGGTCATTGACACCCTCTACGACATTCTGGTCAAGCAGCAAGTCCACATCGTGCCGACGATCAGCCAGATCATCGATCGCCATGATGCGTCGGGCCGTGGGACGCATGGCAGTTTCCCACTCGGCGTCGAGGCCATAGTGGTCAACGATCAGCCAGTCCCAGGTGCCGCCGGCCAGTGCCTCCCGTGTCTCGGCGCTGTCTCGCGCCTGCGTCACGCCCAGCCAAGTGGCATGGGCCAGACGCCCATCGAGCGGCTCGCCGATAGCCGGCACCGGTAGCCTGTGCACGGCATGGCCCTGCGCCTCGAGCCAGTCGCAATAGTTGCCGTCGAGCTCTCGGCAGACGAATACCACCTCGGCGCCCCGCTGCCGCAGCAAGCCGGCCAGCGTGGCGCAACGCATGGCGTGGCCCGAGCCGATCTGGCGCGAGGAATCAACGCGGAAGGCAACCCGGATCACAGGGCCTTTTCCATGACGGGGACAAAGTTCTGCCGCACTGGAATGCCGGCTGCTGCCAAGGCCTTCTTGGCCTCAGCAGGGGTCTGCTCGGTGAAATGGAACATACTTGCGGCCGCAACGGCGGAAGCACCAGCCTGTAGTACAGCATCCACCATATGCTGGTAGTTCCCGGCACCGCCAGAGGCGATCACGGGAATCGTCACAGCCAATGCCACTGCAGCCACAAGATCCAGGTCATAGCCACCCATGGTGCCATCGCGCTCGATGGAGGTGAGCAGTATCTCGCCGGCCCCGCGGTCCTCCAGTTCCCTAACCCAGCCCACCACATCCCGCCCCGTGGGCTCGCGACCGGCATGACTGAAACATTCCCAGCCACCTGCTTCCCGGCGACGCACGTCCACGCTCGCCACCACGCATTGGGTACCGTGGCGGCTCGCGATGGCAGAAACCAGCTCCGGATTCGCATAGGTGGCGGTGTTCACGGCCACCTTGTCCGCTCCGGCTCGCAGCAGTTTCTGCACTTGGTCGAGGCACACGATTCCGCCGCCCACCGTCAGGGGCACAAAGCAGTCCTGGCCGAATTCTGAGACAGACTCGTAATCAGGTTCGTCACCGAATGCGTGGGCGGCGACGTCCATCAGCACCAGTTCATCCACTTCACGCTGGTTATAGACCTTGATGGCGGGCAGTACCGGGCCCACGCGCCGCCAGCTGTCGAAGCCAACGCCTTTCACCAAGCCTAACTGTTTCCAGAGGAGCGTCGGAATGATGCGGACCTTCAGCACGAGGCGCCTTCAATAAAGTTCCTGAGCACCCGCAAGCCAGCTCGGGAACTCTTCTCCGGATGAAACTGCGTACCCCAGATCCGCCCCTTGCCGATGACGGCCGTCACAGGGATGCCGTGGTCGGTTACAGCTATAATATTGCCTGGGTCTTCTGCCACGAAGGCATAGCTGTGTACGAAGTAGAAATCCGTCCCACTGGGAATGCCAGACAGGAGGGTGGAGGGCGGATACCAGCTCACCGAATTCCAGCCCATGTGGGGAATACGAGCAGCGCAACCCAGGCTTATGAGGCTTTGCACTTGCCCGGGAATCAGACCAAGGCCCGGCGTACCTGCGGCATCGCTGGCGCCTTCCATGCCGAAATCGGCAAGTAGCTGCATGCCCAGACATATACCGAGTAGCGGCGTATCGCGCACCAGAGCCGCCTCACGAAGGGCCTCTGTCCAACCTGCGGCGTCCAGCAATGCCTTGCACTCCTTGAAACCGCCTACTCCCGGGAGAATTAGACTGTCGGCCATGGCGATGTCGCTGACATGATCAATAAGTACGGGCCTCGCCCGCAACTCTTCCAATGCCCGCGCCACCGACCCCAGGTTCCCGACGCCGTAGTCGACAACGCCAACCTTCATGGGTTGTCGTAATTGATCTTGGTAAGATTGCCCTTGCTGTCCTTCAACAAGGCACCTGCGGCATCACGCCGGAAGATCTTCTTGTTGGTAAAGCGGTCGCAGATGCGGATGAATTCATCCACCGAAAGATCCAGTGGCCTGAGGATGTCCTCCAGGCTCTTGCCGAGGTACTCCCAGGGGAAGAGGCCATCGAGCTTCCTCACGGCATCGAGCCCATCCTGGCGGGTAAGCCGCCCACGGCGGATGTGCAGGCAGGCCAGGTCCGTCGCTCGCCCAAAGCCAAACTTCAGGAACTTGAAGTAATCATGGATCCCGGTCTGATGGTTGTCCAGATTCTCGTAGTTGACCATCGACCCCTCGACCACCTTGTCATAGGTCGTGAAGCCGTTCGCCTGGGCGATGAGGGAGTTGGAGATGCCATCCCATGGGATGTAGTGCCCGAGAAAAAGCCCGGTCACACCGACCCGCTGTAGTTCCTCGTCGCTGGGATAGGTGTAACTGATGAGGTGCTTGGCCTCGATGCCCTCCATGCCGATAAGATCGGTCACACGCATCCCGAGCAGGCCGCCAAACTCTTCCAGCCAGCGGCGGTTGAGGATGTTGTTGTTGGCAGCGGCGGCCGGC